>JALZAF010000098.1 GCA_030948505.1 Chloroflexota bacterium
GCGGGGCCGCGATAGCCGGTCGTCTTCCACGTGTTGACCCCCTGCACCGCCCCCCCGAGGCTCGGCAGGTTGGCGTCCCGGGGGACCCCTTCCGCGAGCCCGTCGGGCGTCGGCGGGATGTTGTAAATGACCCAGTGGACCCAGGGTTCTTCGGTCGGGGCGTCGGGGTCGTCGACGATCAGGGCGAGCGCCGCGGCGCCGTCGGGGACACCCTCCCATTCGAGCGCGGGCGAGACGTTCGCGCCGTCGCAGCTGAAGTTGCGAGGGATTGCGCCGCCTTCGGTGAAGCTCGGGCTCTTGATCGTGAACGGCATGGTCGACTCCCTTGGCTGGCTCGGCGCCGGCGAGGCCGCAGGGCTCGACGGCTGGGTGGTCGCCGTCGCAGCCGAAGCTGGCGGAACGCTGGGCGTGTTGACTGCGGGCGCCGCGCCGGGTGTGGCGCAAGCCATCACCGTCCCGACGAGCAGGATCCCGGCCACGAAAAGACGCACGCCTACCACGGCCGCCATTGTCGCCCCGACCCGGTCACCACGCCTTGCGGTACGTCGTTCCCCGGTCCGTGACCCGGAAGCCCAGCGATTCGTAGAGCTGGACCGCACCGCTCGGGTTCTCCGCGTCGACGCCCAGCATGGCCTCCGTCATTCCGACGTCGCGGAGCCCGGCGAAGGCAGACACGACGAGCGCCCGGGCGACACCGCGGCGACGCCACGGGCGGCGGACGGAGATCCGATCCAGCCAGCCGCGCTGCTTGTCGAGCGCCGCGTTCTCCGATCGGAAGATGAACGTTTCCACGACCCCCGCGACCTCGTCGCCGTCCCACGCAACCCGCCACAGCGAGATGTCGAGGTCGGGCGATTCGGCGGTCTGGCGGAAGTCGGCGTCGCTCATCTCGTGGTGGCCCCAATGGTCGCGGAAGGCCTCGTTTTCGGCGTCGAAGATCTCTCGCAGCTGTTCCATCCCGACCGGCCGGATCTCGAGGCCATCCGGCACGGGAGCATCCGGCAGCTCGGCGAGATCCCCCCGCGTCATCTCGAAGCCGTGCCTGACCGCGATGTAGCCGTCGCCCTCGAGGAGCTCGCGGGCGCCGCCCTGCCGATCCGCGATCCAGGCTCGGAACTCTCGAGCGCCCTCGTCCGGGTGGAGCAGCGCGACCTCCCGGGACCGGGCCTGGTTCCAGCGCAGCAGCGCCCGTCCGAGGCCGCGCCGTCGAAACTCCGGCCGCACGGCGCCGAACGAAACGTAGACCGGGGCACCGTCACGGAGCTGCCGTCTGGCTTTTCCGTAGCCGACGACGCGGCCGTCGATCTCGGCATAGACGAGGTCGCGGCGGACGTCCAGGTCGTCGGCGTTCTCGTACTCGACGCGCAGGCTCGGCGCGTCAGGAATGTAGTCCACGCCATCGGCCAAGTTGGCGGCGGTCATCAGCTCGGCCAGCGCATCGTAATCGCGATCGTCGCGGAACCGCCGGAAGCGAAGGCCCGCGATTCGCGGGGCGTCCGGGAGGTTCACGCGTGCGTCAGTCTGTGTCACGGCGTGCCCCCGTAGCGCTGCTTCATGTGCGCCCGAACGCTCTTGTGAATCATCTTCCAGCGGCGGCGTTCCTCGATCCGGGCGAAGGCGTCGACACGGCGCTCGGCCGCGGCGGCCTCGCGCCCGAGCTTCTCGAAGGCGGCGAAGCGGTCAGAGGCGAGGTCGCCCGTCGCAATCGCCGCCCGAACGGCGCAGCCCGGTTCGCTGCGGTGGGCACAATCGCTGAAGCGGCACGTCGCTGCCGCGGCTTCGACATCGGCGAAGGACGTGGCCAGCCCCGCGTCGTCGAGCAGCGCGAACTCGCGCATCCCCGGCGTGTCGAGGATCATCCCCGCGCCGGGGAGCTGGACGAGGTGGCGGCGCGACGTTGTGTGGCGGCCTCGAGCATCATCAAGGCGGACCTCCGATACCGCCTGCAGGTCCTGCCCGGCGAGCGCGTTGATGAGCGTCGACTTGCCGACCCCCGACGAGCCAACGACGGCGACCGTGCGACCGACGGCGAGCTGGGCACGGACCTCGTCCAGGCCCCTGCCGTCGACCGCGCTCACCACGAGGATCGGGACGCCGGGCGCCGCCGCCTCCGCCTCCAGGCGGCAGCCCTCGAGGTCCTCGGCGAGATCGGCCTTCGAGAGGACGACGATCGGCCTCGCTCCTGATTCCCAC
Source organism: Chloroflexota bacterium (assembly GCA_030948505.1). Lineage (GTDB taxonomy): Bacteria > Chloroflexota > Limnocylindria > Limnocylindrales > CSP1-4 > JACDAV01. The sequence continues at coordinate 2,194 of JALZAF010000098.1, forward strand.
ACGGCAGCCAGGAAGCGCTCGAGCCGGCGGACGTTGAAGTCGCGGTTGAGCGAGGTGACGATGAAGACTACGTCGACGTTCGCGCCCAGGACCTGGGTATACGTCTCCTGACCGGCGGCGAGGCGCGAGAAGGCCGTGCGACGGGGGAGGACGGCGTGGATCGTGCCGCCGTCCTCGCGGACGTCGAGGGCGACCCAGTCGCCCACGGCCGGGAACGCCGCCGGGTTGCCGGCCGCATCGAACCGGAACCGCCCGCTGATGGCGGCCCGGATCTCGCCCCGGCTCGTGGCCACGAGATAGAGCCCGCGGTCCTCGGCCACGACGCGCCCGGGATCGCGCCCCTGCGCGGCATGTGGCTCGAGGGCCGAAGCGAACGGTTCGCCCCAGCCCAGCGCCTCGAGCCAGCTCACGGAATCGGGTCGCGGCAGCGCGCTCACAACGTCAACCGACCCGCTTCAACTTGCCCGTCCGCTTGGCGTAGCGCTCGGCCTTGCCGAATGCCCACAGCCCGGCGGGAATGAGCACGATGCCCATGATGACCAGCGGCCAGGCATCGCCGATGAGCTCGCCGAAGCCAGCCCCGTCGATGAGGCCACGGCGCACGGCATCCAGGACGTACGTCGCCGGTGACAGGCGCGAGGCGACCTGCATCCAGGCGGGCAGGATGTCGACCGAGTAGTAGACGCCGCTGATGAGCAGGATCACCGACTGGATGACGAAGGTCATCTGGGCGCCGCGCTCGACGTACAGCAGCGGCAGGATCGCGGCCATCATGCCGATCCCGACGAAGCTGAACGAGCCGAGCACGACGAAGACGAGGGCCGTGCCGAAGTTGGCCTTCGACAGGTCGAGTTGCGGGAAGAACAGGACGAGCACGATCAGGATCACGGCCGTGTGGATCAGGCCGTAGACCATGGCGTAGATCACCGAGCCAAGGAGCTGGGTGGAGCGATGGATCGGCGCCATCATCGTGTACTCGAGGGTGCCCTCCCAGCGCTCGACGGCGATGGTCTCGGCGATCCAGGAGAAGACAACGGACAGGTAGTTCCAGAAGATCGCGCCCACCATCAGGGTCAGCAGCAGGCGGGGGCTGCCCTGGTCAGCACCGATGAGCGAGATCGACAGCGCGCCCGCGACGGAATAGACCAGGAAGGCGACTTCCCAGCCCCAGTACCGGCGGGTCAGGTAGAAGTTGCGCTCGATGAAGGCGTACGACGCCTTGAGCTCATGGGCGACGCCGAAAGTGGTCATCGGACGATCCTTTGGGCTGGAGCCGGCCCGGGCCTAGGGGGTCCGAGCCGGCTGGAGGTTGGGTTCGGCGGCCAGTCGTTCACCGATCCGGATGATCGAGTGGCCGATGGACCGTCGAATCGATGGGCGGGCCAGCGATGCGGCCAGGCGGGCGTTGTTCGCGTCGAGCAGTCGCTGCGCCAGAAGGTCATTCGCCAGCCGGAGCTGTAAGTGGGTTTGGCTGTTCATTCGGGCATCACCTCCTTTCATTCGTCGTCACCGCTCTCGTCCTCGACGTCGTCGTCGAGCGAGCGGCCGGTGTAGGTCATGAACGCGGCGTGCAGCGTGGGCGGCTCGCCGTGGCGCTCCGAGACGAGACGCTTGAGTCCGTCCGGCGTGTCCTCGGCGACGGTCCGGCCGTCGTTGAGGATCGTGATCCGGCGGCACAGGCGTTCCGCCTCGGCCAGGTCGTGGGTCGTCAGGACGATGGTTGCGTCATGGCTGTCGCGGACCTCCTCGATGAAGGTCTGCACCTCGAGCTTCGAGCGCGGGTCCAGGCCTGTCGTTGGCTCGTCCAGCAGGAGGAGCGAGGGGCTCGTCAGCAGGGCTCGCGCGATGGCGACCTTCTGCTGCATGCCCCGGCTCATCTGCTCGACCGGCCGGCCGACTCGCTTGGCCCCGATGCCCAGCCGCTCGAGGATCCGCAGCGCCTCGCGCCTGGCGGTGCCTCCGTCGAGGCCGTACAGGCGAGCGGCGAACAGCAGGTTCTCCATTGGGCTGAGCTTCTTGAAGAAGGCGGCGTCGACGCTGACCCGGTTGATCAAACGCTTGACCGCCATCTCCTCGCGCTCGATGTCGTGGCCAAAGACCTCGACCCGGCCCTCGTCCAGGGTCAGCAGGCCCGAGACGAGACGGATCAGGGTCGACTTTCCGGAGCCGTTGGCGCCGAGGATCCCGTGGATGTCGCCGCGCTCGAGGCGTAGCGACACGTTCGAGATCGCCGTCACCGGCTTGCGCTTGCGCCCGACGGTGAACCGCTTGGTGACGCCCTCGATCAGGAGGGCGGCCTGGGCGGGTTCGACCGCCTGGGTGGCCTCGGCGGCGTCGGCGGGCTGGGACGCAGGCGTTTCGGCTTCGGCCGGCGCGTGGCCGGGTCCGTTCTTGAGTTGTTCCTGGGTCACGGTGGCGGTCACGGTGTGCTCCTGGAGTGGTCCTTGGTCAGGTGCGGTGCAGTAGCTGTCGGGGTCCGGACATGGAAAGAGCCGCGGGTCCCGGACGATCGGTTCGTCGGCGGGCCTCACGGCTCCGTGCTGCTCCTTCGTGTCGCGTGACACGGGTGGGGCATCAAAAAAGCCGGGGGCCCGATCTGGCCCACGGCTCGTGGCTTCTGGTGTGGCGGTCCTGCCGCCTCAGCCTAGCTCGAGATGGGCGCAAATCTCCCGCCAACGGCGGCGCCGATAGGCGCGTCCGTGCGGTGGAGAAGTCGGATCGTCATTCGGAGGTGGCCCTCCAGTAGAGCTAGACGAGGGCGGGCGATCTGCACGCCGGTCGCGGAGTCTAGCGGTCGCTTCCGGCCATTGTCAACCTCGCCGAAGGTCCCGTCGCCGGCTCGCTCGCATCGAAAACCGTCGCCTATTCACCCGGTGCATGTTCGTCAGGCGGAAACCGCCTCTCAGCCACCGGATGCATGGGTGACGGGTGCCGAAGTTACGGCCAAGCGTGGGCGCGCGCCGGAGCCGTCCAGGGAACTGACTAACAGTCACGGGGTGCATAACTGACGGTTTGCCGGGGCTGGGCCCGCTCGATCAGCCAAGCGACTTTCGCACGACAACCCGGGGTCGGCCCGCCGCCGACGCGCCGGTCGGCGAGACGACCTTGAAGCCGGCTCGCTCGAACATCGGCAGCGTTCCCATGTACGCGGCATCGGGGTTGATGGCGGTGCCCGCTTCGGTGTCGACGGGATAGGCCTCGAGGATCTTCGCGCCATGCCCGCCGGCCCACGGGCCGGCGGCGTCGAGCAGCTTCACTGCCACGCCTTCGCCACGGGCCGACTTCGAAACGGCGAAACACACGATCGACCAAACGGCCTGATCGTCGACCCGCGGGATGATCCGGGACCGTTCCAATCGCTCGAAGTCCTCGCGCGGGCCCAGGCTGCACCAGCCGACTGCGCGGTCGCCGCGATAGGCGACCAGGCCCGGCGCCAGCGGGCCGCCCGCCAGGTCTCGCAGCCGAGCGCGGTTCTGCGCCATGGTGGCTCCCGAGAAATCCTTGCCTCGCAGCCGCCAGTACATGCAAAAGCACCAGCGCGGATCGCCACCCTCGCGGAAGAGGGCGGCCAGGTCGTCGAAGCGGTCGACGGTCAGGGGCTCGATCCGGAGGCCGCTACCAGGCGCCATGCCGGTAGGGTACGAGCCGGCGCGCCTGAGGCTGTCAACATCGGTAGGCGAGCTGGGACCCGTGCGGGCGTGAATCCCCGGCGTGAGACGATGGCCGGAGGAGGCGCCCCGAATGCGACAGCGTTGGACCACGCCCAGGCGGCCAGCGATTGGCGCGCTGCTGACGGCGTTGCTGATCGCCGGTTGCGGCGGAGCCGTGCCCGTGCCCAGCTCGACGCTTGACGCCGCGGCCACCCAGGCGACGCCTTCGGTAGAGGCCAGTCCGTCGGCCGTAGCCAGCCCGTCGCCCTCGGCCAGCCCCGCAGCCTCCGGCCTCGCGGCCGAGCTCGTCACGGCCGGCCGCTTCACCTATTGCGTCAACCTGCGGCCCGGACCGATGAGCTTCCGCGACGACAGCGGCAAGCCAGCCGGCGTCGATATCGAGATCGCCCAGGAGATCGCACGGCGCCTGGGTCTCACACCGGGGATCAAGGAAATGCCGTTCGCAGCGCTCATCGACGCCGTCGCCGGTGGCCAGTGCGACATCAGCATCTCTGCCCAGCACATCACCAGCACCCGCCTCCAGCGGATCGACATGCTGCCCTATGCCCAGGGCACGCAGCACGTCGTCGTCCGGGCCGGCAATCCGGCGGGGATCGTCGTATTGACCGACCTTTGCGGCAAAGTGCTTGCCGTCCAGACGGGCTCGACGCACGTGGACCTGGTCCTCGGCCAGGGCGACCACGCTGGAGCGGGCATCGACCGCGACTGCGCAAGCGCCGGGAAGCCCAAGGTCGACCTCCGCACATTCGACGACGATGCGGCCGCCGTGGCGGCCCTCGCCGCGGGCACAGCGGATGCCTACATCGGCAGCGACTTCGTCGCCATCGACCGGCCAAAGGAGTTCCAGCTGGCCACCGCGCTGCCGCCCGTCCGCAACGGGATCGGCCTGCCGAAGGACCATCCGGCGCTGCGAGCTGCCGTGGACGGTGCACTCCAGGCGATGATCGGCGACCGGACGTACCTGGTGATCCTCAAGCGCTGGGGCGTCGAAGGCCTGTCGATCGCCAAATGAACCGCAACCGGGGCTGTTCGCCGGCGCATCGGCTGCGCTACCCTCTGGCGGTCCGTTTCGAAACAGGGGACCCCGGTGCCGGGGTCGGAGGAGGAATCGTGAAAGCCACCGCGCTTGCAAAGGCGCTTGCCTTGGTCGCCATGGCGGCCCTCGCGCTCGGGGCCTGCTCGAGCCCGGCCGCGTCCAGCGCTACGACGATCAGGATCGGCGGCGGCTTCGCCCTGACCGGCGACGAGTCCGCCCTCGACCTGCCCGCAGCCAACGGGGCCAAGCTGGCGGTCAAGGAGATCAACGCCGTCGGCGGCGTGCTCGGCAAGCAGATCGAATTCATCGTCCACGACAGCCAGTACAAGATGGACGTGACCGCCCAGACGGCCAAGCAGTTCGTCGAGCAGGACAAGGTCCCGCTGTTCATCGGCTACACGGACACCGACTCTGTCCTTGCCGCCGGGCCGGCCTTCCAGAGCGCCAAGATCCCGTTCATCACGGTCGGGGCGACGTCGCCGAAGATCCCCAAGCAGGTCGGCGACATGATGTTCCTGGCCTGCTTTGGTGACAACGTCCAGGCCGCGGCCGGGGCGGAGTTCGGATTCAAGAAGTTCGGCAAGAACGCCTACTTCCTGTGGGACAAGGGCGTCGAGTACACGACCCTGCTCGGCCAGTACTTCAAGACGCGCTTCACCGAGCTCGGTGGGACGATCGCCCTCGAGGACTCGTACGACGACAAGGCGACCGACTTCTCGGCCCAGATCACCAAGATCAGGGCACTCCCGACCAAGCCAAACTTCTACTACGTGGCGGCGATGCCGTACAACGTGGGCCCGCTGGTCAAGCAGTTCCGCGACGCCGGGATCACCGGCCCCATCGTCGGCGGCGACGGCTACGACACGCCGGATCTCATCAAGGTCGCCGGCGCGGCGGCCAACAACGTCTTCTTCTCGACCCACGCCCTGATCGACGCGACCGGCGGCACGGACCCGATCAAGAAGTTCATCGCCGCGTACAACAAGGAATACACGCACGATCCCGAGAACGCCTTCGCCGCCCTCGGCTACGACACCGTGTACCTCCTGGCCGACGCCGTGAAGCGGGCCAAGGGGACCGATTCGGCGGCCGTCAAGACAGCCCTCGAAGCCACATCGGGCTTCAAGGGCATCACCGGCGCGATCACCTTCGGGCCGGGCATCCACGTTCCCCAGAAGGGCGTGACGATCATCGACGTCGAGGGTGGCAAGTTCACCCTGGGCGCCGAAGTCGTCCCCGAGAAGGTCCCCAGCCCGTAGGTCGCTCACTCCGCCGCCGGCGCGTCATGCCCGTCGCGCCGGCGGTCCACCGATTCCGTCTCGTCACGTCGAGGCCTATCGATGACACCTGACCAGATCGTCCAGATGGCGGAGAAGCACGGCGTCCAGCTCGTCCGCTTCCTCTACTGCGACAACGGCGGCGTGATTCGCGGCAAGGCGACCCACGTCGGCCAGCTGCGGCGCCGGATGGAGAGTGGGATCGGCCTCGTCAAGGGCATGCAGTCGTTCTCGAGCCTGGATTTTCTCGCCCCCGGCGCGACGTACGGGCCCGTCGGCGAGATCCGGCTCATTCCCGACCCGGAGACCTTCGCGATCCTGCCGTACGCGCCGCGCAGCGCCCAAATGATCGCCAGCATGATCGAGCTCGACCACAAGCCGTGGGCGCTCGATCCGCGCTCGTTCCTCGCCCGGATGGTGGCGAAGGCTGCAGAGCGCGGCCTCCAGTTCGATGCCGCCTTCGAGAACGAGTTCTACCTGGCCCGGAAGATCGACGCGGGCTACGAGCCGGTCGACCAGAGCCTGTGCTTCAGCGGCATCGGGATGGACTCGACGGAGGAGGTCATCCAGGACATCGTCGCCGCCCTGACCGCGCAAGGCCTGACCGTCGAGCTGTCCCACCCTGAGCTGGGTCATGGCCAGCAGGAGCTGTCGACCCGCCACGCGCCTGCGGTTCGGGCTGCAGACAACCAGATCACCTACCGGCAGACGGTGCGAGCCGTCGCCGCCCGGCATGGCCTCGTCGCGTCGCTCGCCCCGAAGCCCTTCGCCGACCAAGCCGGCAGCGGTGCCCACATCCACTGGAGCATCTGGGACGACAAGCAC
>JALZAF010000119.1 GCA_030948505.1 Chloroflexota bacterium
CCTCCACCCAGGTCCGGCATCGGTCTGCCGTCGACGGCGGCGAAGAGGGCAAGCGCGAACGACCCGACCACGTCCGCCTGCTGATCCACGCCGCGCAGCACGTACTGCTCCACCTGGAAGGTCATGATGCGGTGGCCGGCCTGCGTCTCGACGGCAAGCTCGCCGAGCTGCACGCGACTCCACCGCACCAGCTTGGCGGTCGCCCGCGGTCCCTCCCCCGGCATGTTGACCCGGACGACGCAGACGACCAGGCCAGCGTGGATGGGGGCGAGGATCCCGTAGCGGATGCTGGGATCGTCGCCCCAGGCCACCCAGCACTGCGGATCCGGCTCTGCTCCCATCGACGCCAGGACTGGCTCGACGACTGCCAGCACCTTGAGGGTCATGGAGTCGCGGGTCGGAGCCGCCGCCCGCCATTTGCTCAGTCGCATGCGCTCCCCACCTGACCGCCCCGAAGCGGTGGTTTCATCGCCACCACCTTGGGCCGAGCGTAGCACGGCACAGCGACGCCGCGCGGCGCCTGCCTCTCAACGAAGCGGCCGACCGCGCGGCGTCGGAAGAGTGTGCGAGGCGGTGGCGGCGTCAGGGACGCCGGTCGCACTGGTCAGACGGTGGCGTCCCCACCGCGCCGTGCGCCGAGACCCAGGACGGCCACGATCAGGCCTTCGACGAGGGTCCAGGCGATGAGCGCGACGACGGCGGCAAGGTCGAGCATCGAGCGGCCCGCCGTGACCTTGTCGAGCTGGAACATGCCGCGGAACGGTTCGACGAACGGATCGGTCACGCCCAGGATGAGTGCCACCACGTCATTGCTGTGGTTCGCCACGAGCAGGAGCAGCACGATCCGGATGATCAGCAGCGCCTGCAGGATCCCGAACAGCAACATGACGAAGCGGCGGACGACCTCGCCGGCTGACGGGCCGGAGCGGTGCGTCGCTTCGCGCGTGACGACCCGGTCGCTCGTGCCTGGGCGGGCAACGACGGGCTCGTCGACCGCCGTCGTGGTTTCACGTACGGTGGTGCGGTCGTAGTCGGTCATATGTTCGATCCCTCCTTGTGGGATGGCTGTTACGAGCGTAGGCGTCCCCGTTCTGTGCAACGGCTACGGCGGCCGCTCCCACCTTGCAACCCTGCGACAGTGCCGTTCGGGCGGTGTACGGTGGCAACGTACCGAGCGGTTCGCCTGGAGGAGGGAGTCCGCGGTGCGCCTGGACCGCCGATTGCTGGGCTGGGGCGTCTTCTTCGTCCTGCTCGGTGCGGTGCCGCTGGCTGCCCGCCAGGGGCTCGTCCCGGCGGACGCGGTGTCGCGCGCGTGGACGCTGTGGCCCCTGCTGCTGATCGCCGCGGGCATCGGGCTGCTGCTGCGGCGAACGCCCTTCGAGTTCGTGGGTGGCCTGCTGACGGCGGCCACGCTGGGCCTCATCGGTGGGGCGCTCATTGCCGGTGGCGCCATTCCATTTGGCGGCTGTTCGTCGGACCGGAACAGCACCGCGTTTCCGGCCCAGCACGGCGACCTGGCCGGCAGGGCCACGGTCAGCCTGACGCTGAACTGCGGCGACCTCACGGTTCGAACCGTCGACGGCTCGACCTGGACCGTGGAAGGTGTCGATCAGGGTGGCCAGGTTCCCACCATCGATGCCGGGCCGGACAGGCTGCGGGTTTCATCCACCACTCGGACCGGAATCGACGTCCTGGCTGCTCCGAATCGCTGGACCGTGACCCTGCCGACCGGGCCCACGCTCGACCGCGAAGCCCGGGTCAATGCGGGCAGCGGGCGCCTGGATGTTCGGTCCGCGCGGCTGGGCGGGCTTGACGTGGTCGTCAACGCCGGCGCCCTGACCCTCGACCTTTCACGGGCAGTCGCCATCGAGCAGCTGAGCGTGCAGCTGAACGCCGTCGGCGATTCGGAGATCAAACTGCCGAACCTGTCCATGCACGGCGCGATCCGGGCCAACGCGGCCGGAGACGTCCGTCTCTGTCCGCCGGCCGGGGCTGGCCTTCGCCTGGCGGCCAATGACAACCTCACTGCCTCGAACAACTACGCGGCTCGAGGCCTGTCCAGGGTTGGCGGCGCCTGGGAGACGCCGGGCTTCGCGTCCGCAGCGGTCAGGATCGATCTCGAGACGACCGCCAATGCCGGCAGCTTCGACCTGGAACGGGAGGGCAACTGCGGTGGCTGATCGGCTGTACCGCTCACGCGACGAACGGGTCATCTCCGGCGTGGCCGGCGGGATCGCCGAGAACCTCGACCTGGATCCCACGATCGTGCGGCTCGCCTGGGTCGGCTTCGCCCTGGTCACCGGCGGGATCGCGCTGGTCGTCTACTTCGTGATGATCTTCATCGTGCCGGAAGAGCCGGCAGGGGCGGCAGGCAGCGCTGCCGCCGCCTCGGGCGGCAGTCCGGTGGGGGTCGATACGAATGACGGCGGCCGAGCGGAACGCGAGGCTCGCCGTGCCGCGCGGCGAGCCGAGCGGGCGGCAAGGTGGCGCGAGCGTGGCCGGAACGGACCGCTCGTTGTCGGGCTCATCCTCGTGCTGGCCGGCGCGTGGCTCCTCGTCCGGCGCTACGTGCCGGAGCTCGACACGAGCCTCCTCTGGCCGTACGCGCTGGTCATCCTTGGGGCGATCCTGATCGTCGTCGCCCTCCGGCCGGGGGGACGTTCGGGGGAGTAGGAGGCGGCATTCGGGCCCGTAGGATGCGGCGGTGGAGCTCGTCGTCGTCCCCCAGCTCGCCTTTCTGGCTGTCGCCGGCATCGTCGGCGGCCTCGTCCTGCTCGTGCGTGGCTTCGGCGCGTACCGGACGGCGGGTCTGATCGAGGGGACTTCGACCTCGACCGTTACATCCCTCGCCGTCGGTGAGGTTCGGGTGACTGGTGTCGTCGAGCCCGCCGAGCTGTCGCTCATCTCGCCCCTCCAGTCGGTGCCGTGCGTCTATTACCGGTGGTCGATCCACGAATCGAGCGGCCGCGACAGCCGAACCGTGCTCGAGGAGGAGCGCGCCGTCGGCTTCCGTGTCCGGGACGCCACGGGGACCGTCCGGGTGTTTCCCAGCGGCGCGGGCTTCGATGTCCCGGCCCAGTATTCGGAATCGACCAGCATGTTCGGCGAGGCTCCCACCGGGCTCTTGCTCCGAACGGGCCCGTCGATCGGTCCAGGCGAGCCCGACCGGGAGGTGCAGGTGGCGGCTCTGCTGACCGTCAATCCGGCGCTCGGGCCGGGCGACGACCGAGGTGCGGGCGCGGTCGCCTGGCGGTTCGGCGGCCTGGGTGCCGTCAGGCCTGGCACCGGCCAGCTGCAGTATCGCGAGGCGCGCATCGAGCTCGGACAGGTCGTGACGATCGTGGGCCAGACGCTGCCGTTCGACCAATTGCCCGACCCGGCCGGGGCGGACGTCGGGGGTTCGGGCGGCGCGTTCGGCGCCGGCGGAGACCCCGAGATCGCCGCCGACCTCGCCGCGGCTCGGGCAGCCGGGCGTCTCGCGCCCGATGCCGCCACTGCCTGGGGCAATGCCGCGATCCCGGGCTTCGGCGTCGGCCACCCCGTCGTCGCCCCGGTTCTCGATCCGGCGGCTCATGCCCTGCCGCTGGCCACCGCCGAGCAGGCCGATCGCGCCAAACACACGTTCGTGATCGGGCCGGAGGAGCTCGTGCTGGCCGCCTCGGCCGGCGCGCCACTGACAGTCGCGCTCGGACCACCCGCGGAAGCGGCCGGCCGACAGGAGAGTCGATTTCTCGTCGGGCTTCTGGGGGCCGTCCTGGCGATTGCCGCGGCCGTCGCCCTGGCCCTCATGCTGCCGGGCGGTTTCGGATGAATCCGCTGGCGGTGGCCGCGGTGTTCGGCCTGGCGCTTCTGTTCGTCATCCTGGCCTTCCTCGTGATCGCGACCTACAACGACGTCGTGGCGCTCGAACGCCGGATCGACAAGGCGTGGGCGAACATCGACGTCGCCCTCAAGCGGCGCTGGGACGAGCTCCCCAACCTGGTCGAGGCGGTACGCGACGTCATGGCCTTCGAGAGCCGCGTCCTCAACGAGGTGACACGGCTGCGCGCCGCCTATTCGCCGAACGCGGCCGTCCCCCGCCAGGCCGAAACGTCCGAAGCCACCACGGCGGCTGTCCGCCAGCTGTTCGCAGTCGTCGAGCGCTACCCGGTCATCAAATCCGACAAGAATGTGCTCGACCTGCAGGCCGAGATCGAACGCCTGGAGGGCGTGATCGCCGACCGGCGAGAGCTGTACAACGACCAGGTCTACCGGCTGAACACCCGGATCGCGCAGGTCCCCGCGACGTGGCTGGCCGGGCTCTTTGGCTGGCGGCCGCGGCCGTTCTTCGCCACCGCGGCGGGCGAGGGGGCGCGCCCGGATACCAGCCTCGCGGCCGGTTGATCGCGGGTGATCGCGGGCGCGAAGCTGCCACAAGGGCCTGTCATGGCCCCGTCATGACGACTGGTTAGAATCCGGGGCGAAAGGAAAGTACCCATGTTCGTCTCCACGCCAAAGATGCCCACGCCCGACAAGGCCCTCACCGGCCGCCCGAACCCCATCACCTCACCACAGCCGCATTTCGTGAGCGGCCGCAGCCTAGTTGCGCCCTACCCCGACGGGTATGCCGTCGCCACCTTCGGCCTGGGCTGCTTCTGGGGCGACGAGAAGCTCTTCTGGGAGACGCCCGGCGTCTGGGTCACCGCCGTCGGCTACGCCGGGGGCTACACGCCCAACCCGACGTACAACGAGGTCTGCTCCGGCAAGACCGGCCATGCCGAGGTCGTCCGTGTCGTGTACGACCCGAGGAAGGTCTCGTATGAGGATCTGCTGCGCGTCTTCTGGGAGGCGCACGACCCAACCCAGGACATGCGCCAGGGCAATGACGTCGGAACCCAGTACCGCTCGCTGATCCTGGTCGCGAACCCCGAGCAGCGGCGGGCGGCGGAGCGGTCGCGCGATGTCTACGCGGAGCGCCTCGCTGCGGCGGGCTACGGTCCGATCAAGACCGAGATCGCCGACGCCGGCGAGTTCTACTTCGCCGAGGACTACCACCAGCAGTACCTGGCGAAGAATCCGGGCGGCTATTGCCCGAACCACAGCACGGGGGTGACCCTTCCCGCCGACTTCGCGGTCACGCCGTTGCAGTACGTCGAGTAGCCTGCCCACCCGCCAGGAGAAGACCCGCCCGAGTCC
>JALZAF010000144.1 GCA_030948505.1 Chloroflexota bacterium
CGGCGGACGCGACGGCGGCCCCGCCGCCCGCGATCGCGAGCACCGCGGCGGCGCTGATTGCGGAGACACGTAGACGATTGAGCTTCATCGTCGCTCCTTGATTAATGCCGGACTTGCTGTCCGCCCAGACTCGGAGACTAGGCGCCCATTCGTGAGCCCACCGTTAATCCCGAGCCGGCCGGATTCACAGTGCCTTCACATTTCGAACCTCTGGCTTGGCGCCTCTGGGCCCCTCCGCGGGCTTGCCAACAGGGTTATCCCAGCGCCGGCCCTCGCGGACGGCTACCATGCCGCGAGCGTGACGAGGCTGAACCCGGCCGTAACGATCGACCAGCTACGTCTATGGGCAGCGGCCCCGCGGGGCCGCTCGTGGGTCTTCCTGCCCGTGGCGATCGCCGCCGCGTCGAGGATCTTCTCGATCGCCATCGTGTGGCTGGTCAACGCGTCCAGCCACCCCAATCACCTCAACCCGTTCGTGGCGTGGGACGGCCGGTGGTACCTCTCCATCGCCGCGGCGGGGTACCACGCTGCCCCACACGTCCCAGATGCGGTCAGCGCCCGGTACGACTTTGCTTTCTTCCCTCTGTGGCCGATCGTGATCAAGTTATCCACGCTCGGGGTGCTCGATCCGGCGGTCACCTCGGTGCTCCTGGCAAACCTGCTGTTTGTGGCTGCGGCGGTCCTCATCTGGAAGCTGCTGGCCGAGCGGTTCCGGCCGGTCGTGGCCAGCGAGGCGCTCGGTCTCCTCGCCTTCTCTCCGGCCGCCTTCGTTCTCTCGATGGCGTATTCCGAGCCGCTCTTCCTCGTGCTCGCCGCGGGATACTTCCTGAGCCGCGCCCATCCCGTCCGGCACGCCGTGCTCGCCGCGCTCGCGACTGCCACCCGCATCGCCGGGACCGCCATCGTCGCTTCGGCCGCCGTCGACGCCCTCCTGACGAAGGGCAAGGAGCGGCAATCCGCGCTGCTTGCGGTGGTGATCGGCGCCACGGCGTTCGCGGCCTGGTGGCTCTACATCGCCCTGCTCACGCATGATCCGCTGGGCTTCCTGCACGGATCACCCAGTTTCAACTCCTCGACCGGGCTCGTGCAGATCGTCCGCACGGTCCGGCAACTCAATCCGCGGCACCTCGCCGCGCTCGCGTTCGTCATGGTCGTCCTCGCTGGCGCGCTCCTCGTTTTCCGGCGGGACCGGGAGCTGGGCAGCTACGCGGTAGTCGCCCTCGCGCTCAGTCTCTTGCCGGGCGGGGTCATCTGGTCGATGCCCCGCTATTGCCTGGTGGCTTTCCCGGCTTTCGCTGGCCTGGCCGAGCGGCTCGGCGGACGGGGTACCTTGCTACTCACGGTCGGTTTCGCCGTCGCCCAGTGGTTCTTCGTGAGCTGGACATTCGTCTACCCGGGCCCCCAGCCGCCGTAGTTCAGTGGCACGGCCGCGCGCGCGTCACGGCGCCATCGACGTCGGCGGTGGGGCGGAAGGCCCGAAGCGGTAGACCTCGTCGGTTCCGAACGTCGCAACCGGGACCAGGTAGCCCGCCGCGCGAGAGGCATGGACGGCTGCCAGCGTCGCGGCGTCGACCGCCTCGCCGTGGACGACCACGTACGTCGCCCCGAGTCGATGCGCCGCAGACAGCCAGCCCGGCAAGGTACCCGCGGTCACGATCATCGCGATGGGCTTCAGGTCGCGTGGCAGGAACCCGCTCCAGCCGTTGAGCCGCGGATGTCCGTCGGCCGTGGACGCCAGCATGTAGTACGACACCTGTACGCCGAGGGCAGGCAGCTCTACGACAGGCCCCGGAGGCTGATCGCGCAGCCAACCATATGTAGCTGGAAGGCCTGCGCCCCAGGCCACTGGCTCGATCGGGATGCTGACGGAGTACTCGATGGCGAGGCCGAGCGCGAGCAGCGTGATCGCCGCCGATCGCGCGAGGCCCCGGGGCAGGCGGGCCAGTCCACGGACGATGGCCATCGCCCCGAGGATCGCGACCACCAACAGAACGATCACTCCGAACCGCGCTGGCGATCGCAAGCTCTCCAGGAGCAGCGGGCGGGCCAGGAATCGGTACGGCAGCGACAAGAGGCCAGACAGGCTAGCCGGTGGATGGGCCGTGTCAGGCCACAGGTAGGGTCCGAGGCTGAACACGAATGCGAGCCCGGCGATGCTCAGCCACGGGGCCATTCGTCGGAGGCGCGGTCGTTCACGACGAGCGACGGCAAGCAACGGGCCGACGACGGCGGCCGCAAGCACGATGGCGCCGGGGAACAGCTCTCGCTCGTCGATGCCGGTCTTCGGCGGGTGGAGGGCGTACAGCCCGTGGAGGGCCAGGCTGTCGGCGGCGGGGACGAGGTAATCGACGGCGCGGGCGGAGAAATCGAAGGTGCCCGACAAGCTCCGTCCATAGCCCTCCAGGCGGAGCAGGGCGTAGGGCACGAGGAGCACGAAGATGGCGGCGGCCGCGATTGCGCCGGGCCTGACCAGGCGCCGGACGCTGGCGATGACGTCGCGGCGGCGAGAGGCGAGCAGGTAGCGCACCGCGACGTAGGCCGGTTGGGCGATCGCGAGCAGGAGGAGGTAGTTGAGCGACGTGGTGGCCGCGGCCACCAGCGAGATGGCCCAGAGGATCGGCCCTCGTCGAGATCGCTCGCGAAGGGTCATCTCGAGGCCGAGGAAGGCGAGTGGGATCGTCCACGATTGGAGCAGCTGGAGGTGGATGACATGCTCGAAGCGGAACGCTGAGAAGGCGAACGCGGACCCGACCACCAGGCCGCCCACGCGGGCCCCCGTCAGATATCGGCCCAACGCGTCCGCGGCCAGGGCGGTGACCGGAAAGGACAGGACGGTCAGGATGTTCAAGACGACGAGGGCGTCGAGCCCGGCCAGGTGCAGAGGGAGCGCGATCGGTTGAAGGCCGATCTGCGCGTCGGCCATCGCGAGCGTGAGATGCGCCGGGTAGAAGAAGCTCGCATCGAACAGGTGCGCGATGTCGAGGTGGAGCAGTCGCTCCGTGACGTCGTGGAGCACCGTCGCCTGGAACCCCGGGTCGCGGATCGAGTGAGGGACGCCCGCATCCAGGGCACGGAGCACGGGCCAGAGGTAGACGCCGGTGAGGACCAGGTACCAGGCGAAGACGGCGAGGTCGAGGAGTCGGCCGCGTTGGGTAAACCACCGCTTCGAACGCGAGGGCGAGGAGCCAAGCGGCGCGGCCCCACTCAACGGGATGCGGCCGCCTTCGATTGCGCATTCGTCCTGCCGCGCGGGACGCCTGCGCACCTGCCGCTCATCGGGCGGCGCCATGGGCAGTCACGATGGTGTCCTGAGCGTCCGTGGGTTACCGTCCCTCCTACACTGACGCCCATGGCTGCTCAAGGACCGCCAGGTACGATCGAGGTTGTCGACGAGCGACCGGCCTCCGGACGTCCAAAGGTGTCGCTCGTCGTAGCGATGCGAAACGAGCGAGACGCGATCGAGCGGTGCATCGCCTCGCTCTTCGCCCAATCCTATCCGGCCGAGCGACTCGAGATCCTCGTATACGACGGAGCGTCTACAGACGGGAGTCGGGAGATCGTCGAGCGCGTGCTGGACGGCCACTCGAATGGTCGCCTCCGGCAGAACCCGGGGATCATCCAGGCTGCCGCCTGGAATCTGGGGATCTCGGAGGCCACCGGGGACGTGATCGGGATCGTCAGCGGCCACGCCGAGCTTAGCCACGAGTATGTCTCCGCGGCAGTCGCTGCCCTCGAACAAACAGGTGCCTGGATGGTCGGCGGCCCGGTCACGGCTGTTGGGGAGGGACTGGTCGGCGAGGCAGTCGCCATGGCGACGAGCACCCCGTTCGGCGTGGGCAACGCCCGTCACCATTACGCCAGGACTGCGATGGACGTCGATGCAGTCTTCATGGGGGTCTGCCGTGCCGAAACGTATCGGAGGTTCCGGTTTGACGAGAGCATGGTCCGAGACCAAGACGACGAGCTGGGCTACCGCATCCTGGATGCCGGCGGGCGGATCGTGTGCGATCCGGCCATCCGAAGCACGTACCATAGCCGGGCGACTCTCCCAGGCCTGTGGCGCCAGTACTTCGCGTATGGCTACTGGAAGGTCCGGGTCTTCCGGCGCCACCCACGGCAGGTCCGGCTCCGCCAGCTCGTGCCGAGCGCCTTCGTCCTTGCCCTGATCGCGACTACGGTTTCGGCCCCGTTCTCTTTCATGGGACGGTTCGGGCTTGCGGTCGTCGCCGGCTCGTATGTCCTGGGCGATCTCGTCGCCTCTGTCCTTGCGGCACGGAATCGCCGGTGGCACCTCCTGCCTGTCCTCTCAGTCGTCTTCGCCACGTTGCACCTGGCGTATGGACTGGGGGTGCTTCGAGGGACGACTGCGCTGTTCCGACGGTCTGGCACCAGATAACCGGGGAGGTCGGTAACCTGATCGAAAACGATCGCCTGACGCGGTCGTCCTTCCTCAAGCTCAGCCGGGATTCGGCGGTCTACGCACTTGGCTCGGTCGCAGGCAAGGCGCTCGGCCTGGTGATGTTGCCGATCCTGACCCGCCTCCTCTCAACGGACCAGTATGGAACGCTGGACGTCCTTTCGACCCTCGGCAGTGCCACGATCTCCATCCTGACAATCGGCCTCGACGTCGCGATCGTCCGGATGGTCGCCGATCGACCGCCCGGGGCCCGGCGCCAGGGACTGTTCGGGTCCTACTACCTGCTCGCCGCGGTCGTGTCGATTCCGGTGGGCTTGTCGATGATCGTGCTCGCGCCCTGGGCTTCCTCCGTGCTGTTCGAATCCGACGAGTTGGCGCTGGCAGTCCGTGTCGTCGGTGCGATCGTGATCGCCGGGTCCTTCGAGGTCGTTGCGCTCAACGTCATGCGATCGCTGGACCGTGCTCGGGCTTACGCCTGGCTCAGTGCGGGAGTCCTCGCCGTGCATGCGCTCCTTGCAGTGCTCCTGCTGACCCGCTGGCGGCAGGACGCCACTGCGGTTCTGGTCGCACTCGCCCTGAGTCTCGCGGGAGGAGCCGTCGTCGGCGCCGTCGCTCTGCGTCGCGTCATCGCGGGACGCCCGAATCTCGACTCGATCCGCGCGCTGTTGGCTCTCGGCCTACCGGCGGCGCCTGCCGTCGCGCTCACGTTCTTCGCCGACTTTCTGAATCGGGCGATCTTGCTGGCGGCCGGCGGGGCGACCCAGGTGGCGTTCCTCTCGGTCTCGTTGCGCTTCGGCTCGGTCGCGGCACTCGTGGTCGTCGGGTTCCAACTTGCCTGGCAACCGCGAGCCTACCGGATAGCCAAGCACCCATCGGGCTCGATCGTCCTGGGAAATGAGGCAAGACGGATCCTCGCTCTCATCGCGGCGACGGCATTCGCGATCGGCCTGACGGCCCCGGAGCTCGTCCCGCTCGTCGCCGGCCAGGCGTACGATTCAGCCGTTCCAGTGGTTGGTCTAGCCCTGGTAGCGACCATTGGCACCGCACTCTTCCTGCTCGGATCGACGGCGTCGATCATCGACGGCACCACCCGCCACCTCAGCATGGCGACCGCGGCCGGCGTCATCGTCGGTCTGGGAGCAAACTGGATCCTGGCTCCCCGGATGGGTGCCCTCGGCACTGCGGCTGCGGCAGCCCTCGGGCAATGGACGGCTGCGGTGACAGCCGTCGCCCTCAGCCGAGAGCGGCGCAGGGTCGAGGCTTCGTGGTCCAGGATCTTCGCCCTGTCTATCGGAACGTCGGCGGGAATCCTCGTGGCAACCATGGTTCCGGCCGATATGTCCAACCTTGGGCGTTTGATCTCGATCGTCGGGTTCGTGGCGCTTCTTGGCCTTGAGGGCACCGCGGGGGAGGTTCGGTCGGCCGTGAACTCGTGGGTCCGTGCGCTCTGGAATCGGACGTGATGCCGGGCCACGGGCTACCATCCAGCGCTTGGACCGCGCCAGCGGGACGAGCCAGGCCTCGCAGGCAGGGTCGTGATCATGGGTGAGAGGCGGCTATCTCCGGCGACCGACGCCTCGAGCATCGACGACGACGCGGAGCGGGTCAGACGCGAGTATGCCCGCCGTGCTGCGGATCCACGGCTCAAGGCGTATTACACGCGGATCGCCCACGCGAAAGCGCGAGCGGAATCAGAGCGCCGACAGGCGCTTCTCGAGGTCCTCCATCGATCCGGATCATATGGATCGACACGGATCCTCGATGTCGGCTGTGGGCCCGGCGACGACCTGGCGTTTCTCCTATCTGCGGGGTTTACGGCGTCGAACCTCGGCGGGATCGACCTCATTGACGGCGATGTGAGGCACGCTCGTGGGCGACTACCTGGACTCGACCTGAGAATAGGTAACGGCGCGAGCCTGCCGTACGGTGACGGCACCTTCGATGCCGTGTACCAGACGACCGTGCTGTCATCGATTGTCACCGCGGACGTCCGCCAGCGAGTCGCCCGTGAGATGGTTCGCGTGACTCGCGACGGAGGTCTGGTGATTTCCTATGACATGAGCCGTGTCGCGGACGGCAATCCCCATCTCGTCCGGATCGACGATCGGGAACTCCACCGGCTGTTCTCCGGCGCCGGCGAACTCGTGATCCGACCCATGACCCTGGACATGCGGGTCGCCGCCCGCGTGCCGGCTGGTGTGGCGTCCGTCCTCAACGGGATCCGCGGAGCCCGCCAGGCGCGCTTCGCAGTGCTGACTCGCACAGCGCGGCGATGACCGGGCAGCCGTTCGAGTCGGACGATAACGAGTCGCGGCGCCGCGATAGAGCCCTGTCCGGGACCGTCCAAGCCTATCGCGACTACGAGTCATCGGGGTATGGAGATCGTTGGACAGATCGTTCGCCCGGTGAACGGCTGATCGTCGCCGAGCGCAATCGCTGGCTACTCCGAGCGTTCGCCGGTGTGTCCGGCACCATCCTTGATCTGGGCTGCGGCGACGGGAACCTTGCCGAGGTCCTCGATCGGGGCGGGAGACGGCCGGCGCGGTTCGTCGGGATGGACCTCATCGAGGAACGGGTTGCCCTGGCCCGCGAGCGGGTGCCGTGGGGAGAGTTTGTGGCGGGCAGCGCGGACCGCGTCCCGCTCCCCGAAGGCTCAGCCGAAGCGGTGGCCGCTTTGCTCCTGCTGAGCTCGGTCCCGGATTCCTTTCTGCTGCGTGCGATCCTCGCTGAGGTCACGCGGGTCACGCAGCCTGGTGGGCGGTTCGTGGTCTACGACCTCCGGTATCCGAGTCCGCGGAACCGGAAGGTTCATCCGCTAGACCTCCGTCAACTGTCCGAGAGACTGCCGGGCTGGTCGATCCGAACAGAAACCCTGACGCTGCTGCCACCGCTCGCCCGCGGGCCGCTTGGAGCGACGGCCAGGCGCTACCGCGCCTTCTCCTCGATCCCCTTCCTTCGTTCCCACCTCGGCATTGTGGCCACGGCGCCGGCATGAGCACCCGCAACATCGACCCGAGCGTGCTCCTGGTTGCCGACGGCGCGAGCATCCACACGTGTCGACTAGCGACTGCGCTCGCCGAGCGTGGGATGCGAGTCCACCTGGCGGCCTTCGAGGGCGATTCGCTGCCCGGGGTGGAGTCGCACCGGCTGGGCTCCTGGCCGGTCGCGACAGACCAACGCTACCTGCTCGCCATCCCCCGCTTGGCACGCTTGATCCGGCGGATCCGACCAGGTGTCATCAACGCCCACTACCTGTCGAGCTACGGCTTGTTAGCCACAGTGGCCCGCCGAGTGGCGGACCCTGCCCGCCACTCGACCATCCTGGTCCAGGCTGTGTGGGGGACCGACCTCCTCGTCACCGCCAAAGCCTCACGGATCCGTCGTGCGCTTGCGACGTTGGCGCTGCGGGACGCAGACCTCGTCACCGCCGACAGTTCCGACCTGCTGGCCGAGGCTGCCGCACTGGCTCCGAGCACCCAGCGGAGACGCTTCATCTTCGGCCCGCCTGGTGGGCTCATCGACCGACCTCGTGCTGAGGAGCGGATCGTCGTCTCGACGCGTCGTCTGGACCCCGATTGCCGAGTCCGCCTTGTCATTGCGGGCTTCCGGGCGGCGGCCGGAATGGACCCCCTGGCGATGAACGGGTGGCGCCTGTTGATCGCCGGCACAGGGTCGGAGGAGGCGTCGCTTCGCGCCCAGGTCGGGGAGGATGCGTCGATTGAGTTCACGGGCTGGATCCAGCCGGCCGAGGTGCACGAGCTCCTCTTGCGTGCTCGAGCGAACGTTTCGATCCCGGTCAGTGACGCGACGAGTGCGGCGCTCCTGGAGGCCATCGCGGCAGGTGCTGATCCGGTCGTCAACGATCTGGCGGCCAACCGAGAATGGGTCGATCCGTCAATCGGTCACTTTGTGCCCAGGGATCCGACGACCGACGAGGTGGGCCGGGCGATCCTGGCGGCGGTCCGTTTCGGCGGTCGGGCAACAGCAACCCGCGAGCTGATGCGGGCTGCGACGTGGGAGGTCCAGGTCGATGGGCTGGTCGAGGCCTTCAAGGCGCTGCTGCGAGGAGAGGGACCGGGGTTGATCGGCAGGCCGCGCCCGCCCGACCTGGCAGCCAGCGGCGCGGTCGCACCGCGCAGAAGCTGAGTGCCACGTGGATCACGCTGTTCCTCATACTCACCTCCTCGCGATGGCCATCGTCCGGGGCTCGGCGGACGCGCCGATGCCAGCGGCCTGGGCTGGGTGAGCCGCGTATTGCCGAGATGGGTTCAGCGGGGCGTGGCCGCGTTCATCCTGGTGGCTGCGTCGCCCTTCCTCGCAGCCATCGCGGTCGCGGTGCGGCTGACATCGCCCGGACCGAGCCTGCACCGTGCTCTGCGCGTCAGCGCGGGCACGACGTTCGTGCTCCTGAAGTTCCGTACGATGCGAGCGGGCTCCGACCGCGACGGCCCGGGCGTCACCTCGGCCGGGGACGTTCGCGTGACGCGGCTTGGTCGCATCCTTCGGGACGCCAAGCTCGACGAGCTCCCGCAGTTGTGGAACGTCGTCCGGGGCGAGATGCTCATCGTGGGGCCACGACCTGAGGATCCCCGCTACGTCGATTGGGACGATCCGCTCCACCGGTTTGTCTTCTCGTGGCGACCCGGTATCGTCGGACCAGCGGCCCTCGCGTACCGCCACGAGGAGACGATTCTCGCCGCCGCCGCGCGTGACGTGGCGCATGCCGACCGCCGGACCAGCCCAACGCCGGCGGACGTCGACCGTGCATACCGTGAGCGGCTTCTTCCGGCCAAGCTTGCGATCGACGCGCACTACATCCGAACGCACACTTTCCGGGGCGATCTCGCCATCCTCGGCCGGACCATCCGCGCATTAGTGCGTCGCCACCAGGTCAAGGAGTCGGACCTGGAATGACGGTGAACCGCGCGCTCCGCACGAGCCAACTGCTTGCCGTCGATCTCGCGATCGTCGCCGCGTCCATCCTCGGCGCGATGGCGCTGCGGTACGACTCCCTTCGGCTCGATCGGGATGCGCTCGTGTACTTCCCGGCCGCTGCTTTCCCGCTCCTGGTCCGTCCGATCGTCAACACGATCTTCGGGCTCTACCGTCGAGCCTGGGCCTACGCGAGCATTGGCGAGCTCGCGCGGATCGCTCTCGCTGTCGCGATGGGCTCGGTCGTCGGCGTGCTGCTGTTCTATGTGGTCCTCGTGCCGCTGAAGGTGCCGGGCACGGTGACTCCCGTCGGGCAGTTCCCCCGCTCGTTCTTCGTACTCGAGGGGTTGCTCACGCTCTCCGGCATCGGAGGGGTGCGCTTCCTGATCCGCGCGCTTGCCGAATGGCGGTCGACGCGGTCTGGCACCGGCGGGATACGGGCAGGAGATGCCGAGGCTGTTCGGGTGCAGACCCTTGTATTCGGCTCGGGCCGGGCGGGCGTCCAGGTCCTGCGAACCCTCGGCAGCACGTCTGACGGGCTTGGAATGCAGGTGGTCGGACTGCTTGACGATGACCCGGCCAAGAACGGCCTCGTCGTCCGCGGCATCCGGGTGATGGGCGGCCTTTCCGACCTCGAACTCGCGGTCGCCCGCACCGGGGCGCGCCGGCTCCTCGTGGCCATGCCGTCGGCGTCCGGCGAAGTGATCCGCCGCGTCGTGACCGAAGCCAACCGCGTCGGCCTGGAGACCCGGACGTTGCCGCCCTTCGAAGACCTCGTGGCTGGTCACCTCTCGATTGCAGCAATCCGCGAAATCCGAGTCGAGGACCTGCTGCGGCGAGAACCGGTAACCATCGACGAGACGGGCCTGCGTGAGCTCGTCGCCGGCGAAGCGGTCCTGGTCACCGGCGCCGGTGGTTCCATCGGCATGGAGCTCTCGCGCCAGGTCTTCGACCAAGACCCTCGGCGCCTCATCCTCCTCGACTACGCCGAGGGTCCGCTCTACGAAATCGACCGCGAACTGTCGCTGTATGCGACCCGCGACTCCGGTACCCTCGGGCGGGCCGGCCGCCGGCGCGCCGACCTCGTCACGCGCCTCGCCAGCGTCACGAGCCAAGAGACGATGGAGGTCGTCCTGGGCGCGGACCGCCCCGTCCTGGTTGTCCACGCCGCCGCCTACAAG
>JALZAF010000172.1 GCA_030948505.1 Chloroflexota bacterium
GGTCTCCGCGAGGCCCGGCGCTCCTCCCGAGGGTCGCAACTCCTTCGGCAAGGTTGGCTGGGGCGGCCCGTGCCCGCCGTCGGGGACCCATCGCTACGTGTTCACGCTGCTCGCGCTGGACGAAAAGCTCGCCTTGCCCGGCACCCCCACGGCGGACCAGCTGCGTGCCGCCGCGGCCGGACACATCCTCGCCCAAGCCGTGGTGACCGGGAAGTACACCCGCGGCGGCTGACAGGAGCGGCCAGGTCGGGAGCGAAACCGTCGTTTACCCACCCGACGCATGTTGGTCAGGTC
Organism: Chloroflexota bacterium; assembly: GCA_030948505.1. Lineage (GTDB taxonomy): Bacteria > Chloroflexota > Limnocylindria > Limnocylindrales > CSP1-4 > JACDAV01. The sequence goes on from JALZAF010000172.1 coordinate 295, forward strand.
GAAACCGTCGGAAATGCCTCCCGTGAATAGCTGACGGGTTCGCGCTGCGACCCCAAGGGCGAGCGTGTGCTCAAACGAGCATCGGCCGAAGCTCTCGATTGCCGGGCGCGTTGACGAACATTCACCCCACGCATAGATGACGATTGGCGCGCGAGTTGGACACGCGCGCCGAGCCGCCCCGCGTCAGGCGAACAGCCGTCCGGAGGTTCGGACCAGTTCCATCCAGCCACGCTCGCGGCCGAGCGTCGTTGCCCGGCCGTGCCCGGGCAGCACACGAAGGTGATCCTCCAGGGCGGCCAGGCGGACGATCGACTCGGCCATCTGCTCGCTGGACCCGCCGGGCAGGTCCACCCGACCCCAGCCGCCGGCGAACAGGGTGTCGCCGCTGAACAGGCGGCCATCGTCGGCGCTCAGCAGGCAGACGGACCCCTCCGTGTGGCCCGGCGTGTGCAGCACGCGCAGGCGGATCTCGCCGAACCGGATCTCGCCACCCTCGGCGAGCTCCACAGCAGGCACCGACGGTGGGATCTCGAAGGGCGCGAACAGCGGCTGAGGGTGGAGCAGGCGCTCGCGGTCAAGCGGGTGAACGGCGATCGAGGCGCCCGTGTGCCCGGAGACCGCGGCGTTGTCGCCGATGTGGTCCCAGTGGCCGTGGGTCGAGACGATCAGCTTCAGGGTCCACTCGCGCGCCGCCAGCTCGTCGGCGATCCAGGCCAGGCTGGGCGTGGCCGTGTCGATGGCGATCGCCTCCTTCGACCCCGGATCGGCGAGGACGTGGACATTGGTGGCGACTGGCCCGACGACCCGACTCAGGAGCTCCACGGCGTCAGGGAGCCGGCGTCTCGAGCTTTGCCCGCATGCAGTCGAACGTCTGGTTGATCATCTTGTTGGCCGTGCCCTCGATCAGCCGGGCACCGACCGCCGCGATCGTCCCGGCGATCGTCACGTCCGCCTTCCAGTCCATGCGCGTCGTGCCCGCGGCGGCGCCGTCGCTGAGGCGCATCTCCGCCGTCGCGTCGACGGCGGATCCGGGGGCCTGCCCGTGAGCATTGATGACCGCCCGATCTGGTGGCTGCTGCTCGGCGATCTCCAGGTCGACGACGAAGCGGGCGCTGATGAAGCCGATGCCGACCTTGGCCGTCGCCTTGAAGTGGGTCGCGTCGGCCACCTCGATCGACTCGACGCCGGGCCCGCATTGGCCGACCTGGTTCGGATCGATGACGAACGCCCAGACCCTGGCGCGCGGCGCGGCGATCTCGATCGTCCCTGCGAAGTGCATGCGTCCTTTTCGCTCGCTACTCGGCGGCGCGGACGCTCGCGACGCGGTGGCCGTACATCTCGACCACCTTGACCTTGTGCCCCCAGAGCCCGAGGCGCAGTCGCATCGCGTCGAAGTAGCGCTTGTGATGGCCGAGCGTCGTGAGGTACAGCTTCCCGAAGCCCGACAGGAAGGGCAGGGTCCTCGGACTGTCGAGGATGTAGCGGCGGGCGAATCCCTCGTGCACGCCCGGCCAGTCCTGGTTGTAGTAGTCGTCGACGATGACGATGCCGCCTGCCGCTGTCATACGCTCAGCGAGGCGGAGGTCGTTGACGGCGTGGTCGACCGTATGCCCGCCGTCGACGCTGAACCAGCGGAATCGACCGTAACGCGCAAGGATCGCCAGGACGTCGTCGTCGGCGAGATCGAGGCTGTCGTGGGCCATGGGATCGACCGCCTCGGGATCCGGGCAATGGGCCGCGAGGTTTCGGCTCAGCTGGCTCGAGTCACCCGATCCGGAGCGGTCGAGGTTGAACTCCTGTTTCTCGAACAGGTCGATCGCCAAGGTCCGGGTTCCCGGGCTCCGAAGCAGGTGCAGAGCGATGAGCAGCTTGCCGTGATAGACGCCGATCTCGGCTGATCCGCCGCTCACGCCGGCCTCGTCCTGCAACTCGCCGAGCTCGGCGAGGATCGACATCGTCTCGGCCTCGCACCAACCCTCGACCTGAGCCAGGCCGGTGTCGCGGTACGCCAGCAGGCTCGAATTCCCGTCGATCGCCTTGCCTTGCATTACAGGGCGATTCCCCGACAGTGCACTCCTCAGGGCTTCCATGGATCCTCGTCGTGTTGGGCATCACGGCTGGATGGTTCGCTGCTGGATGCTACTCGTCCCCGGCGCTCGGCGCCAAGGGCCACGCCGAAGCGCCGTCGGCGGGCCGCCGGCGGCGCATTGAAGCGATTCCCTGGCTCGCGGCGACGGCCACTGGCCCCCGGCCAGTGGGCCAGGTAAGCGAGGATGACGGCGACGAGGGAGCTATCGTTGGCGGGTGACCGAGCTTGACTTCTCGCGTTTCGATGCGTTGACGTTCGACTGTTACGGGACGCTGATCGACTGGGAGACCGGAATCGCGCGCGCCCTGCGCGTGGCCCTCGGGAAATATGCAAGCGACGTGCATGACGAGGAGCTACTCACGACGTTCGCGCGGCACGAGGCGGCGTGCGAGGCGGGGCCCTACCTGCACTATCGGGCGGTCCTCGCACGGGCGGCCGAAGGTGTCGCGAGCGACCTGCACGCGCAGCTTCCGCCGGGCGCGGCCGCGGCATTCGGGGATTCGGTGGGCAACTGGCCGGCCTTCCCCGATTCGACCGATGCGCTGCGCCGCCTCCACGAGCGCTTCCGCCTGGGCGTCATCACCAACTGCGACGACGATCTGTTCGCCCGTTCGAACGGGCGCCTCGGCATCGACTTCGACTGGGTCGTGACGGCCCAGCAGGCGGGCAGCTACAAGCCCGATACGCACAACTTCGAGGTCGCCTTCGAACGCCTGGGGCTGCCGCGCGACCGCATCCTGCACGTCGCCCAGAGCCTGTTTCACGACCACGTGCCGGCGAAAGGTCTTGGGCTCTCCACTGTCTGGATCAACCGGCGCCACGACCGGCCGGGATCAGGCGCCACACCTCCGGCCGAGGCAACACCGGACCTCGAGCTGCCGGACATGGCCTCCCTGGCCGACCGCGCTGCGGCCTGACCAGAGCGCCGAGTCCGGTCAGCGGGGCGTCCACGTCACGACCCCGATCGCCAGCGGTGCCCCCGCAAGGCTGACCCCGTCGTCGTCCTCGACGACGAGCCGCTCCACCTCCGCGTTGAAGCGCCGCTCCTTCTCGCCACCATCGGCGATCCAGAGTTGACGGCGCAGGAACCCGACGAGCTCGTCGCGGCTCTCGAACCGCCGCTGCTCGCGATCGGCCGCGATGACCGAGGGCTGTCGCCGGCGCTCGCGCAGCAGCTCGACGAATTGGGGCAGGGCCGGCAGCGGAATCCGCAGCTCGCCATGGACCGGCGGCCAGAACGGCTCCGCCGCCGACGCCGGCGTGCGCTCCATCAGGACAGCCACGCACAAGCGGCCGGTCGCGGCCTCCATGGCCGCAATGAATGGCTCGATGGCTTCGATGTCGTAGCCGACGTGCGCGATCAGGCTCACGTCCGCCAGCGGAAAGGTCCCCAGCCGCGCGGCCTGCTCGTCCTCCAGCGGCCAGCGCCCCTCGACGATCCGGATGTTGGCGATGTCGTGTTCGGCCATCAGATCGCGCAGGACGCCGAGCATCGACTTCGAGGGATCGACGGCGATGACCTCGCGGACCGTCAGGGCCAGTGGCAGCGCGTAGCGCCCGGCGCCGGCCCCGATGTCGAGCCACGTGTCGTCCGGCCTGGCGAGGCCGCGCAACAGGTCCAGTACCGGTTCGCCCGTGCGACGTGGGTCGGCCCGGAACAACGACGTGACGCGGGAGTAGAAATCCTGGCCGTCGGGGACTTCGCGGACCCGGTCGACCTGGTCGCGGTTGGCGCGCACCTGGTCGGCCCAGCGGGCGGCGGCGGTCGCTTCGGCGGTCACCGAGTGCTGTTCATCTCGAGGGCAGCCAGATCGGCTGGCGTGTCGATATCGGGGTTGGAGCCGGCCACCGGCACCCAGACGACGAGCTCCGGCCTCACCTCGAGGATTGGGCCAAGGCCACGATCGCCGATTGCCTCGTCGGCCAGGTCGAAGGCTTCGCGCCGCAACAGGACCGGGTTGGCGCCACCGCCCTCGGCGTAGCGCGGCACCACGATGGGCAGTTCCGACGTGCGCGTGGCGGCGATCAGTGCGCGGATGACGCTGGGCCGCGTCCGCGGCTGGTCGCCGAGGACCAACACGGCGGCCTGGACCGGTGGGTCCGATTCGTCCAGTGCGTCGAGGCCGATCTGGAGCGAGCTCGACAGCTCTCGCGGATCAGGGTTGCGGACGAGGCGCTCATCCAGCCACTCGATGCCATGCTGGATCTCGTCGCCGGCGTGGCCCAGGACCACCACGATCTCGTCGATGCCGGCTTCGCGGACGGCATCCAGCACGTGTTCGAGAATGGGCTTGCCCTCCAGCTCGGCGAGCGCTTTCGGGCTGCCGAATCGCGACGACGAGCCGGCGGCGAGCACGACGGCGGCGACTCTCATCGCGCAGCCATTGCTACCGGCGGCTGCGGCTGGCGAGCCCTGCGCTCGCTGGCGAGATCGCGCAGCGGCCGGCTCGAGCCACCGAACCTGACCGCCACGACCTCCGACATGATGGCCAGCGCGGTTTCGGCCGGCGCCCGCCCACCGAGGTCGAGGCCGATGGGTCCGCGCAACCGAAGCAGCGCCTCCTCCCCCACCCCCGCCTGGCGCAGGCGCTCGCGGCGGTCCGCCTGGGTCTTGCGTGAACCGACCGCGCCGACATAGCGGCAGCCGCGGCGGAGGGCTTCGATGATCGCCGGCTCGTCGAACTTGACGTCGTGCGTCAGCACCGCGACGGCATCGTTGGGACCCAGCCCGATCTCGTCCGCAACTTCGTCGGGCCAACCCACGACGAGGCGGTCGACGTTCGGGAAACGTTCCTTTGTCGCGAAGGCGGGCCGGCCGTCGACGACGACAGTCGCGTAGCCGAGCTCGCGCGCGAAGGCCACGAGCGACATCGCGGCCTGGACGGCACCGACGACGACGAGGCGAGGCCGCACGGGGAAGGCCTCGACGAACAGCGACCGCCCACCCAGCTCGACGGTGCGCGACGTACCCCGATTGAGCGCATCGAGGGCGGCCGCGACGAGCGCCGCGTCGTCGCTCGCAGAACCCAGCGTCCCGTCCAGGCGACCGTCGCCGTGGACCACAAGCGGTGGCTCGGGCGCCGCGCCGCTGCCCGGTTTGTGGGGGCCGAATCCCGGCGGCGGCGAATCCGGTGGCAGGGGCGTGACGACTGCCGCGCCGGCGTCCCGCGCTGCCCGCGTGGCCGCGTCGACGACCGCGACGGGCACGCCAGGTTGCACCAGCACGTCGATCGTCCCGCCGCAGGCCAGGCCGACGTCCCACGCCTCCTCGTCGCTGATGCCGTAGCGGATGACCCGGGCGCGGCCGGTCTCGCGGGCGCGCTCGATCTCTTCCGCAGCCGCGCCCTCGACACAGCCGCCGCTGACCGATCCGGCGATCCGCCCGTCCGAGGCGAGGAGCAGCACGGCACCCTCCGGTCGCGGCGCGGAACCGAAGGTGCGCACGACCACCGCCCGCCCGGCATCCACGCCCTCCGCGCCCCAGGCGGCCAGTGTTTCCAGCAGCTCTTTCATGCGGCCTGGGCGCTCATGGGAGTAGCGGCCGCGCAGCCCGGGTGTCCGCGCCGCGAGCGGCGACCTCGGCGGGAGGCCTCATCGGGCGGATCGCGGGTGCGATGGCGGACGTCACCGACGCCGCTGCCTCGCCGCTGCGTCGGTTGTCGCTGCCGCGCGCGCCGGTGAGGATCTGGCCCAGTCGCTCGAGGCTGGCGACTGTGCCCGCCGGCAGGAAATCGTCGATGTACGGGAACGCCGCGCGCATGCCGGCGGCGAGGGGCTGGTAGCCGGGCGTGCCGGCCAGCGGGTTGAGCCAGATCAGGCGGTGGCAGTTGCGACGCAGGCGGGCCGTCTCACTGGCCACCAGCCCCGGATCCCCGCGATCCCAGCCGTCGGACACGACGATGACGACGCCACTCGAGCGCAGCGTGCGCCGGGCCCAGCGCAGGTTGAATTCGCGGAACGACTCGCCGATCCGCGTCCCGCCGGCCCAGTCCGTCACCACGTCGGCGACCCGTGTCAGCGCGCGGTCGCGGTCACGGTCGCGCATCAGGCGCGTGACCCTCGTGAGCCGTGTGCCGAACACGAACGATTCGGTTCGCACGGCGGACTACGCTCCCAGCGCCTGGACAAACCGCAGCAAGAGGCGCGAGTGACGCTCCATGGAGCCGGAGATGTCGCACAGCACAACGACCGGCCGGGGCCGGCGAACGGGCCGCCGCCAGGTCCAGTCCACCAGCTGGCCGCCGGTGGCGAGGTTGCGGCGCAGCATCGCTCGCGCGGCGAGCAATCGGCCGTGATGGTGCAGCTCGTAGCGGCGCGTTCGGCGACGCTCCAGTCGCGGCTCCAACAGGTCGACCAGCCGCTCCGCGTCGCGCAGCTCCGCGGCGGTCATCCGGTCGAAGTCCCGGTGACGCAGCACCTCGCTGGCACTGAACGCGTCCGCGGCCACGACCAGGCCATCCACGTCGGAGGCCAGCGCCTCATCGTCGTCATCACCGGGAACCGGCGTGCCGCGGACGTCCTGGCGGCCCAGGCCGCGCTCGTCGCCCCGTTCGGCTTCGGAGGCCGCAGTTGGATCGTCCGCCGGCACCCCGTCGTCGCGGCGCAGGGGCCCGTCCACGCTCTCGCCGCCGAGGCCGAGACGCCGGCGTCGCCAGAAACGATCGAAGACGCGGTCGTACACCTCGCGGTCGTCGCGCCGGCGCACGAAGACGGCCGAGCCGGCCGCACGGACCTCCTCGCGCTCGCCCACCTCGACCAGGGTCAGCGCGCGAGCGAAGTCGACCGCAGCGCCGAGGTCGATGCCCATTCCCTCCGCGCGCAACGCCCGCCCGAACGCGACGGCCTCGGCGAGCAGCCGTCGGCCGTCGACGACTTCGCCGGCTGGGGTCCGGACGAGGGCGTGATCCGTCATGGGTCAGCCCCGTGCGGCCGCCTCGGCCAGGTAGCGACGAGCGGTCTCGCCGCGCACCTGGCGAATGTCTTCCTCGTACTTGAGGAC
>JALZAF010000204.1 GCA_030948505.1 Chloroflexota bacterium
ACGTGATCTTCTGCCCGAGCGCCCTGGTTCCACCGTTTTCCAGCACGCCGCTGGTGATGACGATCTTCGACCTGACGCCGCTGCGTTTCGGGGGCACGCAGGACCCGATCAGCCGGCAGTACGCGACCGCGATGCTCCGGCTGGGCGCCCGCCGGTCGGCCGCCATCTGCACCATCTCTTCCGCGGTGCGCGATGAGATCGTCGCCAGGTTCCCCACCGTGCCGCCCGGATCGGTCCACGTCGCCTATCCGGGTCCGAATCCGGAGCTGCTGGCCGCGCCGGATACGCGGCCGTCCATTCCCGATCACCCGTTTGTGCTGATGGTCGGAACGGTCGAGCCACGCAAGAATCACATCACCGCGGTCCGAGCCCTCGCCGAGCACTGCCGGCGACGGCCCGCGTCGCCCCTGATCCTGGTCGCCGCGGGCTCCGCGGGCTGGCGCTACGAGCCGGTCGACCGCGCAATCAGCGAGCTCGGGCTCTCAGAGCGCGTCATCCGCATCGGCAATGTCGAGCCCGGGACGCTGAAGTGGCTCTACCGCCGCGCGACCGCGCTGCTCTTTCCCTCGCTCTACGAGGGCTTCGGCCTGCCGGTCCTCGAGGCGCTCTCGCTCGAATGCCCGGTGGTCGCCTCGCGGATCCCATCGGTCGCGGAGATCACCGGGGACGGCGCCATGCTGTTGGAACCAACCGATGTGCCCGGCTGGACCGCGGCCCTCGCCGCGGTCGAGGACGGCCGTGGCTGGGGACTCAGCCCGGCTGCCGGTCTCGAGCGGGCTCGGCGATTCACCTGGGATGGTTGCGCCGAGTCGGCCCTGGCGGCGATTTCGGCAGCAATCGCGCCGAGTTAAAACTCCGGTAGGGTATGCAGAGGTGGGTCTGCAGGGCGAGAATCTGACCGCGCCGCTGACCGGTGCAGGCCAGGCGGCATCCGTGCCAGCGACGACCGCCACGACGCCGACCCAGGTGCGCCTCGTCGGCTTTCGCTACCACCCGGCGATCGGCGGGGCGGAACAGCATGCGCGACGGTTGTTGCGGGAGATCGGCGATCGGCTGGTGATGGACGTGGTCACGGTCGTCACCGCAAACCGGTCTGATTGGCTTCGACTGCTGGTCTCTGGCGTTCGCGACACGGACGAGCGCTACATCGTGGATGGCCGGTCGGTTCGTGCCCTCGGCCGCTGGCGGCCGGCGACCCGGCAACGCCTCGGCCGGCTTTCGGGCCTGTACCACGTGCCGCACGGCCCGGTGCCGTCGATCATGGGCAGGATCCTCGCCGAAGACCTCACGCCGGTGGTCGCCGGGGCCCAGCTGGTCCACAACGTCTTCATGGGGCGCGAGGCGTTTTCGCTCGGTCTGATGCTGGCCGCGCAACGGACCGGCATACCCTTCGTCTTCACGCCGCTGCGGCACGAGCGACCGTTCGGATGGAACTCGCCGGCGTTCCGCCAGCTCTATCGATCGGCGGATCGCCTCGTGGCGCTCACGGTGGCGGAGTCGGCCTGGCTCGTCAGCCAGGGCGCGCCCCCGGACCGGGTGCGGGTCATCGGCATCGGGCCGCTGAGCAACCCGGGCGCCTCGCCATCGCAAGCCCGCGAGCTGCTCGGCGATCGGAAGATCGTGCTCTTTCTCGGGCAGCTCCACGATTACAAGGGCTACCGGCAGTTGCTCGCCAGCTCGCGGCTGCTCGCCGATCGCCACGACGTGCTCTTCGCGTTCGCCGGCCCGGACGTACGGGGCCATGCGCGCGCATTTTTGGCCCAGGCCAACAACGTCCGATACCTTCCCTCGGTGGACGACGGCCTGCGCGACTCGCTGCTGGCGGCCTGCAGCGTTCTCTGCGTGCCCTCGTCGCGGGAGAGCTTCGGCGGCGCCTTGATCGATGCATGGGCGTGCGGCAAACCCGTCATCGGCGGCCCGGCAGCCGCAACCAGGGAGCTGATCGAAGAGGGGATCACCGGGTTTGTCGTGCCCCAGGAGCCGGCGGCCATCGCCGACCGGCTGCGCCGGGTGCTCGACGACGATGACCTCGGCCGCCGGATGGGCGAAGAGGGCCGGGCTCGCGCCGAGGCCCGCTTCTCCTGGAGCTCGATTGCGGCGGCTTACCTGCGGCTCTACGGCGAGCTCGGCGTCCGGACGCATGACCGATGACCACGCCGGTCAACGTCCTGGGGGTCGGCATCAGCCCGATCAACATGGAACAGGCGCTCACCCAGCTCGACGCCTGGATCGCCCACCGCGATCGTGAGTATGTCTGCATCTGCAACGTCCACTCCGTGAT
>JALZAF010000206.1 GCA_030948505.1 Chloroflexota bacterium
GATGATGGGCATGGGCATGGGCCTGCCGCCGGCGAAGGCGAGGGATTTTCGCGGCTCGCTGGGCCGTCTCGTCCGCAGGCTCGGCCCGGAGCGGCCTCGGATCGTCGTCGTCGTCCTGCTGGCCATCGTCAGCGTGACGTTCGCGGTGCTCGGCCCGAAGATCCTGGGCAACGCGATCAACCTGATCTTCGAGGGGGCGATCAGCCGAAACCTGCCGCCCGGGGTCAGCCAGGATCAGGTCATCGCCGGGCTCCGCGCCCAGGGCCAGAACCAGCTCGCCGACATGCTCCGGACAATGCACCTGACGCCCGGGCAGGGGATCGACCTCGGCGCCCTCGGTGGCATCCTCTTGATCCTCGTCGCGGTCTACGTCATCAGCTCCATCTTCGGCTGGATGCAGGCCTGGATCATGGCCGGCGTCACCCAGCGCAGCGTTTACCGCCTCCGCGGGGACGTCGATAAGAAGCTGGGTCGATTGCCCCTCCGTTACTTCGACAGTCATCCCCGCGGCGACGTCCTGAGCCGCGTCACCAACGACATCGACAACATCGGCCAGTCCCTGCAGCAGAGCCTGACCCAGCTGATCACGTCGCTCCTGACGATCGTCGGCGTCCTCATCCTGATGCTGACGATCAGCCCGATCCTGGCCGTCGTCTCGCTCCTCGCCGTGCCGGCGTCGCTGGCCGTGACGGTCCTGATCATCAAGCGATCGCAGCAGCAGTTCGTCGCCCAGTGGGCCTCCACGGGCGCGCTCAACGGCCACGTCGAGGAGATGCACACCGGCCACGCCATCGTCAAGGCCTTCGGGCGCCAGCGTGAGGCGATCGCGACGTTCGACGCCGAGAACAATCGGCTGTACGACGCAAGCTATCGCGCCCAGTTCATCTCCGGGATCATCCAGCCGGCGATGTCGTTCATCTCCAACCTGAACTACGTCGCGATCGCGGTCATCGGCGGGCTCCGTGTCGCCTCCGGCCAGATGAGCCTGGGCGACGTCGTCGCGTTCATCCAGTACTCGCGCCAGTTCACCTTCCCGATCATCCAGACCGCCAGCGTCGTCAACGTCCTGCAGTCGGCCGTGGCCTCGGCGGAGCGGGTATTCGAGCTGCTCGACGAGCCGGAGGAGATCCCCGACCCGATCGCGCCGCCGGCCTTCAACGAGCCTGTCGGACGCGTGGCCTTCGAGAACATCTCGTTCCGCTATGAGCCCGAGACGCCCCTGATCGAGAACCTGTCGCTGGCCGTCGACGCCGGTCAGACCGTCGCCATCGTGGGGCCGACCGGTGCCGGCAAGACCACCCTGGTCAACCTCCTGATGCGGTTCTATGAGCTCGACGGCGGGCGGATCATGGTCGACGGTGTCGACACCCGCGCGATCGCCCGCGACGACCTGCGGCGGGCGTTCGGCATGGTCCTGCAGGACACCTGGCTGTTCAACGGCTCGATCCGCGAGAACATCGCCTACGGCCGTGCCGACGCCAGCGAGGACGAGCTCCACGCCGCGGCCGAAGCGGCCCACGTGGACCACTTCGTGCGCACGTTGCCGGACGGGTACGAGACCGTGATCGACGACGACGCGACGAACCTCTCGGCCGGCGAGAAGCAGCTGCTGACCATCGCCCGGGCGTTCCTGTCAGATCCGCCGATCCTGATCTTGGACGAGGCAACCTCGTCGGTCGACACCCGGACGGAGGTCCTGATCCAGCGGGCCATGGCGCGCCTGATGCGCGGCCGGACGACGTTCGTCATCGCCCATCGGCTATCGACGATCCGCGATGCAGACACGATCCTGGTGCTGGACCGCGGGCGGATCGTGGAGCAAGGTAGCCACGACGAGCTCCTCGCCCGACGCGGCTTCTATTTCGATCTCTACAACAGCCAGTTCGTGGCCGCTCTTGCCGAGGCCAGCTGAGCCGAACGGGAGCCACCGATGACCGACCGGGCCGCCAGCGCCATCCGAATGGACCAGCCACACCGGAACGCCGCCTTGGGGACGGAGCCCATTCGGACGATCGGACGCGAGGAGCTCAAGGCGAAGCTCGAGCGGGGCGACGACCTCAAGCTGATCATGGCCCTCAACCGCTGGGCCTTCGACGCCAAGCACATTCCGGGCTCGCTCCATTTCGACTGCCCCGACGAGCTCTATGCGGCCGTGCGGCCCGACGACGAGGTCATCGTTTACTGCTCCAACGTTGACTGCCTGTCGAGCGTGGCGCTGTACCGAGATCTCCTCCGGCGCGGCTATCGGAACGTCCGGCGCTACTCCGGCGGGCTGCTCGACTGGGAGGATGCCGGCCTGCCGCTGGAGGGGGACTTCGCGGCCACGCCTCGTTGATCGTGGGTCAGCCAAGGGCGCGCCGCCTGGCCGGAGTGCTCCTGGCCCCCGAATCGAGCCCGCCTGTCAGCCCGAGATGGCGAGGGCGACGGCCTCGTCGGTCGTGAGGCGGCGGCCCTCGGCCCAGGCCGAGTCGAGGGCGGTCGCGTCGAGGGCGCCCCGCAGCTCGCCGACCGCGGCGTCGTATTCGGCGCGTTCCATCCCGACCATGACGGCTTCGGCCACCTCGCGGATTGTCTCCGCCGCGGCCAACAGGCGTGCCGCACGTGGGAAATCCTTTCTTGCCGTCGCCAGGAACCCGAAGCACTCCAGCTGGTGGGCGATCGCGCCGCGGTTGCCCGCATGTTGCCAGCCGTGCAGCGTTTCCCGGTACAGCCGCTCGGCCTCGTCGATCTCCCCGCTGCGGCGCAGCATGTGAGCGAGCTCGCTGCGCGTCATGAGAACGAGCCTGCGGTCGCCCATCTCTTCGTAACCCGCGATCGCCTTGCCCAGCCACTCCCGGGCGTCGGCCAGCCGACCCATGAAACCACTCAGCTCGCCCCGACTCGCCGCGATGCCTGCTATCACGCGCGGATTCCGGGATTGGTCCGCCGCCTCTGACGCCCTGAGCAGCCGGGCTTCTGCGGCCGCCTTGTCGCCATTGCCCCTCATCTCGAAGTAGGCCCGGCTCGCCTCGACCCCGGCAAGCGTCAACCAGTCGTGCCTCACCTCGGCCAGATGGAGCATCTCCTCCACCAGCTCGCTCGCCTCGCTCAACCGGCCCGAGAAGGCCAAATTCGTCGCCAGCGCAGCCAGTGCCTCCGACAGCGCCTCGTCGTCCTCGGCCCGACGAGCCAGCGCCACGGCTTCCTCGGCCCATCGCTCGCCTGCGGCGTACTGCGCACCCAACAAGGAGGCATTGGCGGCCGTGGAGAACACCCTCGCGACCAGAATCGTTCGCTCGCGAGCGGCGGAGGGCGCAGCGGGCGGCAGCCTCCGTGCGAGGTCGGCCACCTTGGCCATCCACTCGAGGGCCTCCGTGCCAATCGAGCGGGATCTCCAGTACGCGGCCATGGCGACCGACAGGCGCAGGGCATCCTCTGGTTCCGCCTCGAACGACCATTCCAGTGCGGCCCGCAGGTTGTCGGCCTCGGCGTCCAGGCGGTTCAGCCAGGCCACCATGTCCGGGCCCCGGAGCGCGGGCCCGGCTTCGCGTGCAAGATCGAGGTAGAACGCCAGGTGACGGCCGCGGATCGCCGCTACCTCGCCGGCGCTGGCGAGCCGCTCGGCGGCGTACTGCCGGATCGTCTCGAGCAGGCGATAGCGCGTGGCTCCGCCCGGATCCGCGACGACGAGCGAGCGGTCGACGAGGCGGCCGAGGCCGTCGAGCGTGTCGAGCCGCGTATTCGCGTCGTCCCGGCTCGCGTCGCCATTGTCTTCGGCCAGACGCGTCACGGCCGCCGCAGCTTCCAGCGTCAACCCTCCCGCGAAGACCGAGAGGCGCCGCAGTAGCCTCCGGTCGGCCTCGGTTAGCAGCTCCCAGCTCCAGTCGACGAGCGCCTGCAGCGTCTGCTGGCGGGGCACGGCACCGCGCCGGCCGCCCGTGAGCAGCCGGAACCGGTCACCGAGCCCCTTCGCTATCTCCTGCGCCGAAAGGTGGGTGACCCGCGCGGCGGCCAGCTCGATTGCGAGCGGGATGCCGTCGAGGCGGCGGCAGATCTCGACGACCGCGGGCGCGTTGGCAGGCGTCAGCGAGAAGGACGACATGACGGCGGTTGCTCGATCGACGAACAAGCGGACCGCGTCCGAAGCAGCCGCCTCCTCGAACCATTCCGGCGCCGGCGCAATATGACCGTCCGCCTCGCCGAGCGGCGCCGGTACGACCAGAGACGGCACCTGGAAGACCGTCTCGCTGCCCACGCCGAGCGCCTCACGGCTCGACGCGAGGACGGTTAACGATGGACAGCTGGGGAGCAGGCGTTCGACCAGGTCGGCGGCGCCGCCAATCACATGCTCGCAGTTGTCGAGGAGCAGCACGAGGGACTTCGAGCGAAGAAAATCGATCAGCGTGTCGAGCACCTCGCGACCCGGCTCGCCGGACACACCGAGCGCTCCCGCGACTTCGCCGACGATGAGGTCGGGGCTGGCGATCGGGGCCAGCTCGACCAGCCACACGCCGTCTCTGCGGCGCCCCAGCAGCTCGGCGGCGAGCTGGACCATGAGCCTCGTCTTGCCGGTGCCGCCGACCCCGATCAGGGTCACCAGTCGATGCGCCTCCGCAAGCGCCGCGAGCTCCGTGAGCTCGCGCTCGCGGCCCACGAAGGACGTCAGTTGCGCAGGGATATTGGTCAGCTCCACCCCGACCGACCGAAGCGCCGGAAACTCGGCTCGCAGCCCGGGGCCGGTAAGCTGAAGCAGTCGGGCCGGCGCATCGAAGTCCTTCAGGCGGAACTCGCCCAGCTCCCGGAGTGCCAGCCCCTCCGGCAATCGATCCCCGAGGACCGCGGCCATCGCCCCGGAGACCAACACCTGGCCGCCATGGCCGGCTCCCGCGATGCGGGCGGCGCGGTGAACCTCGAGCCCGACGTAATCGCCGCCTCGGCGCGTCGCCTCGCCGACGTGCAGACCCATCCGTACGCGCAGATCGACGCCGCGCGGCCATGCCGCGGCCGTCAGCGCGCGCTGGCCCTCGGCGGCGGCGCGCAACGCGCCGAGTGGGCTGCCGAAGGCGACGAAGAACGAGTCGCCTTCCGTGCCAACCTCGAACCCAGCTTGGCCGATGAACGCCTCGCGCAGGATCGACCGATGGCGCTCCAGGAGCGACTCGTAGTCATCGGGCAGGCGCCGGGCGAGGCGCGTTGAGCCCTCGATGTCCGTGAACAGGAAGGCGACCGTCCCGGTCGGCGCCTCCGGCGATCGCGTCTCCGGCAATGGCTTCGGGCGCCGGTGAGCCGGCCTGGCTGGCATACGCTTGATGGTAGCGCTGCCAAATTCACTCCCCCGCCAGCCCAACTCGGGCGCGAAACGGCTAACCTCGCCCCGGAGGAGACCCATGGCGGACACGGACGACATCCATCCCGAGGTACCCCCCAGCGGCCCCGGCTGCGTCGAGTGCCTCACGTCCGGGGGCTGGTGGTTCCACCTGCGCCGCTGTGCCCACTGCGGCCATGTCGGTTGCTGCGACTCGTCGCCATCGCAGCACGCGAGTCACCACGCGGCCGCCCTGGGACATCCCGTGGTCCAGAGCTACGAGCCCGGCGAGGACTGGTTCTGGGACTACCCTCGGGAGGAGTACCTCGACGGCCCACTCCTCGCACCGCCACGCCATCACCCGCTCGACCAGCCCGTGCCGGGACCAGCCGGGCGCGTGCCACGGGGCTGGGAGCGGCTATTGCACTGACCGGCGAGCGCCGCCACGCGACCCTCGGCCGGGGACGTCGCCGAGCAAGAGCGTGACGGGACCAGAAAGGACGTGCGGGTCGTGGAGGAGATGAGGGTCGTGGGGTTCGCCGGCAGCCTTCGCCGGGCGTCGTACAACCGTGGACTGATCCGTGCTGCTGCCGAGCTTGCTCCGCCTGGGATCGTCGTCGACGTGTTCTACCTGGGCGACATCCCGCCCTATAACCAGGATGTTGAGGACGCCGGCGAGCCCGCCTCCGTCGTTGCGTTCAACTAGGCGATCGCGCGGGCCAACGCTTTGCTGGTCGCGACGCCCGAGTACAACCACGGCGTGCCGGGCGTCCTGAAGAACGCCATCGACTGGGCGTCACGGCCACGCGTCACGAGCCCGCTCAAGGACAAGGCCGTGGCCGTCATGGGTGCCAGCCCCGGGCGCGGCACGACGGCACGCGCCCAGGCGCAGCTGCGCGAAGCGTTCGTCTTCACGGGTGCCTGCGTGATGCCCCAGCCCGAGCTGCTCGTCGGTACCGCGGGCGAGCACTTCGATGACGACGGCAACCTGACGGACCCCGCGCTGCGCGCCTCGCTGGTCGAGCTCGTGGAGACATTGCGTGTGTGGACGCGGCGCATCGATCTCGATCGGGTAGCTGCGTGACCCGAGGCGCGGCCGGCGCCGACGGGCCGATCACCACATCCGGGACAGCCACCGAAGCCGAAGCTCACTGGCCTGAGCTTCCATGGAGGGAGTGGGCGCCGACCCTGTCCACGCTCCACATGTGGACCCAGGTTGTCGGCAAGGTCCGGATGGCCCTCGCGCCGCCGCTCAACCACTGGTGGCACGTCACACTCCACGTCACCGCCCGGGGCCTGACGACGTCCGCAATTCCCTACGGCGACCGCCACTTCCAGGTCGATTTCGACTTCATCGATCACCGCCTGCGGGTCACCGACACGGACGGAAGAGCGTTCACGATGGCGCTCGAGCCCAAGTCCGTCGCGCGCTTCTACGGCGAGTTCATGGCCGGCCTGCGCGGCCTCGACATCGACGTGCGGATCTGGACCCGGCCGGTGGAGGTGGCCGAAGCCATCCCGTTCGAGTCCGATGAGACGCACGCCTCGTACGACTTGGGCCAGGCCCAGCTGTTGTGGCGCGGCCTCCTGCAGGCAGACCGGGTGATGAAGGAGTTCCAGACCGGGTTCGTCGGCAAGGCGAGCCCGGTGCATTTCTTCTGGGGAAGCTTCGACCTGGCCGCGGCGCGCTTCTCGGGCCGCCCGGCACCGCTCCATCCCGGTGGGGCGCCCAATTGTGCCGATTGGGTGATGGAGGAGGCCTACTCGCGCGAGGACAGCAGCGTCGGTTGGTGGCCGGCGAGTGTCGAGCCCGGTCCCGTGTTCTACGCCTACACCTATCCCCAGCCAGAGGGCTATCCGTCTGCTCTCGTGCATCCGTCGGAGGCGTATTTCGATGCCCGGCTGGGCGAGTTCTCCTTGCCCTACGACGCGGTCCGTCGCGCCGCCGATCCGGATGCTGCCGCGCTGGAATTCTTCCAAACGACCTACGAGGCCGGCGCCGACCTGGGCGGGTGGGATCGGCGGGCGCTCGAGCCAGCGCTGCCTCTCGACCGGCCCCCCAAACGGCCGTGGAGCGTCCTGCCCTCGGGCGCGCTGGCGCCGCGGCACAGCAGAGCGCCGAGGCAGAGGCACTGACCGCCGGCTCCGAGCAGCGCGTCGCCGTCCTGACGGCGCTGGCGGCCAACGTGACGATCGCGCTCGCCAAGTTCGGCGCGGCAGCCATCACCGGGTCGTCGGCGATGCTGGCCGAGGCATTTCACTCGTTGGCGGATTCCGTCAACGAAGTCCTGCTGCTCGTGGGCGCACGCCGCTCGCTGCGACCAGCCGACAAACGCCACCCTTTCGGGCACGCTCGGTATCGCTACCTGTACGCGTTCCTGGTGTCGCTCACGGTCTTCTGGCTGGGCGGGGTCCTGGCGGTGGTGGAAGGCATCGTCCATCTCACCGGCGGCGAAACGCTGGTCGATCCACGCTGGGCATTTGGTGTCCTCGCGATTGCGGCAATCCTCGAGGGCTGGTCCCTGCGGACGACCCTCCGTGTCGGGCGGCCGTCAAAGGGCCAGCTGACGTGGAAGCGGTTGATCCAGGTCACCAGAGCGCCCGAGCTGATCGTCGTCCTCCTCGAGGATCTCGGGGCGCTGATCGGCATCGCCATCGCCGCGGTCGGGGTCGCGCTGACCACGATCACCGGGCAGGGCGCCTGGGACGCCATGGCCTCGATCGCCATCGGCGTCCTCCTCGCGACCATCGGGCTGGTCGTCAATCGCGAGACGCAGAGCCTTCTCGTTGGGGAGTCCGCACGGGACGAGGTCGTGGCGGCGATACGCAAGGCGATCGCAAGCACCGACGGGATCGATGCGATCGCCGAGCTGCGGACCATCCACGTCGGGCCAGAGGACCTCGTGGTCGCGGCGGCGGTGTGGGTCGACCCGGACCTGCCCGCGCGCGCCATTAGTCGATCGCTCGGCGAGGCGAAGGACAGAGTTCGCGACGCCACACCGTTGCGAACCGTGATCTCCATCGAGCCGCGGGTCCGCGATTCTGATTCAGGCCGGAGCAAGACGCCGGGAACGGACGGCTAGCGCGCGTCCATCGTGTCGCGCACCGTCAGCTGCAGGGCACGTTCGTCATGCCAGACGCAGCTCCCGTGACGACGTTGTCGCAGGTCACGATGTTGTCGGAGCCCTGGAGACGGAAGCCGTATCCGGAACCGTCGACCTGCGCGTGATTGGCGGTGAATCGATTCCTGTGCCCCCAGCCGGCGACGATGAGATGGCTCTGGAAACCGTCCCGCGGCGCGTGACTGCCCGTGTTGTCGGTGATCAGGGCGCCGTTGCCCTTCGCATCGACCCATGAATCGGCGGCGGTCATGCCTCGACCGTCAAACGTGTTGCCCGACACGATCGTGTCGCTCGTGCCTTCCTTGATGTCGATGCTCTCGGCCGTCGTGTTCGGTCCGATCCGATTGTTGATGACGCGGTTGCGATCGCTCCGGTCGGGCTTGCCGCCCGAGCACGTCTTCCAGTTGCGTACGGCGCTGCCGACATAGACGCCCTCACCGGAGTGTGCATCAGCCTGACCGACATCGTGGATGTCGCTGTCCGCCAGCAGGTTGTCGGAGCTGCAGTCCCGGAAGTGGACGCCTTCGTCGCCGATGCCGTAGATCGCGAGGTCCCGCAGCATGGCGTGACTGGCGTGGTCCAGCACGACGCCCTTCTGCGATCCGGTGATCGAGAAGCCTCGCAGGTTCCAGTAGTCCACGGTGATATGGAAGCCGTAACCAGTGTCGATGCCGCCGCCGTCGAGCCGCGCCTGGCGGGACCCGCACACCTCGATGGGCGCCACAGCTGTGCCCGAAACGGAACTCTCGAAACGGCCTGAGTAGATCCCGGGCGCAAGATGGACGACGTCGCCGGGGAGGGCCGCCCGGAGTGCGCGTGCCAGTCCCGGCCCATCGGTCACCTCGATTCGGTGACCCGCGGCTGCGGGGCAGGCATCAGGGGGCAAGGTGGGAGGTATCCGCCGGTCGGTGACCGTCCAGACCGCTACGCCTGTGATGACTACGACAGCGACGAGCGCGAGCAGCACCACGAGCCGTGACCAAGTCACGGGGCTCCGGTGGCCGCCGAGCTCCGCCGCCAGGTCAACAGCCGTCGGCGTCTCGCCGGCACCCACCATGCCAGCGGGACGAGGAAGATCGCCAGCCAGATGCCGATTGCCGGGTGGTGCCGGAGGAAGTTTCCGGCCGTATAGATCTCACGAAATTGCCGGGGTCCCACCCAGTCCCACGTCGTGTTGCCGCGCACCTCGCCGCGCGCCAGGTCTCGAGCGCCCTGCAAGTCGATCGCCGCGGTGCCTCGCCCGCTGATCGTGTTCGCCGTGATCGACGTAGAGCCCACGGCTCCCACGAGGACGATCCCACGCCCCGTGAT
>JALZAF010000228.1 GCA_030948505.1 Chloroflexota bacterium
CCGTGATCCAGTCGATCGCGTTGTGGTCAATGCGATTGCCGGTCGAGCTGTTGACGACGATACCGGCCTTGCCGCCGAACACTCGGTTGTCGCTCACCGCATTGTCCATCGAGCCGGCGCTCACGAGGATGCCGAAGATCGAACTCGCGACGATGGAGTTGCCCGCCAGAATGTTGCCACTCGAAAGGTCCTTCAGCCGCAGGCCGACGCGGTTGCCGGCGACAAGGTTACCCCGGACGACGTTACGCGAGGCACCCTCGAGCGCGATGCCGGCGTCGTTGCCCCAGGCCGCATTGCCCTCGAGAACGTTGTCGTTCGAGGGGTCCGGTCGAGCGTGCCGAGGGTCGCCGTCGGTCGCGACCCGACCGTCGTCGAGGACGAAGCCATTGCCCGCGTTCAACGCCGACACGTTGTCGCGCACCACGCTCCCGGAACAGCCGCGCGAAAAGACCATCCCGTGGCTTCCATTACGTACGGCCAGGTTGCCCGTCACCGTGAACCGGTCGCTGTGATCGTGTGGATCGAAGCCATAGCCGATGTTGCCCGCGAAGGTGTTGTCGCTCCAGAGCATGTCGACGGCCTCGAACGTGTAGGCCCCGAAAAAGTTGCCCCTGAACTGCGTACGCTGGGCTGACCCGCGACTCGGGATGCCGGGCCAACCACGCCATGCGACGCCGGAGGACTCGCCCGTGGCGAAGCCGAGGTCGGTGACCTCCGAGTCGGCAACGTCCATCTGGCCGGCCTTGGCGATGATGTAGGCACGGCCATCCACTCGGTCAGTATCCGGCGCCGCGGTCGCCGGGTCCCACGAGGTGATCCGCAAGGCGGAGCCGGCCGTGCCATGCAGGCCGATCGCCGCCTTCCAACCCGCGATCGTCACGAATTGGCCTGACGTGCTGAGGAGCCGCAGCTCCCGGACCTCGGGGCTGGCGATGAGGAGGCGGGCACCTTGGCCGACGACGATATGTTCGTGCAAGAGCCAGACTCCGGCACCGTCCACAGTCAGGGACGACGGAAAAGCCGCGCGAAGCTGGGTCAGGGTGTAGGGGGCCCGACGGGGCAGCAGGACGATGCTCGCCTCGTTCCGGTAGACGACGCGGAGAGCCTTGTATGCGCTCGCCGCCGCGTGCCGCTTCTGGAGATGCCGGGTCTGCCGGGCTGCGATGAGCGCCATCAACCTGATTCGAGCGGCCTGAATCCGTTCGAGGGCGAGACCCGGGTCAGGCACCACCGGCCCGTCCGTCGGAGACGCGCCAGGATCCGCGGCGAGCGCCACCTGGGGCCCCACGAAGCATCCGAGCGGAGCGGCGAAGAGGCCGACCGCGAGTGCGGCAACGGCCACTCGTCCCTGGAGCCCGCGCACGTGTCTAGCCACTGGCCGCGGGAGCGCGACTGGCGCCGTGCTCGTGGTGGAGCGACGCCTCGGTCTGGGCCTCGCCGCCGATGTGGTCGGCCGATCTGGTGAGCCAGCCCTGGCGGTTCATCGTCACGAAGGCGTAGGTCTTGATCGGCAGCGCGACGACGATCGTGGCGAGGACGATGAGGGGCGCATAGACGATGTCGCGCGGGTTCTCACGCAGATGGGAGATGCCGCGGATCGCCCGGCCGCCCAGCAGCCAGCCGAAGCCCAGCGCGACGAACGACCAGTGATTGCCGATCAGGCTCAGGGCAAGGAACGCGAGCGCCCCGCTCATCGACAGTGGCGTGGCGAGGATCTGGAGCACGGTGATCTGCGTGACGAGGGGCTGATGCCATAGCCAGCCCTTGTACATCGCGGTGAAATAGGTCCGGTAGGAGTTGCGACTCCAGCGGATCCGCTGCTTGACGAACGCACGAAACGTATCGGGGAACATCGACAGGGCCCGCGCGTTGTCCTGGTGGACCGTCTTGAAGCCGCGCCCCAGGACAAGCCAGGTGAGCCGCCCGTCGTCCCCGGCGACGCACAGCCGGCCCAGGAAGTACTCGTACTCGAGTTGAGGCAGGACATCCATGACGACCGTCCGCCGGTAGGCTGCGGTTCGGCCGGAAAGACAGGCCACGCCGCCGGCACGTCCCATCGCCGGGACGAAGTCGAGGTAGCGGACATTGACCATCCAGTCGGCCACGACCCGCCAGATGCTCGTGCTGCGCATGTAGACCCGCTGGCGGGTGCCCACGCCAGCCACCTTCGGGTCGACGAACGGCATCTGGACGGCCGCCAGCAGTCCCGGCTCCCAGCTCGTGTCCGAGTCGGTCAGGACGAGTATGTCGTGCTTGGCTGCCCGGATACCGACGGCGAGAGCGGAGCGTTTGCCTTCATGGCGAAACGGGATGACCGTCAGGCTCTTCTCCTTGATCATGGCGAGCCGGTCGAGCACGGCCTGGTCGCCCACATCGACCACCAGGATTACCTCCGTGGGCTTCTGCTCCAGCCATGTCCCGAGGCAGCGCACCAGGACGTCGGGGTCTTCGCGGTAGGCCGGGACGATCACCGAGGTCGTCGTCCGATAGTCGTTGACGATCGGCCGGTACCGTCGCGACAGGAGCCACCGGCCCAACCAGACCGTCCACGAGACAAGGCCCACGAGCCCCAGGGGCCCGAGGTACGAGAGGTGCTCGAGGAAGCGCCACAGATCCGGCGAGTCGAGGTTCATGCCGCGTCTCGCGCGGCACTGCGTTCGCCCGAGCCGCCGCCGCGCGGGGCGCGCTCGAGGGAGCGGATGCGGAAGCCGGCGGCCATCGCCGCGTCGACATCGACAATGCCCCTCGTATCGAACACCTCGCGATGCGCCATCAGCCCGGCCAGGCGGACCCAGTCGAGCGTCCGATACTCGGGCCATTCGGTCGCCACGACGAGCACGTCGGCGCCGCGGGCCGCGGCATACGGGTCGCTGCTCAGCTCGAGCGACGGATGCGAAGGCAGGGCGTCAATCAGCGGGTCGTGGGCCGGGAGGTCGCGGACCCCGCGCTCAAGGAGCGCCTCGATCAGGCGAATCGCGGGGGACTCGCGGAGATCGTCGGTGCCCGCCTTGAATGCCAGTCCGAGAATGGCGACTCGCCGCGGAGTGGGTAGGTCGGCCAGGATTTCCTCCGCGATCCGCGTCGCCTGGGCACGATTGGCGCGGCCGACGGCCGGCAGGAGCTGCGCGTCGAGTCCGAGTTCGTCCGACATGGCCGTCAGCAGGTCGACCTGGCTCGGAAGGCATGAACCCCCGAAGCCCGGCCCGGTGCGAAGAAAGTCGGGTCCGATTCGCCTGTCGAGCCCGATTCCGTGACGGACGGCCGCCATGTCCGCCCCAACCTCCCGGCAGAACCGGGCCAGCTCGTTGGCGAACGTGATCTTGGTGGCGAGGAAGGCATTCGAGCCGATCTTGATCAGCTCGGCACTGGCGTGGTCGACGACGACGATGGGAGCATCGATCTCGCCGTAGAGGCGGCGGAGAGGCCCAACGACGTCGGCCGAAGAGCCCGCCGGCAGCCCGATGACGATCCTGTCCGGCACGAGGAAGTCGACGACCGCGCTGCCCTCCTTGGTGAACTCTGGATTCAGGACCAGCGTCGTGGCGT
>JALZAF010000333.1 GCA_030948505.1 Chloroflexota bacterium
GTGCCGGCGGATCCCGAAAGCGGCCCCGGGCGAAGCCCTCGGCCGACTGCAGCGCGGGCAGACCGAACCGGGCGAGCCCGAGCGGGTGGCGAGGCAGGTGGAGGACCGGGCGCAGCAGATCGTCCGCGAGGTCGTCCGCCTGGCGCGCCAGCGGGCCGAACGTCTTCTGCCATGCGCGCCCGTCATTCGTGCCAAAGCCCGACGCCGTCCCCGTCACGGACCGTTCGAGCACGGCCGCCGCGCCGCCGTCAGGGGGATGTGCGAACGGCGCATCGGGATGGACGAGTTCGACGCCCCGTGCAACCAGATCGATCGTCCGGAAGAATGGCGAGGCGGAAGTCAGTGGCAGGATCGTGGCGCACGGATCGTGTCGGAAGCCGGGGAGCGTCAGCTCGGCAGTGCGCAGGCCGCCGCCGGCTTCATCGGCCGCTTCATGGACGCGGACCGATCGCCCCGCACGGGCCAGGGTGATGGCCGCGGCCAGGCCGTTCGGCCCAGCCCCGACGACGACCGCATCGACCGCGTCCGCCCCGCCGTTCCGACCCCCCCGTCTCAAGACATCCGGGGCCTCACCCCCGCCCGGTGAGCTTGCGGACCGGCGCTGTCAGGGCCCGTCGCGCCGACCGGATCGAGGCGCTGTTGCGAAGGTTGCGTACGTGGCGCCACTGCCGGTTGCGGTCGATGCACACGACTTGCACCTCCACCGTGGGCTCCGCGACTCCCACGTGGCGAGCCACGTTCTCCAGCGTAAGGCGCCAGAACGTGTTGTTCATTCGGTTGCCGCCGAGCATGTAGGCCAGCTCGTCGAACGGGTCGGACGGCCGCTCGAGCGCCTGAGCCTGGATGATCGTGACGTCGCCGCTGCGCTCCGCCGAGAACGTGATCCACGCCGACAGGGTATGGAGCAGCAAAAGACACGCGCCGAGCGGACCACCTGAACCGGTTCAACGGCCGCATCCCCCAACTGACGCAGAACGATCGTTCATGTGGATAACTTGGTGGACGAGATAGTGGACAAACCCCCTTTCCGTCGCGCCGACGACGGTCCTACCATGACGCTCCACCGGTCGATCAACCCAGGGAGAGGGCAGACCGGTTACCCAGCGGATCATCCGAACCCGCCGAATGGCAAGGCTAGCCAATCGCCGGTCAGAATGGTCGCGCCTCGAAGAGGGAGGGCAGGCCGCTCAATGGATTCGCGCAGCCGTGATCGGTCGCCCTCGGACGACGCCATCGAATTTGTCAGGTTCTGCTATCGGCGCAAGCGCGTCGGGTGGCCGGAGCTTTATGACGAGATGTGCGCCGTGGCCGGTCGTGGACTGTTCCGCGGCTGGAGCAGTGACGAGCTGAGCGCGGAGGGCATTGGTTTCAGCCTGTTCGAGATGCAGAACCTGGCCCTGCTCGTGCATCGCGTCATCGCCGAGGAGCAGGAGCGGCGGACCCAGATCGCCGCGGCGGCCGTGATCCGCCCGGCTGGGGTCGACGCCGCGACTGCGCTCGAGGACGCAGCGGTGCAGGCCTCCGTGGCCGACGACGCCCCCGAGTCGGCGGCCACGCCGCCGTTGCGCTTCCTTGGAGCCGCGGCCGGAGCCTGAGACCGAGCCTCAGGCGCGAATCCGCCGCCTCGCCATCTCGCCCTCGATCTGGCGCTCGGCCTCGACATAGCGATCGATCTGCTCGCGCAGCTCGTTCGCCTCGGGCACGTACAGGTGCACCTGCTGCTGCAGGATGTACGAGAGGCGGCGGCTGGTCATGCGGACGTGATCCAGGTTCTTCATCAGCACCAGCGGATCCATGGCCGCCAGATCCGACGGGTGGTACATCTGCTTCACGGCCCGATGATAGCGGGCCTCAGATCGCGCGCAGGCCTCGCGGCGGCCAGATCCAGTCGATGGGATTCGTGGCCGCGGCAATCGCACGGCGACGGCCTGCCTCGGTTGCGCCCAGGACCAGGATCCGGTCGGTCTTCGTAGCCCGCCCCGCCTCGTCGCCCCACAGCTTCGTCATCTTGCGATTCGATGCCACGTCGTCCAGGGCGACCCCGGCGAGGCGGTAACCCTCCGGCGCCGCGGCCTGCTCCCAGACTCGCTCCGCGAGTCCCACCCCGCCGCGAAGGCGCCGGCCGCGGTCGAACTCCACGTCGCCGATGACCAGCACGAGCACCGCGTCGTCCGTCAGGGCAGGCCGCATGCCGGCGAGGACCTCTCGCATGAACGCCAGGTAGGGCTCGCGATGGTGGGCATCGTCGAGGGTGGCGTCGATCGCCCGCGCATCGAACCCCAGCAGCCACGTGCGCAGCCAGTTGTAGTAGCCGTATTTGACGACGCGCAGGTACGGCGGCGACGTGACCACCAGTCTGGCGCGGTCGGGCAGACCCCGAGCCCGCAGGGCGGCACGGGCCCGTGGCGTGACGTCGCGCGCGTCGCCCAGCAGCGCGACGCCAGACGCAGCGTGTCCGACCTGGCGGTAGAGACGGCGGACCTTGGAGGCGAGGCAGTCGAAGACGTCCCGCTCCGGGGCGCGGAAGTCGGTCCGCGCGGCGAACTCGCGCACATAGCGCGGGGCCATGCTGAAGGTGTTCGGCATCAGCGGCGACAGATAGCTGGCGCTCTTGCCGTGCAGGATGCCCGTCAGCGCGGCGGCCAGGAAGCGGTCGGTCGGGCGGTCGAGCGCGAGCGAGGACCGAACGAACAGCAGCTGCGCCAGGGTGCGCGGATGGAAGGCCAGGGCTACCTCGGCAGGCACGGCCTCGGTGCCATGCGCGGGCCCGCCGCCCGAACCGGCGGCCGGGATCAGCGCGTCCCCGGCGGCGGGGTCGGCGCTGACTCGGGCGGCCAGCGATTCCCAACCGGCGGCAGCGCCGGCCCACGCGACTCGCAACGCGGTGATGCGGGTCAGCGCTTCGGCACGAGTCGCCGGCTCGACCTTCGCTGCCGTGAGCAGGTGAGCGAACGGGTTCAGGTCGTTGCCGACGCCGATCCGCCCCTCGGCGCAGGCCTGGAGGGGCGTCGTGCCTCGGCCGGAGAAGGGATCGAGCACGACGTCACCCGGCCGCGAGTAGCGCCCGATGAAGGCGTGCGCGAGTGCCGCAGGAAAGCTCGCGAGATAGGAACACATGGGGTGGAAGGAATGGCCCCACAGGCGCTGCTGGTCCTTCCACTCGGGCTCGATGGCGATCGCGGGGAGCTCGAGCGGCAGCTCGAGGGCCAGCTGGCCGGCGCTCGCAGACGGAGCGGCCGGGGCGGCGAGCGCCGCGGGCCGCCGTTCGGGGAACGTCATCCGCGGGTGCGCTCCTCGGCTGCCGGCCCTCGTGGGCTCGTGGGCCCGGGAGTGTAGCACGCTCGATTCGGCTTTCCCGGCGCCTCCTGGTTGCCGGGCCGGCGCCTTCGTCTGGCCGGCCCCTGCGCGGCGGCGTAGGCTAGCCGGGAGCCCCGAGGCTGTCGCACGGAACCGCGCGGCGACGGGCGCCACGAGCCGGCTTTCGGGCCCTTCGCTCGGGGCGGTTGTCACGTGCGGGCCCGTCCCCTCCGTCCGGTTCGAACCGGCGAAGAGGCCCCCCCGGGCTCGCGCGAGTCCGCGACGTCACCTTGGGCGCAGCGGGCTCGCGCCGCGTCCCCCCTCGCGACGAATAGCGGCCAAACCCAGATCGCGACTGCAACCCTTACCCGCGCTACGCTCACGCCTTGAGCCACTCACATTCAGCCGCGGGTCGCAACGTCCACCGCCTGGCTGGGGCGATGGCGATCAGCGCGGCCGTCCTCGTCGTCGAAGTTGTCGCGGGACTGGCGAGCAATTCGCTCGGTCTGCTGGCCGACGCGGGTCACATGTTCGCCGATCTGTCGGGGATGACCCTCTCCCTCGGAGCGATCTGGCTTGCTGCCCGGCCTCGAACCGGCGGCCGAACCTTCGGCCTGTACCGCTTGGAGATCGTCGCGGCAGCCGGGAACGCGATCGTGCTCCTTGGTATCGCCGGGGTCGTGCTATACGAGGCCCTGCGTCGGTTCTCTGCTCCACCCGACATCGAGCCGCGGCTGGTCGCGGTAGTCGCCGCGGCGGCCCTCTTGGCGAACCTCGGGTCGCTCCGACTGCTCTCGACCGGGCGGAACGACAGCCTCACCGTCCGCGGCGCATATCTCGAGGTTGCCGGGGATCTTCTCGGCGCCGCAGCGGTGCTCGTCGCCGCCGTGGTGATCATTGCGACAGGTTGGCGGCAGGCGGACGCGGTCGCGTCGATCGTCGTCGCCGTGCTTATCTTCCCGCGCACGTTGTCGCTGCTGCGTGACAGCCTCGACGTGCTACTGGAGGCAACGCCCAAAGGCGTGGACCTTGCACAGGTCCAAGCCCATATCCTCGAAGCACCCGGCGTGACCGATGTCCACGACCTTCATGCGTGGACGATCACGAGCGGCATGAACGTCGTCTCGGCGCATGTCGTGCTCGGACCAGAGGGGCGGCCGGGCGATGTGCTCGACCATCTCGGCCGATGCCTGGCTGACGACTTCGACATCAACCACTCGACGTTCCAGCTGGAAACGCCCGACCACGTCCTGTGGGAGGCTCGATCTGCGCAACCCCAGCACTAGCCACGTCCCGGAGATCGCGGATCGACATCGACATCCTCGGCAGCGAGGTCGGTCCAGCCCACGCGTCCGCTACCCTTCGTCGCTATCCGGATGGGGGACTCCCCGGCCGCCCGCTCACCCTGATCGTGCGCCCATATCGGAGTCTCCGACTCCCTCCACGCGTCCCCGTAGCTCAGTGGACCAGAGCAACCGCCTTCTAAGTGTCGGGCTCTGAACGCCATGGCTCCGAGCGCGGGGCCGAGACCGAATCGGCCTCTGTTAGTTGCTCAGTTCGAGGGCGGTTCGCAGGGGCTTGGGGACTCACACGACGAACGGCACGGTCCTACCCCGTCAGAGCCGCCGCCTCCAGAAGCCAGAGGCGCGTCTGGCGTGATCACCCCGTGGGACGCTGGCGTCACCTTCGAGGACGCGCCGGCGATGGCCTACGCGCACGGACATGGAACAAGCGCAGTCGCCGGGCCGTCTAACGACTCGGCAGCAGCCCGGGAGATCGGAGAGGACGCTCGTGCATCACCGGAGTTGGACCGCAATCTGGCTGTGGCTTCTGTGTGCCGGCGTTCTCACGTCATGCACGGCGGGTCCATCGACGGTCGGGCTCACACCCGGCCCCGCGGCGTCAGGCACCGTGGGCGAAGGCCTCGCAACGTTCCGTGAGGGCGGCCTCGTGTTCAGCTACCCGGCCGCCTGGCGGATCTTCCACCACGCCGTCACATCGTCGTTCTCCAGCTCGATCGCCGACCTCGCGACTGTCGACGTCCCGGAACCATGCGCGACGACGCACGACGCCGTCGGGACCACGATCGCCTGCGCTGATCGCTTCCGCCTCGGACCGGACACCGTCGTCGTTCACGTTACGGCGAACGGGTTCCCGGGCTTCAACATCCTCCAGAAGCCACCTGGGGCCACCGCCCTGAACGTCGACGACCTGCCGGCCTACCTCGAATCCGGCCGGCCCGACGATCCCGCGGTGGGTGCGGATCAGAGCCTCGTCTGGACGCTCTCGCGTCCCACGTCGGTCGACAACTTCTTTCGGATCCAGGCGCTCGTCCGCGGACCGAATCTTGGTGTCCTGACCGGGCAGCTCCGCGCGCTGATCTCGAGCATCCGCTACGACCCCCCGGTCGCGCGGCTTCCAACCACGACAGGCGAGCGCGACACCGCGATCGGCAAGGCACTCGACGCCCTGGCGGGCTCGTCCGCCGCGTGGCGTTGCTTCCCCGCGCACATCGGGAGCGCCGAGGGCATGCTCTCGGAATTCCCGGGCGGTCCCGTCCTTGCGGCGCCACATCACGCGACCTGCCGAACCGCCGTCGAGCCGACCGCCCTCCAACTCTGGCGCGCGACGTTCACGGTCGAGCTCGACCACCCGGATCCGGTTGTTGGCGGGCAGTTCGCAGCGCAAGTCTGGATCGCCCCTGATGGAACGCCCGGAGAGATGACGTCCGGTTCTGCGGTGCCGTAGATCACTCGCCCACCGCCCTGTCGGGGTCATTGGCGGGCACTTAGTGACCCTTGCAGTCCCTTACCCCACGCGTTAGCCCAACCGGATGAGACACTAAGCGGGTGACCGCCTACGACAAACCCGACTGGCACCATGAGGCCGCGGTGCGATCGGGCCAACCGGAGCGCAATGCGTTTGCGCACGCCGCCTTCTACCTTGCCTGGCTGATCGAGCGTGGTTTGCATGACCCGCAGCGCTTTCGGCCCGAGCATGTGGCGGCGGTGAAGAGCGGTGAAATGTCCGGCTCGGCCCTCCTCGACGAGGTCGACGCAAAGCTCCTGCCACAGATGATGAGTCCCGAAGGCCGGGCATTCAGCGACGCCCGATACGGAGACTATCTGGCCGAGTACGAAGCGACGTTCGCAGACATACCCGAGTACGGCGTGGCTGATGACGTGGCCAAGCTCGCTCGGATCATCCCCGTTATCGATCGACTCTATAGCGATTGGGTCGCCCAGGGGCGACCGGCGCTGTCGCCAGAACGGGCGCAGGATCGCCGCCTCGCTGAAGCGGCCGAGTGGCAGGCTCTCAGCGTTGGATCCGACTTCGACGCGCTGCGAGATCCTGCCACCCGACGAGAGCGCGGCCCGATTGGCCGACATGAGCGAACTTGGGTCCGATACCGAGGACGAGAGCGTTGCCGGCCCATCGAGTGACATTCCCGCACGCTGACTGACGCCGTACGTTCTATTACCGGGTCGGCTCGGGGGGCTGCCC
The DNA here is from genome assembly GCA_030948505.1 of Chloroflexota bacterium. GTDB lineage: Bacteria > Chloroflexota > Limnocylindria > Limnocylindrales > CSP1-4 > JACDAV01. The sequence continues at coordinate 6,802 of JALZAF010000333.1, forward strand.
GATACGTCACACGGCCTGAGTCGGGCTCGTCCGGTGCCTAAAGAGAGATGCCCAGGGGGTCGTCCATTGGCTGGACGTCCGCGCTTGCTCGACCGCGTTGCGGTGGGACTGGTATTCGTCGCTGGAGCGTTGTTGGTTCCGCCGAGTCCCTTCCGATTCCTCATCGGAATCCACGACTGGGGCCCGCTCCCGGACCACATCACCGTGTGCGACCGGGACTACAGCAAGGACGCGACCAATCGGCGCTGGAGTACGGCCGACATCGCTGCCGATGCGACCCCAGGGTTCCAGCCGGTATTGGTCGATCCGGGACTCCTCGCAAGGCTCCTCTCGCCTTGTCAAACGGGGGCGTGTACGCGTGTCTCGCAGGAAGGCCCCTGCGCGACCGTGATCTGGGTCCGCGTCGACTGGGATGCGTACGTCGACTACTCCCTCCAAGGCGGGCCCTGACGCCGGCGATCCGACAAGTGCTCGCCAGGTCGTTCACGTGACATTTCGGAACACTCGCGGACACTGGCGTCCCGTAACCGCGGGCTGCCACTCAGCCAATATCCGAGCCGTGGAGGACCGACACGAGCCGCCCGCGTCGCGCCCGACGAGCGAGCAATACGGCGACGGACACGATCCCGATGGCAGCTGCGAGACCGGCAATCGCGGCGCTCGTCAAAACACCGCCGTTCGGGGCTCGAACGGTGAGAGCGATCGTGTCGGGGTAACCAGGCGGGACGTCCGGGGAGCCCCAGCCGCTCCGATCAGGAAAGGCTACAAGCTTCCAGTCGCCGGCCGAGGGCACGACGACCGTGGCCCGGAACTCGTCCAGGGCTTGATACTGCAGGCGGATCGCAATGTCGGGAGCGTCCCCGGTTATCGGACGCAGGACGAGCAGCCCGTCGAACGCGGCCGAGTTGAGCGCGGCAGAAGAGCCAAACCCTGCCGGGACGGTATGAGCCCCGTCCGCCCAGGTCCGGACCACCACGACGATCGCCTCACCTGCCACCGGCTGGGGCGGGCTGACCTCGACGGTGAAGTAGGGTGTCAACTTGGCCGACACCGGACCGGCGACGGTCAGGGCAAGGAGCACACCGAACCCGACTGCATTGAATGCGCGCAGGGCCGTGATCCGCAAGCCCTTCGTCATCTCGAGCCGGACCTCATGACCTATCCATTACACCGCAGTGCGCCACTTGGTTCCAGCCCCTGAGGGCCTACGGCGAGAAGTCCGGACCATGTGACATCCCGGACACTCACCGACAACAGCGTAATTAGTGTTTCCTCATGACCGCCGCAGGCGCAATCTACGCAGGACCTGAACACAGGCGGTCACCAGAACTGAACGCTGGCGGACGGGAGACCTGAACGCGGGCGGCCAGGGAATCTGCGCATGTAAGGGCGCGGCAGCTCTCGGCAACTCCCAGCATTCCACAGGGAGTCGAGGACGGCTGGTACCGCGACCCGACGGTCAGATCCGACGAACGAAGGTCACGAACGACAATGTCGCGTTGCCGACGGTCCCCGTGATCTCCCAACAGCCCTGCGTCGGGAAGAAGACCCCGCTCGCCTGGAATCCGCTCGACCCGTAGCCGTCAGGAACGTCAGCCCGAAGGGGCGGTGCCGAGGCATCGAGCCGCCGACCGGAGATGGTCAGCGTCCCGGCCGCAATCCGCCACCAGCCGAATTTCGCGCTGATCGAACCGTCGCTCTCGACGGATCTCGAGTCGGCGAGCATCACGCCGTCCTGCGGGATCGGGACGACCCACAGCTGGCTGTTGCCGAACGCGCGCGCCCCGAATGGCCGTTCTTGCCCGCTCGGCACAGCCCCAGTGGGGAGCGTGACCGGAGTGGGGAGCGTGACCGGGCAGGTCGCCACGTCCCCGAACGAGGCACCGTCCGTGATGGTCGGCGTCTCGATGCTCGTGGGACTGCCCGTGGGTGTCACTGGTGCGCATGCAACCAGCGTCAACCCGAGCAGCAGTGAGATCGACGACCTCTTCATAAGCCTGGTCTCGAGACGGGACGCGCTCTCTGCTCTGACGGTACACCGGACGGCCACCTCTGGTTCCGCCACCAAGGGCCAAGGTGGCCTCGACCTGAAGACGGGCTGAACACAAGCCAGACAGGCCGCCGAGGCCGTTAGAGCTGGTGGGCTGCGCCACGGCTGCCCCGTCCGGCACCCCGGCCGGGCCGACTGGGCCGGTTGCTTCGCCGACCACCGTCTGTTCCGGGTCGGTCCCAGCCGGCGACTGCGCCTCGATCGTCGCCGCCGCGCTGCGCGCAATGCCCGCGCCAGAGGGCCAGCCAGTCGCCGTGTGGGTCAATTCCGGGATCCTGTGCCCGTCGCCGGACTGCCTCTTCGACCCCGCCCAGAACTTCCCGCTCCCACCCCCGCCCGCCAACGGGCAGTGGGGGACGCCGGCGTCGAGGCAGCCTTTGCCGGCCGGCCGGAGCACGCCGGGATCCAGGTCGCCAAAGTCGGCGATGCGCTCGTTCCATTCCTGATCGGGTTCCGGACGCCACAGCCGGGATGGTGCTCGGGCTCGTGCGACAGTCACTCTCCGTCCACCTGACAGCCCCCTGATCTCGTACTCCGGAGAGGCCCCGCGGACGGCGTTGACAACGCGGTCGGGAGGTCTTCCATCGCTGGACGGGCGAGTTGAGAGGCACGGCGCCGAGCGTGCGTGGCGAGCTGGTGACGGCGGCCGAGGCCGGGATCTCCGGCGGCCGATCGGGCCGACCCTCGGGCCACGAGAGGCGCTCGACGTCGAGACGGGTCGGTCGGGTGAGGACATACGCATAGCGCCCCCGAGGCCGCTGGGCGGTCGCGCTCCAGAACCCGCGGACGAGGCCGAGCTCGACGAGGCGGGACAGCCGACGCTGGGCCACCCGCAGCTGCCCGTAGACGAGGAGCGTTGCGAGCTGCGCGGTCACGATGTCGCCCGACAGCAACCACAGCAGGAGGTGCTGGTCGCGAGCCGGCAGGGCGGTCCAGATGGCACCGGCCCGCGTGGAGCGTAGTGAGTCGGGTTTCGCGCCCGTCTGGGACTGAGCACGATCAGGTGTCGCGCTCATCGTCACCCTGCCGTCGTGTATGACGTTGCGGAGCGCGTTACGGAGCGCGTTACGGAGCGCGACACTGTCGTGACCCTCAACACTCACCCACCTCGCGCGCGGCCGTCGCGCTCGTACTACAAGGGCACCCTGACGACCGACGACATCAACCCTGCCAACGTAACCTAGTGAGGCTTCGAAATGGGCAGAAGTGTCCAACGGCGACTAGCGCACGCAGGCCTCGCGGCGGTTGTGGTCGCGACGCTTGCGGGATGCACCGGGTCGTCGCCAACGAACGGCACCACCTCGTCGGCGCCCTCTTGGAATCGTCCCAGGTCCCAGCGCGACGCCAACACCCAGCGGCGCTCCCGATTCGAGCGGATCCGCGGGCGTTACGGTCATCACTCGCTCTGGTTCGCTGCGCACTGCAGCCTTGCAGCTAATCAGGGAGCGCCAGTCTGCCGCCTGCATCAAGGAGGTCGAAGGACCAGTGGCGTGGCTCGGCCTCGACGTCGACCGCGGCACCCATCGCGGCTGGATCACACAGCGCGCACACGCCCAATTCAAGGTCGGGCTCGTCGAGGAGGCGAGGGCGCTGCGCGAGCGGCCGTGGTC
>JALZAF010000282.1 GCA_030948505.1 Chloroflexota bacterium
CTCGCGAGCGAGGCGGCGCCACGCGGCCTTGATCGTCTGCGGGCTGGACCCGCGGGTGACGCCAAGGACGTCGTGCGGGTCGCGTTTCGCCATCCAGACAGTGTACCTACCGCCGATCCGCGGCCTCGACGGCCCGCGACGAGCCTCCCGACAGCGAGCGACGAGCCTCTCGACACCCAGCGACGGGCCTCCCCGCAGCCTCGCTTGACAGACCGTAGCGCCTGGCGTCCCCTGTATCCGATGCCGACCATTCGACGCGCGGGGCTGGCCGCCGCCATCGCCGCCGCGCCCCTCGCCCTGGCCTATCGCTTCGCCCTCGTGTATCGAGTCCGGGCTGGTTATCCGCGACCCCACCCGCCCACGATCACGCCGGCCGATCGCGGCCTGCCGTTCGAGGAACTCACCGTGGACGCACCGGGAGCGATACTCCACGGCTGGTTCATCCCGGCTCGTGGCGGCGTGCCCGGACCAGGTGTCGTGCTCGTCCACGGCTGGGAATCCGCCCGCGACCGGTCGCTGCCGATGGCCCAATTCCTCAACGCCGCGGGCTTCCATTGCCTGGCCATCGACGTCCGCGGGCATGGCTCGAATCCGCCCGATTCGCTGCCCCTGAGCGCTGGCGAGTTCGGGGCCGATGCCCTGGCCGCATTCCGGGCAATGCTCGATCGGCCGGAGGTCACGAGTGGCGCCATCGCCGGCCACTCGATGGGCGGCATCGGGGCGATCCTCGCCGCGGCCGCCGATGCGCGAGTCGCGGCCCTCGTCGCGACATCCACGCCGGCCGAGCCGTATCGCCTGACCCGCCAGACATTCCACCTGGCAAACCTGCCGATCCCCGATCTCATCGCCTATCCGCTGGCCTGGCTGACGACCCGGGTCTACCTGCGGCCGAGGGGCCACGCTGTCGCGGAGATCAGCGCCTCGCGCGCGATCGCCAGCTATGAAGGGCCAGTGCTGCTCCTCCACGGCGACGCCGACGAAGTCGTGCCGCTCGCACACACCCAGCGGCTGGCACGAATCGCCCGCGCGGCCCGAGCCGGCCGGCCCGGGGCAGCCCCGGTCGAGAGCCTCGTCCTGGAAGGCGGCCACCACAGCTGGTTGTACGAGTTCGCCCAATACCGTGCGACCGTCGCCCGCTTCCTCGCGACGTGGCTTGGTGGGCCATTGAGTCCGGACGAGGCGGCATCGCGCGCGGCTACCGTCGAGTCGGTGCGGATTCCGGACGGCGAGGCCGGCTTCGACGCCGTGGCTGCCGAGCCCGGCGGTCTCCGCTCGCTGGCTTCGATCGCAACCCGCGGAGCGACGAGCCCGGGCCTGGCGGACGAAGTGGCGCCCGTGCCGCCCGCTCCGCCCGTGGCGCCCGCTCCGCCCGTTGCGCGAACGGCCGGATCGTGAGCGCCACCCGCGCGCGCCAGGGCACGGCCACAGGTGTCTGGACCGCCGTTTCGACCAAGCGCGCCATCCGAACGTTCGATCCCCGGCCGCTCGAGGCGGAACACCTGCAGCGGATCCTCCACGCGGGCCGTCATGCCGGCAGCTCCAAGAATCTGCAGCGCTGGGACTTTGTCGTCTGCCGAGAGCGCGAGCACCTGACCGAGCTGGCCAGGGTTGGGCCGTGGGCCGGGCATCTGGCGGGCGCGGCGGTCGGCATCGCCCTTGTCACGCCCAACCCGAGCGATGCGGATTCCCCGCTGTCGGTCATGTTCGATCTCGGACAGGCGGCCGAAAACATGATGCTGGTGGCGTGGGAGCTGGGAATCGGCAGCGTCCCGGCGACGGTGTACGAGCACGACCTGGCGCGCCAGCTCCTGGGCTACCCGGATGACCGGCACTGCGAGTACATCCTGTCGTTCGGCTACCCAGCCGATCCGGCGCTCCTCAGCGCGCCACCGAAACCAGGCGGGCGCCGACCCCTGAATGACATCGTCCACTGGGAGCACTGGTAGGCCATCTCGGCACCGAGCTCGCCGTGGCGGCGTTGACGGCTACTGCCAGCGAAAGAAACGCGCCGAGATGGCGAAACAGATCACGAGGAACGCGGCCAGGACCGCGAAGCACACCCACAGTGGCGAGAAGGGCGTGCCGTCGACCATGACCTGACGCAAAGCGTCGGACAGGTAGGTCAGCGGCATCGCGCGCGCGATCGCCTTGAGGTAGTCCGGCATCGCATCGATCGGGAAGAACGTGCCCGACAGGAACATCAGTGGGAACTGGACGACGCTGGTCATGCCGTTCGCGGCGTCCTCGGTCGGGGCGAACGAGGCAATGACGTAGCCGAGGGAGATGAAGGCCAGCGAACCGAGCACGACGAGCCCGCCGAGCACGACGACGTTGCCAGCCACCTGGACGCCATACAGGCGGGAACCGACGGCGATGATGATGACCGTCTGGACGATCGCAACCAGCAGCCGCATGAGGACGTTGCTGCCGACCAGCTGCCAGCGCCGCAGGGGTGTCGCGCTCAGCCGCTTGAGGATGAGCTTCTCGCGGTCGGCCACCAGCCGGATCGCGCTGAATACGCCCAGCTGCATCAGTGCCATGCCCAGGATGCTGGGCACGAGATAGCTGATGAACGACAGGTTCTGCGTCTGGATGGTGCGCGGCTCGAACCCAACCACGGGCGGCTGGCCGGTGACGGCCTGGTTGACACCCGCCAGTACGCCTTGCACGAGCTGCAACGTCGAGGCCGTCAGAGACTGCTGGGTCGGGTCCGTGTAGACCGTCAACGTGACCGGCGTCGCGCCCGGCCCATTGGCCGCTTTCGTCAGGGAGTCGCCGTAGCCCTTCGGCACGACGATGATCGCGCCAACGTTGCCGCTCCGCATCTTCGCCTGGAGGTCGGCCTCCGATCCATCCGTCAAGGCCACGTTACGGGCCGACGCGAAGACCGAGCGCAGCTGGGCAGAAGCTGGGCTGCCGTCGAGGTCCACCCAGCCTACGTCGAGGCGGCCCCCGCCACCGGAAAAGATCGAGCCGAACAGGATCACGAAGATCAGCGGGAAGGCAAGCGTCCAGAACAGCGCCGAACGGTCGCGCACGAACATCTTGATGTTGGCCACGGTGAGCTGAATCAAGGCGCTCACGGGTCCACCTCGGTCAGTCGCGCAGCGCGCGGCCGGTCAGGTCGAGGAACACGTCCTCGAGCGTCGCCCGCCGCACGGCCAGGTTCTGTGGCTCGACGCCCAGCGCCTCCGTCGCCTCGAGGACCGCCCCGATCGTGGCGGGCACGTCGCGTGTGAACAGCAACACTTCGCCGTTCTCATGCTTTACGGCCGACACACCCGGGAACGAAGCGAGGCGCGCGTCGTCCAGTCCGGCCACGCCCTCGAAGCGGACGGCGCGCTCCTTGTAGCGGCTGTCGATGAGCTGGTTGACGGTGCCCGCCTCGAGGATCCGGCCGTGATCCATGATGGCCAACCGATCGCACAGGATCTCGGCCTCCTCCATGTAGTGGGTCGTCAGTAGGATGGTCTTGCCGCTAGCCTGAAGCCCGCGGACGATCTCCCATAACGAGCGGCGCGCCGCCGGGTCCATGCCCGTCGTCGGCTCGTCGAGGAAGACGACTTCCGGATCGTTGACCAGGGCCAGGGCGACCGCGAGGCGCTGGCGCTGGCCGCCCGACAGCTCCTGGGTCCGCGTGCCGCGCTTCTCCCCGAGATCGAGCAGGCTGACCAGCTCCTCCGTCGGCCGCCCGCGGCGATAGAAGCTGCGAAACAGGTCGAGGACCTCGACGACGGTCAGTTTCGGATAGAGGGCAGCGGTCTGGAGTGACACGCCAATCCGCTCCTTGAGCGCGTCGGGGTGGCGCGCCACGTCGATGCCGAGGACGGTGACGCCGCCGGCGTCGGGGGCGCGCAAGCCCTCCAGGATCTCAACCGTCGTCGTCTTGCCCGCGCCGTTCGGCCCGAGCAGGCCGAACACCTCGCCCTGTCCGACCTCGAAGCTCACCCCATCGACGGCGCGCGTCTGGCCGTAGGTCTTGCGCAGGTCCGTGACGCGGATGACGGGCCCCGCACTCACGGCCGTCGTCGTCATCGGCCGATGGTCGCAGGTTCGCCCGGACTCGTCATGCGACCGGCTCGTCGACGCTGGGGAGCGGTCCGCTGCCGTCCTCCGGGGCCGGAGCGCCGCCGGCGAGATAGGAGCTGAGAGCCGCCTCGAGCCCCACGTCGCGGCCCGCGCGTTCGGAGCGGATCCACTTCTCCTCGAGCACGTCGCAATACGCCTGCAGCGGATCGCGACGAGGGCCGATCGCCGGGACGAGCCGTCCCAGGCTCGGCTCCAGGACGTCCCCCAGCCAGCGCTCGGCCGCTTCGCGCTCGGTGACCGGGCGCCGATCGTAGTACTCGAGCCAGGCGCGGTATTCGCGCAGGTCGTTGAGCAGCAGCCGCGCCTGACCTTCGAGCGCGCGCAGGCCGGTCAGCCGCTCCAGCTCACGGGCGTGGAAGCGGCGGTTCGAAACCGCCATCCGCAGCCGCATCTCGCCGCCACCCGTGGTCGGCTCGAGGACGATCTCATCGACCGCGAAGCCGAGCTCATTCAGCTTCCGAACACGCGCCCGGACGGCCTGCCTGTCCCCGGGCCGGAGTGCCGGCTCCTGGTGCAGCTCCTCCCATACCGCCCCGTAGCGCGTCCGCACGGTCTCCGCAGACAGAATCGCCTCCTCGAGATCTTCGGGCCGGTCCTGGAATGCAGCCAGGTCGGCCAGGCCGAAGGCGACGTTCTCGACCAGGATCTCCAGGTCGTAGGCGCGCTGTCCGTCGGACAGGCCCGGATGCACCTCGCTCGTCTCGGCGTCCACGAGGAAGGCCTGGATCTTGTCGCCGTCGCGCCGGAACAACGTATTTGCCAGCGAGCAGTCGCCCCAGAACACCCCCGCCCGATGGAGATCGACAAGCAGCCAGGCCATGGCATCGAGCAGCCGTCCGCGGTAGGCACCCGGCCCCAGCGGCAGTCGCATCAGCAGGCGCCTGTATTGCAGCGAGTGAGCCAGGTACTCGGTGATGAGGATGGCCGAATCGCGCTCCGGCGACTCGGAGATGCCGAGCGTCTTGACCGCCGGCAGGCCGAGCGTCTCGAGATGGCGCAGCACCGTGAACTCGCGCCCGGCGACGTCGAGGGGCAGCTCCTTGAGGGCGTAGGTGCGCTCGTCGAGGACGAGGAATCGGACCAGGTGGCGGGACGGGCCGACCGGCAGCTCCTTGAAGTGCAGCTGATCTGCCGGCCAGTCGGCGAGGGGCAGCTCCCACGGCAGGTCCAGCAGGGCCCCCACCGCGCTGCGCAGTCGGAGTCGCGGGAAACGCGTCGTGTCGGGGGTCGACGTCGAGGGCTCGGCGGTCATCGATTCTGGAGGCCTGGGAGTCCGGCCTGGTCGGCCGTGAGGTAGCGGCTCAGAGCTTCTTCCTGAGGTAGGCGGTGACGCTGCCGTCGTAGCCGAGGGCCTCGTACAGGCGGCGCCCTTCGGGCCGGTGATGACCGGACGTCACCTCGACGAACGCGGCGCCAAGCTCTCGAGCGGCTCGCTCCGCGTCCTCCATCAGCAGATGCCCGATGCCGCGGTCGCGCGCGCCCGGGTCGACGACGAGGGCGAGGATCCGGACGATCCGATCGTCGTGCTCGAAACGCGGCAGGGCATGGATCGCCACGAAGCCCAGGACCTCCCCGTCGAGGTCGGCGACTACGACCTGCGAGTAGGGTGACGAGAAGCGCTCGAGCCGGGCGACGATGTCGCTTGGCCCGGCCGGATACCCCTCGTCGGTGAACAGTGCGGCGATGCGATCTGCGTCTGCGCTGGTGGCCGGCCGAAGGACCACCTTCTGTTGCTCGATCATGACCCGATGGTAGCGCCTCGCGTCTCCCCGACCGTTGCCGCGTCATTGCCGGTGAGGAGCAGATGGGCGCCCCAGGCCGGTCCGCCGGCGACGAGCCGCTGGCGCCCGAACGGTCCCATCCCCTCGCTCGACAGGTCGAGCCCGCCCGCGGAAGCCAGCGCGTCCAGGTCGGGCACGACGACGTAGAGCGACACGAACCCCTCGCCGAACCGGGCCAGCGTCGCCGCCAGGCGGCCTTCGGTGGAGGGCTCGAGCAGGACCACCCGGAAGGAGCCACCGAACTCGAGCAGCCGGCAACGGGCGGCCAGCAGATCGTCGTCCGCGGCATCGCTGACCATCGCAGAACCGTGGCCGGCGAAGGCTCGGCTGACCTCTCGCTCCGCCCGGTCGAGCTCAACGGTCGCCCAGCCGCGCGCCCACGGCCGTTGCGGGATCGCCAGCCGCCCGAGCGCCGCCAGGGCCGTCGCGATCGCTTCCGCGCCGTGCAACGCGTCGTCGGGGACGGCTCTCGCGTTCATCGGCGCAGCAGGAGATCCGGTGCCGGTGGGCCAACGCGCACGAAGCCGAGGCGCTCGTACATCCGGATCGCCGTGTCGTTGCCCGCCCACACCCCGAGGTACGTCCAGCGGCTGCCGTCCGCCACGGCATCGGCGGTCACGATCGCGGTCGCGAGCGCCCCCAGTCCGCGGCCGCGGAACGCGCGCCGCGTGCCGATCGACGACAGATAAGTCGCGCCGTCGAACGTTGCCCGCTTGGCTGCCGCGACCGGCTCGCCGTCGAGCCGCACCAGGCAGGCGTGCAGCTCGGGATGGTCGAACATCGCCTCTGTCTCGAGCTCGATGGCCGCCTGGCGATCGGGCTCGACGTCGAACGCCTCCGTCAGAATCGCTGCGATCCCGGCCGACGCCCGGATGCGGGCGTCGCCGCGCAGCGAGTGGCAGCGCTCGACCGTGACGCCGGACGGCAGGGCCTGGATCGCGGACTTCGCCGGTTCGGCGTCAGTAAGGACCATGACGTGGCCGCCGCCGACGTCCTCGAAGCCGTGCGCCGACAACCGCTCCTCGAGGTCGGAGGGCTCGTTGAGAATGGGCCGCGGCCAGATGTGAGGGATGCGATCGAGCGTCGCGAACAACGCCACCGTCTCCGCCACGCGCCGATCGAAAGCAGCGCGACCCTCCGGCCAGCGGATGGCGTTGACGCGGTTCCAGAACGGCTCGGGATCGAGTGGGTCGTGCAGCATGATCGCGTCGCCCAGGTCGCGGAACTGACGCCCGGGCATGGCGTGGACGCGCGCCTCGTGGACCTCCAGGGAGCGCAGGATCTCGGCGTCGACGGCGGGGCTGGCCACCGGCCAACGATAGTGGCCGCCGGGCGGACGATCGGTCAGCCCGGCGCAGGCCCGGTGGCGACGAAGGCGGAGGCGCCCGAAGGCAGGTCGATCACCTGCGGCTCGGGCAGGCCCGCCACCTCGAACCAGCCGCGGAATGTCTCGCGCGTCTCGAGCCTCGTGCCCTGGAAGATCTCATCCAGCTGGACCCCGGCGATCAGCTCACCGTGGCGCGTCCGGAATTCCTCGACCGTCGACGGCACGGGCCAGTCCAGGACGACCAGTGAACCGCCGCTCCGCAACGCGGTCCACGCGGCGCGAAGGGCGGCCGAGGGGTCCGGCAGCATGTGCAGCGCGTACTGGAAATAGGCCAGGTCGAACTCGCCGTTGTGGCCGGGAGCGGCGACATCGCCCTGCTCGATTTGGATGCGTCCGTTCAGGCCCGCCCGCTCCACGTTGGCTCGCGCCCGCTCCACGGAATCGCCCTCGAATTCGACGCCGACCAGCTCCAGGTCGGGGAACCGTTTGGCCATCGCGATGAGCCAGCGACCGCCACCGCAGTGGACGTCGAGAGCGCGCTTGCCGGCGCCCCCGAGATCCACCACGAGTTGCGGCAGCGCGGCCAGCACCTCCTGGAAGAAGACCGCGATGTCCTGGACGGTCAGCCGTTCGATGGCCACCCGATAACGATTGGGCCGGTCACGAATGGGCTGTCCGGTACGGAAGAACTCGGTCATGCGGTCCCAGTCCAGGCTGGCCACCACGGCGTGGACCAGCTGGCCGCCGAGGAACTCGGGCGCGCGGTCGTCGAGCAGGATGGCCGCCATGTCGTCGTCGAGCGTGAGGCGCTCGCCATCGAAGACGGCCAGGGCGTGCGCATCGGCCGCGGTCGCCCAGGCGAGGACGGGCTCGAGCTGACAGCCGGACGCCTCCGCGAGTTCGGCCGGGCTGAGTCCATTCGACCCGGCGTCGCGCAGGAGACGGAAGAGCCCCAGCTCGAGGCCCAGGTAGACGAGCCAGCTCCGATAGAAACCGCCGAGGCTCGCGACGAGGTCGTCGAATCGGTCATCCAGCCGCATCGGGCGGATTGTCGCACGGCCCCGCGACCGTGAAATCTGCTACCCTGACAGCGCAACTAATTCTTCAGCGCCGGGAGCGTCGGCCATGCCTGTTCTCGCCCGCCGGATCGGCCTTGGACTGGCCGCTCGCGGCGATCCCACCGACGTCGTCGACTGGTCTCGCCGCGCGCGCGACGCGGGCCTCGAATCGGTCTGGATCCACGACTCCTATTTCGAGCGCGACGCGGTCACATTTGCGACGGCAACTGCCGCCGGACTGGCCGCCGACGGCGATGATTCGTTCCGCGTCGCCCTGGGAGCGCTGAACCCATTCACTCGCCATCCGGTCGTGCTGGCAATGACCGGATCCGCGCTGGACGAGCTGCTGCCCGGGCGGATCGTCCTCGGCCTGGGCACGGGACTGCCACTGCGACTCAAGCAGATGGGCATCCCCTACGACCCGGTCATGGCCGTCGAACGCGTGTCGCAGACGATCGATCAGCTACGCGCGCTGTGGGCCGGCGAGCGGCTGCCGTCCGCCACGCCCGGCCTGCCGCCCATCCAGCCGATGTTCGCCCCAACCCACCGCATCCCGGTCGTCATCGCCGCCTATCGCAAGGAGTTCGTCGCCCTCGCAGCTGCCAAGGCGGACGGCTATCTGGCCCGACCGGCGGAGTCGATCCCCTCGCTGCGCGGCATCCTCGAACGGCTGCGAACGGGCGCC
>JALZAF010000317.1 GCA_030948505.1 Chloroflexota bacterium
GCTATGGGCCGGTCGACCGGCCGCCGCCCGGGCAGTCGCTCGCGACGTCCACAGACAGAACGAGAGGCAGGACCCATCCGCCGCGGTCGGGCCCTTGAAGTAGTGGACGAAGCCAGGTGCGCTCTCCGCCTCGGCGTGGGCGCGATCATCGAGCTGGCTCAGGCGGCGCTCGTCGGCGTCCGCTCGACGGACCGATCGAAAGGCGACCATGTACCACTCGCCGGGGGGCATCAGCTCCGCCGCGGGCGACCACGTAAAGGCCTGCTCAACAGGGAGGAGCGCGTAGGTCTCGGAGACGGGGACGAGACCAGCGAGGGCGTCCACGGCCCCGAGCATACGTGATCAGCGGCGGGTTCAGGGCTGAATCGCGCCGCTGGCGATGAGCTCGAGCAGCGGTTCGACGTCGGGCACCATGCCGCCGGCCTCCACGTACGGCACGCGGCTCCTCACCATTTTCAGGCCGGCAGCCGTGCCGCGACCCAGGCGGTTGCCGCGCAACTGTGCCGCCTGGCCCGCCACCGTCAGCTCGATGGCCACGAGGCGGCGGCCGCGATCGACGAGCTCGGCGAGCCGCGCGGCCGCCAGCGGCGCCATGGTCGACCGATCCTCGATTCCTTCGGCATGGGCCGTCGAGACGAGCTCGAACGAGACCGGCTGGGCGAGCAGGCGCGCCTCCGCGGCGAGCGACTGCCCAGCTATCGCGAGGTAGGAGAGGCCAGGATCCGTGGCGTCGCTCCCGGCCACGAGGCCGGTCGGCAGCCCCGACCAGGGCGTCTCGAGGAGCTTGACAACGCGCTCCGCGGCAGACGTAAGCACCGTGGCGAGGACGATCCGCAGGTAGTCCAGGGCGACGGCCAGGGGCAGGATCTCGAAGTTCGCGACCGAGATGACCCGCTCATCGGCCGGGACGACGATGGGATTGCCCTGCGATGCGTTGAGCTCGATCGCCAGCTGCCGATCCACGTGATCCTGGACGTCGCGCCAGGCGCCGAGCATATGGGGCAGATTCCGGAAGGTCAGTGGGTCCTGGAGGCTGCGAGCGGCGCCCGCATCCCACAGCGCGCTGCCCTCGAGGAGCTGCCGCAGGCGGGCAAGCTCGAGCTGTAGGCCCGGATAAGGTCGTACCTCCGCGATGGCCGGGTCGAGGATCGTCAGGTTGGCCGCGAGACCCTCGAGCGACAGGGCTCCGGCGACCTCGGCCGCCTCGAGGAGGGTCGCCGTGTCGGCAATCGCCAGGGCGGCCCAGCCGGTCGAGAAGGCGTTGCTGCCCACGAGAGCGAGGCCTTCGCCGGGCTCGAGCGGCACGTCGCCGAAGACGGCCAGGGCGAGGTCCGCCATGGGCGCGAGATCGGCCTGGCCGATCGAGCCGAGGGTCCGGATGCGCGGGCTGTCGCCGCGGTTGAGGGCGGCCACGAGTCGTTCGGCGAGCTCAGGCCGGACCCCGGTCGAGCCCTCCGCGAACGCGTTCGCCAGGCGGAGCATCGTCGCCCGGAGGAGATCCGGCGGCGCCGCCGGCCCCTGGCCGACCACGTGATGGCGAATCATCCGTCGCGAGTAGTCGGACGCGCCGTCGGCGGAGACGGTCGCCCGCTTGAGGACGCCCACGGCGGTCGTCAGGCCGTAGACCGGGTCGCCGCGTTCGATCGCCGCCCTGACGACGGTACGCGAGCGGGCCATCCGCTCGACGGCGGATGGGTGGAGTTCGACGGCCTCGCCGTCACGCGCGACGCGCACCACTTCGGCGCGGTCGAGGTCATGCCCCGTGAGGACGACCGTCATGTCTCAGAGCAAAGGTTTCCGACGGCCGCGCCGAGGCGCGACCGTCGGTTCGGGTTGCTGCGTCGGTTACTTGACGAAGCCGTTCGCCTTGAGCCAGGCCGCGGCCACGTCCTTGGCATCCTTCTTGTCGACGGCCACCTGCTTGTACAGGTCGGCCAGCGTCGGGGTGTCGATCTTGGCCGAGACGTCGTTCAGGATCTTCGAGAACGCCGTCTTGTCGGTCTTCGCCAGCAGGTCGTTGCGCACCAGCGGTGCGATGTTGTCGGCCGGCTGGGTCTTTTTGTCGTCCTCGAGCCGGACCCAGCCCTTGGTGATGATCAATGGATCGGTCGAGCAGAGCTCGGCGACGTCGACGGTCTTCTTGTCGAGCGCGTCAGACATCTGAGTCGTGCACGCGCCGATGAGGGTCACGTCGATCTTCGTCGTGTCGATGCCGTAGGCAGTCTTCAATGCGCCGGCGCAGACCGGGTTGGCCGGGCAGTCCGTCGCGAGGCCCCACTTGATCTTGTCCGCGATGGCCGTCAGGTCGCTCCACTTGGCAAGCTTGTACTGGTCGGCTGTTTCCTTCCGCACGACCAGGGCGTTCGTGTCGACGGCGGGTGTGTAGTTGAGGACCGTGATCCCGCCACCCTTGGTGTCGAGGATCTTCTGCAGGTCGGTCCGGTTCTTGTCCGGATCGTTGGTCGAGGTGCCACCGTAACCCTGGGCAAGGCCGCTGCCGATGTACTCTGGCTGCAGGTCGATCTTGCCGCTCTCGAGAGCCGGAAGGAGGACCTTCCGATCGCCGAGGCCGATACCGTCCCGATTGACGGTGTAGCCGTTGGCCTCGAGCGCCTGACCGTAGACCTCGGCCATGACGCGGGCCTCGTCGAACCCGACTGACCCGATTTTTACCGTGGGCTTGGCAGCCGCGGATGGGTTTGAGCTGCCGCCCCCACCCGTCGTGCAGGCGCCCAGCAGCACCAGCACCGACGCCCCGAGGGCGAGCACGCGGGATAACCGCATTGGGTCTCCTCCATACTTTTTGCCCCGCACCGCGCGCGGAGCGTCCGCCGAACCATAGCAGCGGTTGCCACAAGACCCTGTCCAGTACCCCTGGACGCGCCCGACTGATCGTGTCAGGCGGGTTCGGGACTGGTCAGGACTGCCTCGGCACCGGGTCGCATCGTCGGCGGGCGCA
>JALZAF010000319.1 GCA_030948505.1 Chloroflexota bacterium
GGTCCTGGCCGGGGATCGCTTCGCCGGCGAGGGCGTGGCGGGGGCGGGCGGCGGCAGGATTGCCGGAGCCACCGTTGCCCCCGCGACAGCGGCCGCCACGGAGCCGCCCCCATCGGCGAGCGCGGACTCGAACTCGGCGACAGAGCCGAAGACCGGCAGCCCCGCCGAGGCGGCCAGCGCTCGGGTGGCCCCGTCGCCGGCCACGATCGACAGGCGCCGGCCGCGCGAATCCGCCTCGCGCGCAAGCAGCCGGAAGTTCATCCGCGACGTCGCCAATCGCGATCCGGACGGCACGACCAGGGCGATGGGGCCCTCGTCGGAGGATCTGATCCGTGCCGCGGCGGACGTGATCTCGTCGTCGTCGTCGACGTAGATGATCGCCAAGGTCAGACCTTCATGGCCCGCAGGACGCGCCGGAGTGCGACATCCAGTGGCGCTTCGGTGGTCTGCAGCTCGATCGCCTGGTAGGCCAGGCCGAGCGGCGTGACGTCCTGCTGGTCCACCAGCAGGTGCGTCTCGTCGTCGATCGTCTCGATCTGGTCCGGCGACATCACGGTGACCTCCGGCGGGCGCGCGAACGGCAGCCGCTTCCAGAACCGTTCCGCCGCCAGCGCGGCCTGGATCTCCGGCAGTCGCGAGCCGCCGCCGCAGATGTGGATCCGGCCGGGCAGCAGGTCGCCGGCCGCGAGCTCCTCCATCACCAGCTCGACGCCGGCCGCCCACACCTCGACATCCGCGGCGATGCTGGCCGCGACCTCGTCGCGAAACTCGACCGGCAGCCCGCGGGCGTAGTCCACCTTGACGGCCTCGGCCCGCGGGAAAGGCAGGTCGAGCCGGTCGGCGATCGACTTCGTGAACGCCCTCCCGCCGAGAGCGAACATGCGCGTCCCCTCGATGCCCCCTTGCCGGACGAGGGCCACGTCCGTCGTGCCTCCACCGACGTCGACGAACAGCGCGCCCGACTGGCGGACGTGGTCCGCGCCCAGGACGCGCGCCACGGCGTATGGCTCGGCCACGATCTCGAGCAGCTCGAGGTCCAGCTGCGAGGCGACGCTCTGTAGCGCACCGAGGTGAACGAGCGGCGCAAAGGCATTGAAGATCCCGATCTTCACGTGGCGGCCCTGGAAGCCGACCGGGTTGGTCAGCGCGTAGCCGTCGATGGCGGCACCGGTGACGGCGGCGTGGACGAGCCGCACGTCGACATGGGCCAGGCCCGTCTCCCAGGTGATCGACCGCTCGGCCTCACGCAACGCCTGCCGCTGCACGCCGTCGATGAGCTTCTGCAGCTCCGCCTCCGTGATCGGCACGTCCGGCTTCTTGCGTTCCTGGCTGTGGGTCGTGGTGAAGCCCTTGACCAGCTCGCCGGCGATCCCGATGACCACCTGGGTCGGCCGAAAGCCGGCCATCTCCTCGGCCTCCTGGAGAGCCACTGCGCAGTTGTCGACCACGGCCGCGATGTCGGCGACCGTGCCCGACTGCATGTGCGCCAGGCCCTGTCGTTTGCGGCCGACGCCGCGCACCTTGCCGCGACCGGTGTCGTCGATCTCGAACACCAGCGCCTTGGCGAACTCCGTGCCTACGTCCAGAGCGGTGCACGCGGCGAGGTCCGGTTCGCTGTCGCGCTGCCAGATCCGTCGCCAGAAGGTCATCCGCGGGGGCTAGCCGCTCGACCCGTTGCCGAGTCGCTCGGCGATCGTCGCCAGCGCGTCGGGCAGGCCTTCCCGTCGGGTGCCCTTGCCCTGCGCCATCTCCGGACGTCCGCCGCCTTTGCCGCCCAGCGGCGCGACGGCGGCCAGGACGAGGTCGCCTGCGGCGATGCCGCGCTTGACGAGGTCGTCGCTGACGGTCACGAAGACGTGTGGCTCGTCCGCGTCCAGCCCGAGGGCGATGACCCCCGATCCCAGGACGGCGCGGACATCCTTGGCCACGCTCTTCAATGCATCGATGGATTCGAACGGCCCGGCGTACGTCAGCAGCCGAACTCCGGGAGCCACCTCCTTCGCCAGGGCCGCCAGCTCACCCGCCTTCGGCAGGGCGGCGCCAGGGCCAGCTCGCAGTCGGCGGCGCGCCTCCTTCAGCTCGTCCTGGAGAGCGGCGATCCGGTCCGGCACCGCCTCGGGCGACTGGGCCCCGACCAGCGCGGTTGCCCGGTCCAGGGCCGCCAGCCGGGAGGCGACGAGGGCGTCCGCGCCGACTCCGGTGAGCGCGTCGATGCGCCGTGTCCCCGAGCCGATGCTGCGCTCGCCGGTGATGACGAAGTTGCCGATCTGGCCGCTGGCCCGGCAATGGGTGCCACCGCAGAGCTCGAAGCTGTAGTCCTTGACCCGCACCGTCCGGACGGTCTCGCCGTACTTCTCGTCGAAGAACGCGTCGGCGCCGGCGGCGATCGCCGCGGCCATCGGCATGTACTCCACGGCGACCGGCCGGTCGTCGCGGACGATGGCCCGGACCTCGTCCTCGATCTGTGCCTTCTCCGCGTCGGTCAGGGCGCGGTCGAACGGGAAGTCGAAGCGCAGGTAGTCCGGCGTCACGAGCGAGCCGGCCTGGCGGGCGCGCTCACCGACGACGTTGCGCAGCGCCCGGTGCAGGAGATGGGTGCCCGTGTGGTTGCGCATCGTCCGCGCCCGTCGCTCATCGTCCACGGCCGCCGTGACCGTCTCGCCAACGCGCAGGCGGCCGCGCAGCGTGCCGCGATGGACGATCAACCCGCCAAACGGCTTCTGTGTGTCGGCGACCTCGAACACGACGGCGCCCGAGGTGTCGCGCAGCTCGCCCTGGTCGCCGATCTGACCGCCGCCCTCCGGGTAGAAGGGCGTGACGTCGAGGACGACTTCCGCCGCGGCGCCACCGCCCGTCCGCAGCTCGGCGTCGCCGACGGCGGCGAGCTCGTCGTAGTCGATTCCGTCGCGCACGATGGCCACCACCCTGGCCGGGGCCGTCGTCGTCTCGTAGCCCATGAAGCTGCTGTCGCCGGCGCGGGTCTGGATCGACTGATAGACGGCGGCCAGCTCGGCCTGGCGGGCCAGGTCTGCCTTCTTGCCGCTGCGGCTGCGCTGCCGCTGCTGTGCCAGGGCCTCATCGAACCCCAGGCGGTCGACCCGGACGCCGTACTCGGCGGCCAGCTCGACGGTCAGGTCGATCGGGAAGCCGAAGGTGTCGTGCAGCCGGAAGGCGACCTCGCCGGGCAGCACGGGCGCGTCGGGCGGCAGCTCCTCCGGTCGCCGGCCGATGACTCGCTCGGCGGAGGTGAGCGGGATGAGCGCCTCCTCCAGCTGGTCGGTACCCGCGTCGAGCGTACGCCCGAACTGCGACTCCTCCCGCAGCAGCGCGGCCACGATCTCCGCCCGCCGCTCGGTGAGGAATGGGTAGGCCCCAGCCATGATCTCGATCACGACGTCGGCGGTCTGGGCCAGGAACGGCTCGCGCCGGCCGAGCAGCCGGCCGTGGCGTACTGCGCGGCGGACGATCTTGCGGAGGACGTAGCCGCGGCCCTCGTTCGAGGGCAAAACGCCGTCGGCGATGAGGAAGGTCGCCGCGCGCGAGTGATCGGCGATGACCTGGTAGCTGAAGCGCTCCTGCTCGAAGGCGTCCGGATCGTGCCCCAGCAACTCCCGCATCCGGGCGTGGATCGGCAGGAACAGGTCCGTGTCGAAGTTCGAAGGGACCTGCTGGAGGACGCTGGCCAGCCGCTCCAGGCTCATCCCGGTGTCGA
>JALZAF010000008.1 GCA_030948505.1 Chloroflexota bacterium
CCGCGACTTCCTGGCCGCCATCGCTGCCGCGAAGTCCGCCTGGCTCTCTTTTCCGGCGTTTGATCCCGACCTCAGGCCAAGCTACCCATCGTCATGGGTGATGGCGCTTGCCGAGCCCGAAAGCAGCCGTCCGGTGACCGCCGCGGCGCTGCGGGACGGTAGGGGCGTCAAGAACCTCCTCGCGATCCCGTCCCCCTACGCCGGGCTCGAAAAGGCGCCGTCGCTGTTGAATGTGGCCGAATGGCGCCTGGAGGTTGCACGTCGCGAGGGTGCGCGGCTGAAAGCCTCGGGCCTGGCCCTTCGGCCCGACCTGCCCCTCCAGCGCCAGTTGGAGGTGCGGGCGGCGCGGCTATCCAGCTCGTTCTCGGAGTTCGACGGCAATGTCGCGTCCGAGGTCGCGGGCCTGGAGGTGCTGTCGGCGGGGCTTGACCGGCGCGGCCACTCACCGTCCAGCATCGAGCGCTGGGCTACCTGCCCGTTCAGCTACTTGCTGGAGCGCGTCCTTCACGTCGAGGAGACCGAACGTCCGGAGCAGGAGATCCCGTGGGCGATCGGCGCGGCGACAAAGGGAGCGCTGGTACACGAGATCTTGAGCCACTTCTTCGGCGAGCTGCGCGCCCACGGACGGCCAGGACCTGCCGAGGCCTACACGGCCGCCGACCAGAGGTTGATCGAGGACATGGCGAAGGAGGAGTTCGCGAAGCTCGAGGCAGCCGGTGCGATCGGTAATGCCCTCGCGTGGCAGAACGAAAAGCAAGCGATCCTTGTGGACCTACAGACGTTCCTCCGCAGGGACGAAAAGGTTCGCGATGACGGGCTCGTGCCGTCTCTCTTCGAGCAGGGGTTCGGAATGGGTGGGGACCCGTGGGATGAGCTGGTGATCGACCTGGACGACGGGAGAAGCGCGCGCATTCGCGGCCGGATCGATCGTATCGACCTCGGGCCCGACCCCTCCGCTCCGCAGGTCGCGCGTCTCATCGACTACAAGACGGGCGGCTTCACCCGGTACTCCGAGAAAGCCTTCAAAGAAGACCCGGTCGTGGCTGGGACGAAGGTCCAGCCCTCCGTGTACGGCGCCGCGATCCGAGCGCGGTATCCCGGCATCCGGGTCGAGAGTGCGTACTGGTTCGCGAGCTCCAAGGGCGCCTTTAAATTGATGTCGGTACCGGATGACCCGGAGCGGCTGCGTGCGGCGCTTGCCATCGTCGACCGTGGCATCCGGGCAGGCGCGTTCCCACAAGTACCGGGCCCAGAGAGCGCTCGTCCCGGAGCTGCCGGCTGGGAGAACTGCTCGTACTGTGCATTCGACCGCGTCTGCCCGAAGGGCCGGGACCAGATGAAAGAGCGCAAGCAGGATCAGCCAGGCCCGCGGATCCATCTCGAGCTAGGCGGCGACGATGGAGCCTGAGGTGCTGGTCGCGGACGGTCGCGCCCGCGATGCACTCCGAACGGATTTCGAGAGCACGTTCTTCGTCGACGCTGGTGCGGGCACAGGCAAGACGACCGCGATCGTCGAGCGGATCGGCGAGCTGATGGCGGGTGGTCATGTCGTGATGTCGCAGCTCGTGGCGATCACGTTCACCGAGGCGGCGGCCGCTGAGCTGCGGACACGGGTCAGGGAGGCGCTGGACAAGGTCGTCTCCAACCCCGACCGAGCGCCTGACGAGCGCGATCGCTGCCGCGTTGCCGGCGAGCAGATCGGCGACGGCTCGATTGACACTATCCATGCGTTCGCTGGAGACCTGTTGCGCACGTACCCGCTGCATGCTGGCCTGCCGCCCGATTTCACCACGATCGACGAGATCGAGGCGGATCTCGATTTCGAGGAGCGCTTCCGGACGTGGTTTGACCACGTGGCTGACGACGAACGGCACCGGGACACCGTGCGCCGGGCGCTCCTGCTGGGCCTCGGGCCGGACAGGATGCAGACGCTGGCTCGCGCGCTGCACGAGAACTACGACCTGCTGTCGCAGGACACCACGTGGGCATGCGACGCGCCGCCCGAACCGATCGCCGCCGCCCACGAGGCGGCTGGCGGAATCAGGGAGGCGCAGCTCCTGCTGAAGTACGCCCCAACGGATCACAAGGCGATTGCAGTGGTCCAAGGACTGGCCTTTGCCCTCGAGCGGTTGGCGGAAGCAAGCACCGTAGACCAGGCCCTGGTTGCCATGCAGGCCGTCGAGGGCCTTCGGCGGCCGCCCGGGACGAAGGATGGTTGGGGACGCGCGGGCGGCGAGAACGCCTTCACAGTTCTGAAACGTCAAATCGACGGCGTCGAGAAGGAAGCGGGCGAAACGCTTAACGCCTTCCGAACCGCCCTGTTCTGCTCCCTGCTCGGTGCCCTCCGAGACTTCGTCCTCGACTACGCAGTCGAGCGAAAGAAGCTAGGCGTGGCGACATTTCAGGACCTTCTCGCCTGGGCGCGCGACCTGCTCCGTGACAACTCTGAGGTGCGCTCGCGTGTGCAGTCGCGCTGGGCGAGGGTGTTCATCGACGAATTCCAGGACACTGATCCCCTCCAGGCCGAGATCGCCTTCTATCTCTGCGCGGATCCCGGCGTGGCGCTGCCAGAGGACTGGCGGAACATCACGCTCCGGCCCGGCAAGCTCTGCCTAGTCGGCGATCCCAAGCAGTCGATCTACCGCTTCCGTCGCGCCGATATCGCCCTCTACCAGGCGATCCGCAAGCACGTGGCGGAACCGCTGGTTCTCAGCCGCAACTTTCGCTCGGTCCCGGCCGTGATTGATTTCGTCAACCGGCATTTCGGCGGGGCGATGAAGTTGGCCGAAGGCGCACAGCCGGCATACCAGCCGCTCGCGCCGGACGCCGCTGCGGCCGGCCCGGCGCTGTGGCGTTTCGGCGGGCCCGTCGGAGGCAAGGCGGCCGAAGTCTGGGAGCTGGAGGCGCAGCACGTCGCCGGCACTATCTCCCGGATAGTCGCCGAGGTTTGGATGGTTTCGAAGCGCGAATCTGGAGAGCGGGTCCGTCGCCCCGCCGACTTCGGCGACATCTGCGTGCTGACCCCGAGCCGGACCAACCTGCGTCGTCTCGAGAGAGCCTTTGAGGACCGCGAGATTCCATACCGGGTCGAGAGTGGGGAGATCGTGGTCGCGACGCAGGAGGTTTCCGAGCTCCTCTCTGCCCTGCGCGCGATCGACGACCCGTCCGACCAGGTGGCACTTCTGGCGGCGCTGCGCTCGCCCATCTACGGATGCAGCGACGCCGAGCTAGTGCGGTGGACGGGGGAGGGGGGTAGGCTCAACTACATTCGACCTGAAACCGGCAAGGTCGATCGTGTTCGCGCCGCCCTGGCGCACATGGCCTCGTTTCATGCCCAGCGTAACCAGGGCACCGTCGCGGCGCTGGTCGAGCGCTTCGTGGACGACAGGATGCTCGTCGCTGGCGCGTTCGGAGAGCGGCGGCCTCGCGAGTCGTGGCGCAGGTATCGGTACGTTGCAGCGCGGGCGCGGGCGTTCGCTGCCACAGGTCGGACGACGCTGCGCGATTTCGTCGAGTGGATGGAAGGACTCGACCGCAGTCAAGCGCGCGACATCTCGGGCTCGATTACCGAGAGTGACGAGTCGGCGGTGCGGGTTCTGACGGTGCACAGGGCAAAGGGCCTCGAGTTCCCGATCGTCTTCATGACTGGGCTCGGTTCCTCGCGCGCCTTCCGGAGTCCCACCGTGATTGGCGACCGCGTGCGGGATCGTGTTCATGCCCGCGTAAAGGACACGCGTCAGAACGACTGGAAGAGTCCCGGTTTCGACAACGCGTGCGAGATGGAGAAGGAACTGGCGGATGCAGAGGAGATCCGCCTCGCTTACGTTGCCGCGACACGTGCGTGTGACCACCTGATCTTCGGGCTGCATCACAAGGCGAGTGAACTCGACGCCCCCGCGGTCGCGTTTGCCGAAACGCTCGGTGCGATGGCCGGCGAAGTTCGCGAACTCGAATTGGTTGAGGTGGCGGGACCGAAGGCCCAGACGTTTAGCTCTGGAATGACTGTCGAGCAGGTCGTGACCGATGAGGATGCTTGGGTCGCCAGTCGCAAAGCAGCGCTCGCTAACGCCGTGGGGGTCTCGTACGTCACCGCAACGGCGAGAGCGGCGCTCGATCAGGGCGAAGAGCCGCGACCTGAACCGGATGCAGCTCGTTTCAGGCGGGGCCGAGGCGGCACGTCAGTTGGCCGCGCGGTCCACGCCGTCCTCCAGGCGATCGACCTAGGAACGCAGGAGGGCCTCGACAATCTGGCGCGCGCGCAGGCCGCAGCTGAAGGCATCGCCAACCGAGCTGATGACGTTGCGCGGCTGGTCCGGCAAGCGTGCGAGAGCGAACCGGTTCGGCATGCGGTGGCGAGCGGGCGACTGTGGCGTGAAGTACCCATCGGGGGCCCGTCTGAAGGCGTTGTCCTGGAGGGTTTCATCGATCTACTCTTCCATACCGATCAGGGCTATGAAATCGTCGACTACAAGACGGACGAGGTCCGGCCGGACGAATTGGAGAGCCGAATGGATCGCTATCGGATGCAGGGAGAGGCGTATGCAGACCTGGTGCGAACGATCACGGGCAAGACACCTGTCGGCGTGTCCTTCGTATTTGCTTCGTCAGCTCAGGTGATCCGCTTCGTCCCACCGCAGCCGCCGCTCCCCCACTCGTAAGGTCGCAGCGATGGGCTCGCGGCTCTGGCGTCGAACAGACGGGTCCTATCCTGCGGCGTGCGAACAATCGCGATGGAGGCGATGGAAATGAAAGTCGACTTGCCCCCAAC
>JALZAF010000038.1 GCA_030948505.1 Chloroflexota bacterium
GGGGCGCGCTGCCGTGGACCATGTCCTGAGCACCTTCGCGCCGGACGAGCGGCAGCGGCTCGACGAGCTGCTGGACGCGACGGCGGAAGCCGTCGAGGCCTGGGCGCGCGAAGGGACAAGCAAGGCAGCGAACCGATTCAACACCTTCGAGCTGCGACCGGCCGACACGGACCGCCTGGCGGCGCCGGGCGAGGTCGATGGACCGCCCGGACCCGACGGCGTTCGGCGCACGAAGACCGGTTGGCGGCGCATCCGCCCGGCCGACCCGGAGGCCTAGACGTGACCGAACGAGGGCTGCCGCCGATGCGCGGCAAGCGCGCTCGGGAGCGTCGGGTCGGCGACAAGGCCGTGGCCGATGCCCTGGCCAGGCGGGCGGCCCGGGAGGCGAACGAGGTCGACTTCGACATCGGCGAGGTGGACGCGGAGGTCGCCGAGGCTCGCCGGGCTGAGGTTGCCGATGCACGGCGCGTATCCGTGGCTGTGGCGGCGCCTCCGCGTCCGGTTCCGGGGGCGGCCCCGGCGGCTGCAGCGCCGGTCGGCGGACGCGGCGCCGGTCGTCGTCTGCCGGATCTGTCGGTTCTCCCGCCGCTCCTCCAGCAAACGGGCTCGTTCGCCTCGCTGCGCGAACGGCTGGGCGACACGCGGTCTGTCCCGCCATCAGGGCGGCACGCGGGGTTGCTCATGGTTCCGCACGGAGCGAAGACGTACCTCGCCGCGGCGCTCGCCCTCGGCGACACCGGGGAGCGGCTGGTCTGGGTGGCGCGAGACGCCGAGGTCGGCGATCGCGTCGTCGAGGAGCTGGGCGCGTGGCTGGGCGACGCGGATGCCGTCGCCGTTCTCGAGCCGCGCACCGCCCTGGCCTACGAGCGCAGCGAGCTCGTGCCCGACGAGACCGCGGCCCGTGTCGCCGCGCTGGCCTCCTGGCGCAGCGGCAAAGCCCGGATCCTCGTCGCCAGCGTGCAGGCACTCTTGCAGCACACCATCTCGCCGGACGACCTGCCGACGCAGCCACGCCACCTCCGCACCGGCGCCCGCGCCTCCCTCGACGCGCTCGCTCGGGATCTGCTCGACCTGGGCTACGTGCCGGTGCTCGAGGTCGCCGGCCACGGCGAGTTCGCCCGTCGGGGCGGCATCCTCGACGTGTTCCCGCCGTCCAGCGCGCTGCCTGTCCGCATCGAGTTCTTCGGCGACGAGATCGACTCGTTGCGCTCATTCGATCCGGCCGATCAGCGCACGGTCCGCCCGGCCGACGAGGTGATCCTCCTGCCGGCGAGTGAGTTTCTCCTCCCGGCCGGCGGCGTGTCCGAGATCCGCGAGCGCCTGGGTCGGGCGGCGAGCCGTCTGCCAGAGCGGCTCGCGAGCGACCTGGAGCGGCTCGAGGGGGGCGGTGCCCCCCGAGCGGCGGCGGGCCCTGGCGCCGACAGCCGCGCCCTGACCCTCGGCGACTCGGCCGAAGTCTGGGCCGCCCATCTTTCCCCTGCTACGGGCCTCGATCACATCGCCCCCGGCACCCTGCTCGTCCTCGATGAACCCGGCGATCTCGCCGATGCCGCCGATTTCCTGTGGCGCCAGGCCGACGAACGCCGCAGCGACCTCGTCGAATCGGGCGACCTGCCGAAGGACTGGCCGTCGACCTACCTCCCGCGCCGCGACTGGAAGGCACGCCTCACGGGATCGCGCACGCTCGAGATGACCTGGGAATCGGAGGCCTCCGGCGCGATGGCCGGCCGCGGTCTGTCGAGCGGCGATCTCTTCGGCTGGCGCGAGCCGCAGCTTCCGCGCGGCCGCTCCGCCGGGATCGTCGAGGCGGTCGAGGGCTGGCAGGCCGAAGGCCTTCGGATCGTCGTCGCCTCCGACCAGGCCGCCCGCCTGGCCGAGATCCTGGCCGACGCCGGTCATTCGGCCGCGGTGGTTTCGGCGCTTTCGGAAGCACCTCCCAAGGGCGCCATCGCGCTCATCGAGCGGAGCCTCAACGACGGCTTCGTCGGTGGCCCGGATGGTCTGGCCGTGGTGACCGATCGCGAGCTGTTCGGTTCGGTTCGGGTTCGGCGACCCAAGGCCCTGCGGCGGGTCGTGCCGCGCGACATCCTCGAACGCCTCACCCCCGGCGACCTCGTCGTCCACATCGACCACGGCATCGCCCGCTACGAGCGGATGCTCCGCCGCGGCGGCGCGGGCGAGGAGCGCGACTACCTGGAGCTCAGCTTCGAGGCGGGCGACAAGATCTTTGTGCCGGTCGAACAGATCGGCCGAATCAGCCGCTATTCCGGTGGCGAGCACCCGTCGCTGTCCAAGCTGGGCGGCACCGAATGGCTGCGCACGAAGCAGCGCGTCCGCAAGACCGTCACTGACCTCGCCCAGGAAC
Source organism: Chloroflexota bacterium (assembly GCA_030948505.1). Taxonomy (GTDB): domain Bacteria; phylum Chloroflexota; class Limnocylindria; order Limnocylindrales; family CSP1-4; genus JACDAV01. Next base: position 2,366 of record JALZAF010000038.1, read on the forward strand.
TGCTCGAGCTGTACGCGGCGCGCGAGGCCGCCGCGGGCCACCCGTTCCACCCCGACACGCCGTGGCAGGGCGAGCTGGAGGCGTCATTCCCGTACGAGGAAACCGTCGACCAGCTCCGCGCGGTGGCCGAAGTCAAGCTGGACATGGAGGCCGGGCGCCCGATGGACCGGCTGGTCGTCGGCGACGTGGGCTACGGCAAAACCGAGGTCGCGCTGCGCGCCGCGTTCAAAGCGATTCAGGATGGCAAACAGGTCGCCGTCCTGGTCCCCACCACGGTCCTCGCCGCGCAGCATTTCGACACCTTCAACCAGCGTTTCGGAGCGTTCCCGGTGACCGTTCGGCTGCTGTCGCGGTTCGTCGGTCCGCGCGAGCAGGAGGCGGCCATCCAGGGGCTGGCGGATGGTTCGGTGGATCTCGTCATCGGCACCCACCGGCTGCTGTCGAAGGACGTCGGCTTCAAGGACCTTGGCCTCGTCGTCGTCGACGAGGAGCAGCGGTTCGGGGTCGCCGCCAAAGAACGGCTGAAGCGGCTGCGCCGCGAGGTCGACGTCATCACCCTGTCGGCGACGCCCATCCCGCGGACGCTCAACCTGGCCCTCGCCGGCGTGCGCGACCTGAGCGTCATCGAGACGCCGCCCGAAGACCGCCTGCCGATCCAGACCCGGGTCGCCGAAGCTTCCGCCGGTCTCGTCCGCGACGCGATCCTGCGCGAGCTCGACCGCGGCGGCCAGGTCTTCTATGTCCACAACCGGGTCGAGACGATCGAGGCCCAGGCCGAACAGCTCCGCAAGATGTTGCCGGGCGTCCGAATCGTCGTTGGCCACGGCCAGATGCCCGAAGGCGCGCTCGAAAAGGTCATGGTCACCTTCGCCGGCAGTGGCGCGGACGTCCTGGTGTCGACCACGATCATCGAGTCCGGCCTGGACATTCCGAACGCCAACACGATCGTCATCGACCGCGCCGACACCCTGGGCCTGGCCCAGCTCTACCAGCTTCGCGGGCGCGTGGGTCGTTCGTCCCGGCGCGCCTACGCGTACCTGCTGTACCGGCGCCGCGAGCGCCTGTCCGACGAGGCACGAAAGCGCTTGCAGGCGATCTTCAACGCGTCGGAGCTGGGCGCCGGCTTCCAGATCGCCCTGGCCGACCTCGAGATCCGCGGCGCGGGCAACATCCTGGGCGGCGAGCAGTCGGGGCACATGGCGGCGGTGGGGTTCGACCTCTATTCGCGGCTCCTGGCCGAAGCGGTCGAGGAAGCCAAGGCGCACCGTGAGATGCGGGCGCCGGTCGTCGAGCCGGCGCAGGCCGTCGTCGACTTGCCGATCGAGGCGTTCCTGCCGGATTCCTACGTCCCGGAGGTGGCCCAGAAGCTCGAGCTGTACCGCCGATTGGCACGAGCGCGTTCGGCCGGCGACCTGGCGGCGTTCCGCCAGGAGGTGATGGACCGCTTTGGTCCCTTGCCGCAGCCCGTTATTCGGCTGATCGAGGTGGCGGACCTGCGCCTGACCGCAGAGGGGGCCGGCGTGTCGTCGATCTCGCGCGAGGAGGGCCAGCTCGTCGTCCGTTTCGGTGCCGGCCTCTCGCGCGCGACCGCGATGCGGCTTCTGGGCGGGGAGGGGCTGCCGGGCACAAAGCCGTCCGAGGTCTCGTTCGCCTCGAACCAGGTCCGGATTCGCCTGCCGCGCGACCCGCTCAAGGGCTGGCAGCTGACGCAGGCGGTGGTGGCGCGGCTGTCGGCCGCTTCGGCGGTTGCCAAGTGAGAGGACGCTGACAGATCGCGCTGTCACCTACCCAGCCCCAAACGAGGTCCTTTCGGATCGAGAGAGGATCGTGCAAAGCGGTATTTATCCCTCAAGGGTTGGCGCTCGTAGGCAGGAGACCGGCGTTCAGCAGCCCCGATCCGTTGCAAGGCTAGTGCGAGTACAACGTCCGAAAGTTGCCGCCGTGACGCGAACAGACACATTGGCGACCTCCCGAGTGCGGCGGCATCCTCGTTGCCGAGCGACTCAGGTAGAGGCCAGGCGAGACCGGACCCGGCATCCGTCGACCCTGCGACAGCCGCAGCGCGGCTGAGACTTCAGCGATAGGTCGAGACGAGCGCGAGGAGGCCGAGCACGGCCAGTGCGACGCCGATTACGGCTAGTGCGATCAGAACGTACGCGAGCTGGTGTCGCACGGTCGGCTTCGCTTATCAGGTTTCCATCACCCGAAGATCGTCGTCACGATCAGGCCAATGGCCGCCAGGCCCATGACGATCGTGGTCACCCAGCCGATGACATTGAGGAGTCGGCCATTGGTCCTCTGGCCCATCGCCCTTCGATCGTTCGAGACGAACATGACGAGGACGAGGAGTGGTGCGGCGACGAGGCCATTGAGGACCGCGCTCAGGACGAGGGCGGTGATCGGGTTGATGCCGACGAAGTTGATGGCCATCCCGACCAGCGTCGCCGCGACGATGACCACGTAGAACAGTGGCGCCCGAGTGGGCTTCTCATCGAGCCCCGATCGCCAGCCGAACGCCTCGGCCACGCCATACGCCGCCGAGCCCGTGAGGACGGGCACGGCCAGCACTCCGGCCCCGATGAGTCCGACCGCCAGCAGGATGGCGGACGCGTCACCGGCCAACGGACGCAGTGCCTCGGCGGCATCGGTCGCCGAGGTGATGTCGGTCTTGCCCGCCACGAACAGGGTGGCGCCGGTGGCGAGGATGATGAAGTAGGCCACGACCTCCGAAAACACCATCCCCGTGATCGTGTCCCACAGGGCGTATTTGAGTTCGAAATGCGAGGCTCCCTGGCGTTGCCGCAGGTGGCGTCGCCCGATGCTGATCTGCTCCTCCACCTCCTGGCTGGCCTGCCAAAAGAAGAGGTACGGCGAGATCGTCGTACCGAGGAGCGCCACGAGGATGCCGATGTACTTGGGGTCAAGCTGGATCGTCGGGATCAGCGTTCCAGCCAGGACCTTCAAAATGTCGGGTCGCGCGAACAGGGCTGCCCCGATA
>JALZAF010000043.1 GCA_030948505.1 Chloroflexota bacterium
TCGTGAAGTCGCGCACGTCCTGGGCCGCGAACGTCTGGCTCAACCCACTGCCGCCGACGCGATCACCGGTCGTCGCGAAGACCAGTGGCCGGTCGGTCGTGATGCGGACCGTGACGCTGGGGCTGACCGGGGTGATGAACGGGTCGCCGTGGTTGGGGCGGGTGAACGGGATGCGAAGGCTGGCCCACGGCAACCAGCGATAGGCGTCGATCACCCCGTTGGCGCGGGTGAACATCCAGTCCGATCCGGCCAGGTCGGCGCGCAGGTGGGCGCTATAGATGAGCCGAGCCTGGACGGTGTCGCCCGCCGGCAGGATGCCGCCGAGCGGAACGATCAGCGTCTGATCGCTGATGCCGACGGTCACCGCGCGACTCTCGACCGAGGCGGCGACCACCCGGAGGCCGCCGAGCCGGGCAGCGATCGTGTTGAGCTCGAGCCGGTCGATGGGGCCGCCCGATGTGTTGGTGATCGTCATCACCGAGTCCACGACCAGCAGGCGGTCACCGTAGTGGAGGGTGACGTTGACGTCGTAGGTGACCCGAAGGGCGAAGCTCGATCGGTTGACGGAGCCGGGCTGGATGACTGCTGAGGCAGTGGCCGGGCGGGTTGCGGCTGGCATCCGCGCCGCCGCGCTAACCAACGCTGGGGTCGCAAGGCTCGCGGCCAGGACGAGGGCGAGAGCCAGGATCGGGGCGCGTTGGGTACGGAGCATCGCCGCCCGAATCCTAACCCGGGGGCGGGTCACGGAACCCACGGCCGAAGGTCGCCGCGGCCGTATCCTTCCGGCCATGACCGCGCCCAGTGTCCCAGCGCCCTCGGAGGCCACCCGCGTGGCATTCCTCGATGCCATCCGCGCCGAGCTCCCGAAGGTCCAGCTGCTGACCGAGACCGGCGATCGCGAGTCGTACCGGCTGGACGAGACGGCCTACCTCACGGCCGGCCTCCCGCTGGCGGTGGCCCTTCCGACCGAAACCGCCGAGGTCGCGACACTCGTCCGCCTCGCGGCCGAACATCGCATCCCGGTCGTGCCCCGCGGCGCCGGGACCGGGCTGAGTGGCGGCGCCGCCGGCATCGAGGGCGGGCTGACGATCGCCTTCACCAAGATGAACCGCATCCTCGACCTCGATCGGGCGAACCTGTGCGTGGTCGTCCAGCCCGGAATCATCAACGCGGAGCTCAAGCGCGCGGTGGCTGAGGAAGGCCTGTTCTACCCGCCCGATCCCGCCAGCTACGAGATGTGCTCGATCGGCGGGAACCTCGGCACCAACGCCGGCGGCCTGTGCTGCGTCAAGTACGGCCAGACGCGCGACAGCGTCCTGGGCTTGGAGGTCGTCCTCGCCGACGGCACGGTCATCCGAACCGGCGGCCGAAACGTGAAGGACGTCGCCGGCTACGCCCTGACCCACCTGTTCGTCGGCAGCCAGGGCACGCTGGGGCTCATCACCGAGGCGACGCTGCGCCTCCGTCCCGCCCCGGCGCCGCGTTCGACGATGCTGGCCTTCTTCCCGACCCTCGATGCCGCCGGCGAGGCCGTCGCGGCGATGACCGCCGCCGGGCTGGTGCCGGTCACCCTCGAGCTGATGGACCAGGCGACGATCGCCGCGGTCGACGACTGGCATCACCTGGGGCTCGACCGAGACGCCGCCGCGATGCTGCTCGTGGAGTCAGACCTGCCGGCCGCGGCCGCGCTCGACGAGCTGGATCGGGCCGTCGCCGCGTGCGAGGCCGCCGGCGCCACCTCGACCCTGCGCGCCAACGACGCCCAGGAGGCCGACTGGCTCCGCCAGGCCCGGCGACTTGCGCTGCGCGCCCTGGAGCGCATCGGGACCGTTCGAATGGAGGACGTGGGCGTGCCTCGGGCGCGGGTGCCCGAGCTCCTTCGGGCGATCGAGTCCATCGCGGCCCATCACGGGATTCGGGTCGCCACCTTCGGCCATGCCGGCGACGGCAACCTGCACCCCAACTTCATCTTCGAGCGCGACGACCCGCGAGCCGAAGCGCTGACCGTAGCCGCCCGCGCGGACCTCTACCGGGCAGCCATCGACCTGGGCGGCACGGTCACCGCCGAACACGGGATCGGTGCGTCGCGGCGCGAGTTCCTGGCCGCCCAGGTGGGCGAGGATGTCGTCGCGGTCATGCGCTCCATCAAGAACGCCCTAGACCCGCTCGGGATCCTGAACCCAGGGCGCGTGCTGTAGGCGACGGGCCCCAAGGCACCGCCGGGCTTCCACGTTGACATGGCCCGTCGCGGGGGGGATCATCCGCTCGCGATGCACATCTGCACTTTCCAAACGTGCCGGGCGGCGTCTGGCCGGCCACCGCTTGGTCCGCTCGGGTGAGCCAGTTCGACACGCTCGTCCGGGCCAGCCGGCTGTACTACGAGTTGGGCGAGACCCAGGAGCGGATCGCCGGGTTGCTCGGGGTGACGCGGCCGCAGGTGTCGCGCCTGCTCAAGCAGGCCCGGGCGCAGGGG
>JALZAF010000091.1 GCA_030948505.1 Chloroflexota bacterium
CGACGCCTTGCTGGCCGACGGCCGCCTGGTTCGCGACGCCGATCGCATCCGCGATCCGCGCCGGCCGGTCGATGGCCTGTCGCCGGCGGTGCTCGCCGCGATGGAGCGACTCGTGGCGGCTCTCTCCGTCCCCGCGCCGGCGGCGTTGTCGGAGGCGGCCCGAGTGACGGGCTGCCCGGCGGCCGCAGTCCGTGCGCTCGAATCGGCTGGACGGATCGTTCGGCCGGGTGCGGATCTGGCCTGGAGTGCGGCCGCCTATCGGGAGCTCGAGGCCACGGCCCTCCGCCTCGCGTCGCGCGCCCCGCTCGCGCCGGCGGCCCTGCGCGACGCGACGGGCACCAGCCGCAAGTACGTCATGGTCCTGCTCGAGGACCTCGACCGTCGTGGCCTGCTGATGCGGACCGCCGAGGGCCACGTTCCGGGCCCGCGAGCGCCGGTGGGGGCCGAGTGATGGCCGTCGCGCTGCCCGCGGCCTCGGCCATCGTCCTGGCCGGTGGCCGCTCCTCGCGCTTCGGCCGCGACAAGCTGGCTGAACCGGTGGCCGGCCGGCCCCTGCTCGACTACGCGGTCCTTGCCGTCGCCCGCGTCGTGCGGGAGGTGCTGGTCCTCGTGCCCCCGGTCGGTGAGATCGGGCGCCTGGCCCGGCCAGCTGACCCGGCCGTTCGCGTCGCCATCATCCGCGACCCGGAGCCGTTCGGCGGCCCGCTGGTGGCGCTGCTGGCCGGGTTGGAGCGCGCCCGGGAGCCGTTTGCGCTCGTCGTCGGGGGTGACATGCCCAGAATGTCGCCGGATGTTTTGGCGGCGCTCTTGCGGGCGCTCGACGCATCCGAAGCCGACGCCGTCGTGCTGGTCTTTCGCGGACGGCGACAGACCCTTCCGGCCGCGCTGCGCGTCGGCGCGGCGACGCAGGCCGCGCGGCGCCTGCTGTCCGACGGAATGCGAAGCCTCCACGCGCTGCTCGGCGCGCTTCGGACCCGCGAGCTCAGCGAGGGCGAGTGGCGGTCGCTCGATCCACACGCGGCGACGCTACGGGACGTCGACCTGCCGGGCGACCTCCCGAGCTGAGAATCGACGCCGCGAGACCTTCAGGACTTGCTGTTCAGGACCGCAACCACGTAGATCGCTGCCACGAGCAGCATCAGCGACAGCGCGAAGCTGACCAGGAAGCGCGTGCGGCTCATCGCTCGAGGTCGGCGTCCTCGTACACGGCCACGCCTTCGACCAGCGTCAGCACGACCTTCGCCTCGCCGATCGGGCCTGCGCCGGCAGCGAACAGGTCGCGGTCGAGGACTGCGATATCGGCCAGCTTGCCGGGCTCGATCGAGCCCGTCTCGGCGTCGAGGTGGTTGACGTACGCCGAACCCATCGTGAACGCGGCCAGGGCGTCGGCGAGGTCGAGCGCCTCGTTCGGCAGGAACGGCGCCTTGCGACCGCGATGCTCATTCTGGACGCGCGTCACGGCGACTTCCATCTCGAGCAGCGGGTTGGGCGTGGAGACGCTCCAGTCGCTGCCCATGGCCAGCTTCGCGCCCGCCCGCAGCAGCGACCGGAAGGGATACTGCCAGGTCGTTCGCTCGGGTCCGAGGAAGGGGATCGTGAGGTTCTCCATCTGGCCCTCGAGGCATGCCCAGTAGGGCTGCGCGTTGGCCACCACGTCGAGCCTCGCGAAGCGCGGCACATCGGCGGGATGGATGACCTGGATGTGGGCGATGTGGTGGCGGCCATCGGTCGGGCCGTTGGCTTTGCGCGCGACTTCGATGGCGTCGAGCGCCTCTCGCACCGCGCGGTCGCCGATGGCGTGGAAATGGACCTGGAATCCTTCGCCGTCGAGGCGCGTCACGTACCCGCCGAGGCGGGCCGGATCGACGAAGCTGAGGCCCCGATTGCCGGTCGAATTGCCGCCGCGGTCGAGATAGGAGTCGATCATCGCGCCGGTGAAGTTCTCGAGAATGCCGTCCTGCATGATCTTGACGCTCGTCGCGGCGAACCGGCCGATCGGGCCGCGCGCCCGCCGTTCGATCAGCTCCTCGATCTGCTCCTCGCCTCGCGCGCGGTCCCACCACAGCGCGCCGACGACCCGCGCCGTGAGCTCGCCCCGTCCGGCCAGCGCGGCATACGCGGCGAACTCCTCGTCGTGCACGATCGCGTCCTGCCAGGCGGTGATGCCCAGCGAGTGGAGCTGGGCTTGGGCCCGTCGGAGTGCCTCCTCCAGCTCCTCCGGCGTGGCCGGCGGGGCGTGGCGCTCGACGAGGTCGACGGCGCCCTCCTGGAGCATCCCCGTCGGGTCGCCATCGGCGTCCCGTTCGATTCGCCCGTCGCTCGGGTCGGCTGTCGTCCGATCGATGCCGGCTACGGCGAGGGCCCGCGAGTTGGCCCAGGCTCCATGCCCGTCGCGGTTCGGCAGGAGCACGGGGCGGTCGGGCACGATCGCGTCCAGGTCCTCGCGCCGCGGCGTGCCGCCCGGGAAGTCGTCCATCGACCAGCCGTCGCCCAGGATCCACGGCACATCCGGATTGGCGCACGCGTAGGCCTCGACCAGGGCCAGGTACTCGTCCCGCCCGCGGGCGCCGTGAAGATCGCAGCGCATGCTGTTGAGGCCGCCGCCGATGGGATGGATGTGCGCGTCCTGAAAACCCGGCACGACCATCCGCCCGCGCAGCTGGACGACCCGCGTACGGGGCCCAACGTGCGTCGCGATCTCTTGCTCGTCTCCGACCGCCGCGATCCGGCCGCCGCGGATCGCGACCGCCCTGGCGCGCGACCGTCCCGCGTCGACCGTGTGGACGGCACCACCCGTGAGGACGAGCTCGGCTGCACTGGGCATCGGATCCTCCGTGACCGGGGCCAGGCGTGGGAGCATCGCAGACGCTGGGCCAGGGTCCTGGCCGGGATCGCCCCGCGGGACGCTGCGCCTGACGCTGCTCATCCCTTGACGGCGCTCATATTGAGACGGACGTAGTCGAGGACCGGACCTGGCATCCGGCGGGCGACCTCATCGACGAGGGCCGCCCACTCCGCCTTGGGCAAGCGGTCGAGGTACGGTCGCAGGCAGACCGTCGCCAGGAAGGTTTCGAACGCCTCCCCGGGCTCGAAGGTCGTCGGCTCCTCCGTCAGCCACGTCCGCACGTCCACGAAGCCGCTGGCGGCAAGTCGGTCCGCGGTCTCCTCTGGCGTCGCGAACAGGACATCGCGAGGCGGGAGGCCCAGATCGTTCATCACCGCGGCGAACGTCGCCACGTTGCCTGCGCCACCGCACTGGGCAGCGAGCTGTCCGCCCGAACGCAGGACCGCGGCCAGGTTGCGGAACAGCTCATCGTGGTCGCGCACCCAGTGGAAGGTCGCGGTCGAGAGGATGGCGTCCACCGGTTCGATCGGCAGAGGTTCCGCCAGGTTCGCGGCGACGAACTCGATGCGGCCGCCGAAACGGGCCAGCCTCCTGCCCGCCTCGGCCAGCATGGCCGGCGAGGCGTCGAGCGCGACGACGTGGCCATTCGGGAGGCGTTCCGCGAGGCGCTCGGTGACGCGGCCCGAGCCGCAGCCGGCGTCAAGGACGCGCTCGTCGCCGAGCAAGGGGAGGCGATCGAGGACCTCCGTGCCCCAGCGTGCCTGGGGGTCCGCGACGCGGTCGTAGGTGGCCGCGTCCCAGTCGCCGCTCACAGACACACTTCGGGCAACGAGAACGGCCCCCTCGGCATTCGAGGGGGCCGCGTCGTCGATCGAGACTGAGTCTGGATCGTTCGGTGGCTCAGCTCACCGCCCGGGCGGCCTTGACCACGACCGTGTTCGCGAAACGATCGTGCAGGCCCTGCTTGGTGGGACTCTGCGCGGTCGTCACGAGCAGCGCGATGACCCAGACGAGGCTGGCCAGGCCGATGAGGATGCCAAGGCCCGGCAGCGGGTTCAGCGCCTGGGCGAGGGTGAAGGCGCCGCCCACGGCCAGCCAGCGGCGGGCCGCCTGCTCCATGGTGATCGTGGCGCCGTCGGTCGCGTTGCCGACCTGCATGCCGAGCAGGCGCTGGCCGATCGTTCCGCGCATCGCCGTCCACGTGTAGATGTAGTAGCCGGCCGAGAGCGCCGCCGCGACGAGCGTGTTGATCAGCAGCGGCACGATATTGGTGTGCGTCTCAAACCGCACGCCGAGGATCGAGTTCGGATCGGCGACTGTGGTCACGGACGTCGGTGAGCCGATGATCGACGCAAGCACTACGAACACGATGATGCTGACGATCCCCACGATGATCGCGTCGATCACCTGGGCGATGATGCGGTTCGGCACGTCCGCGTAATACAGCCCCGCCGGCCCGGCCACGGGCTGCGTGGAGGTGATCTGACTCCACGTCGCGGAGGCTTGCTGCATCGTCGGCGACGGGGGTCCCGCCGGCGGACGCTGCGGACTCGGGGCGTTCTCAGGACCTGGACCTGTCATCTCCACCTCCATGGCGGCGCACCACCTGCTTTACCACAGGGCGGCCGCTCGCACGCCCGAAAGGATAGCGGCAGCGGTCGGCCCGGAACAGCCCCCTTTCATTTAGATCCGCCCCGTGGCCTCTGCGCCGTCAGTCGGGGCCCTGGTCGGTGCTCGCGGAGGCCTGGCTCGCGGAGGCCTGGCCCGCTTCTTCCGGCCACCCGCTCGTGGACTGGTTGGCGCGATCCCCGCCGAGGCCGACGTAGTTCACGATGGCGCCGGCGACCAGCAGACCGGCCGACACGAGCGCCGCCACGTGGAACGCCTGGGTGGAGGCGAGCCGCGCGGCCGCGCGCAGCTCGGGCGATGCCGTCTGGGCCGGTACGTTGAGCGGCTGAACGGCTGCCCGCATTGCCGGGTTGGACAGGTCCATGCCCGAGGCGGCGGCGAGCGCCGCGTAGAACGTGCCGGAGATGACGATGAACACGAGCGCCGCGACGATGGGCTGTCCGACCCGGCTGATGGCGTTGTTGATGGCCGAGGCGATCCCGGCGTTGTGTACGGGCACCGCCGACATCAGCGTGGACGTCAATGGCGCAACCACGAGCGTGATGCCCGCCCCGAACAGCAACATCGAGGGCAGTACGTCCACCAGCGTCGAGGTTGGCGGCAGGAGGCTGGCCGGATCGTTGATCAGTGCCCGCCAGGGAGCCGAATCGGCCGGGATCCGGGCCAGCCACAGCAAGCCCGCGGCCATGAGCAACGGGCCAACGGTGAGAAAGCCCCGGGCCCCGATCCTCCCGGCGATCGTGCCCACTCTCGTGGAGAACAGGGTGAGCATGATTCCGACCGGCAGCCCGATCGCCCCGGACGCAGTGGCCGTGTAGCCCAGGACGTTCTGCAGCAGCAGCGCCTGGAACCCGAGGTTGACGTACAGCGCGGCGTAGATCAGCAGGGTGGACAGGTTGATGACCGCGAATCGGCGAATGCGGAACAGCGACAACGGCACGAGCGGCTTTGGCCGCCGTGCCATGAGGATCGGGAAGCCGACCAGCGAGATCAGGCCGATGCCGATGGCCGCGAAGGCGACAGGATCCTGCCAGCGCTGCTCCTGGCCGCGGATGGTGCCGAAACTGATGCCGCCGACGGCCAGCGCGGCGACGAGCGCTCCCAGCCAGTCGAAGCGGCCCGTTGCCGCCTCGTCGCGGGTCTCCGGCATCTTCGTCAGCGTGGCCCACAGGGCCGGGACGATGAGCGGGATGTTGATCAGGAACGCGACGCGCCAGCCGACATTGTCGACGATCGTCCCGCCCACGAACGGCGCGATCAGCGTCGTGGCGGACGTGGCGGCCGCCCAGATGCCGAACGCTCGTGCCCTCGCCGGCCCGTCGAACAGCGCGGTGATGATGGCGATCGAGCCCGGGATGAGCAGGGCGCCGGCGACCCCTTGCAGGATCCGGAACACGACCAGCAGCTCCAGCGTGGGCGCTGTCCCGCACAGGACGGAGGTGACACCGAAGCCGGCCAGGCCGATGGCAAAGACACGCCGGCGGCCGTAGTAGTCGGCCAGCGCGCCGGCGAGGATGAGCAGCGCGGCCAGTGTCGCGAGATAGCCGCTGCCGACGTAGGTCTGCCCTTCCAGCGTGCCGACCAGCGTCGCCGGCAGCTCCCGTCCGATGCGCGGCAGCGCCTGGTTCACGATCGTCCCGTCGAGGAAGACGATCGACGAGCCCAGGATCACCGCCAGCATCGACCAGCGCTGCGTACGCGTCATGGAACTCTCAGTGATGGAAATCCGCAGAGTTGCGTGCCGCGCAGTGTAGGGCGCTGGTCCTCGCCGTCGCCGCCGCGCGGGGGGCCGTGAACGCGTCCACGGGTAGACTCTCGCCACCATGACCGGCCTCGTGGCGCTGATCGGCGCCGGTGAGTTCCTTCCCGCGATGGCCGAGTTCGATCTCGGCCTCCTTGCTGCGACCGGCCGGGCACGGGCGCGCGTCGTCATCTTCCCGAGCGCCTCATTCCCCGACGGCGAGGAGGTCTTCCAGCGCTGGGCGGCGATGGGGATCGAGCACTTCAGCGCCCTGGGCGCCGAGGTCGAGCCCGTCCTCGTGCGCGACCGAGCCGCCGCGGACGATGCGGCCCACGCCCAGGCGATCGGCGAGGCCGACCTCGTCTACCTGTCCGGAGGGCGGCAGGATCACCTTGCCCGCGTCCTCGACGGCAGCGCCGTGGGTCAGGCCCTGACCGATGCGCACGAGCGGGGCGCGGTCATCGCCGGCTGCTCGGCCGGAGCGATGGTCCTGGCGGAGCGGCAGTTCGAGTTCCGGCGTCGCCTGCTGCCGTGGCCGTTGCGCTGGCGACGCGGCATGGCGTTCGTGCCAGGAGCGGCCGTCATCCCGCATTACGATGCCTGGCCGGAGCCCCTTGTCGCGCTGATGGCGCTCCAGGCGCCGCGCGGGTCCGCCGTCCTCGGCATCGACGAGGGCACCGCGATCGTCGGTCGCGACGGAAGCTGGCAGGTCCACGGGCGGGCCCGCGTGACGATCTGGCACGGCCGCCGTCGCGAGCGGTTCCGATCCGGTGAGGTGTTCCGGCTCTAGCGGCCGGGCCCCCAACAGCGGCCGCGCCCCAACAGCGGGCCGAACCCCAGCAGCGGCCCGAACCGTCGTTTACCCATGCGGTGGGTCTTCGTCACGATGGCGGGGCCCTGGCGAGGGAAACCACGCTTGAGCCTCACCGAGCGACCCGTCACTCAGCCACCGGGCGCATAACTGACGGCACCGCCGTGACGAACATTCGCCGGGTGCATATCCGACGGTTTGACGGCGCCGCTAGCACGGACCGCCGTGACGAACATTCGCCGGGTGCATATCTGACGGTTTGGCGCGTCGGGCTGGCGGGGCGCGCCGGGGCGCCGGCGGGGCGCGTCGGGGCGCCAGCCGGGCGCGCAGCTCAGTCGGGCTTCACCTGGCGGAAGCAGTCCGAGCAGTAGACCGGCCGGTCCATGCGCGGCTTGAACGGCACCTGTGCCTGGTTGCCGCAGGACGAGCAGACGACGGCGAAATACTCGCGCGCCGGACGATCGTCGCCACGCTCGTAGCCACGCGGTCCGCCGATGTCGCGGACGTCAGATCCGGAGTCCCGGGCGGCGCGGCGGCTGGCACGACAGCTCGTGCAGCGCTTGGGATCCGACGAGAAGCCCTTCTGGGCGTAGAACTCCTGGTCCGCGGCCGAATGGATGAACTCGACGCCGCAATCCACGCAGTTCAGGGTTCGATCGACGTAGGTCACGATGCTCCTCCCCGAGCGCCTTGCCGCTGGGTCGCTCTGCCTGTGGTCCGACCCGCTTGGGGCCACCCACGGACGGGACACGCGCTGGCGGGAGAAGCCGGGGCCGCGCGACCCAGGTGCCGAGGTGGAGTCCCTGTTCGGGGCGCACCGTACTGATTGGCGGGCAGAATACAACGCGCTCCCGGACCGGACATTACAGCCGCCTGGCGGGCGGTCAGGCCGGCCCTCGACCAGCGAATCGACCAGCGAATCGGCCTCCGGCCGTGACACCCGACCTGTCACAATGGGAGCGGAGATTCCGGGGTGGCGGGCGAGGGCTATGGGGGCTCCTCGCTCGCACCAGACCCGCGGGCCGCCGGGCGGCCCGATCGGGCCTGGCAGGTTCCGGAGCCGTCACTCCGCCAGCTGTCACGCCCACCGAAACGGGAGGCGCGCCCTCAACCGGATGCTCCGACTCCTTCATACCGCGGACGTGCACCTCGGCGCCAGGCACGCGGACCTCGGCGACCAGGCGTCCGCCCAGCGCGAACGCCAGTTCGCGGCCTTCTCGGCGACGGTGGACCTGGCCCTGGCCGAGCGGGTCGACGTGGTCCTGATCGCCGGCGATCTGTTCGACTCCAACACCCAGCCTCGCCGATCCGTCGAGCGCGTGGCCGCCGAGCTCAATCGCCTTGTCCAGGCCACGATCCGCACCGTCGTGATCCCGGGCACCCACGACGTGTTCGATCGGGCGTCGATCTACCGGGCCCACGATCTGAAAGCCCTGGCCGGCAGCACGCCGGGCGACGACCTCGTCACGGTCCTCGGTCCAGACCTGCCGGAGGTCCACCTGCGGGCCTGTGACGCGATCGTGCACGCCACGGTCTTCGCCACCAAGCGAGCGCCACACAGCCCGCTGCGCAACCTCTCCGTCGGTGGTGACGATCGTGCAACCTGGCACATCGGCATGGTCCATGGCGCGATCGCCATCCCGGGTCGGACGGACGGCGACGAGATCGTGATCACCAAGGAGGAGATCGCGGCGACCGGGCTCGACTACCTCGCGCTCGGCCACTGGCACTCGACGCAGCAGGGCAAGGCCGGTTCGGTCAGCTATGCCTACGCCGGCGCACCGGAGGCGGTCGCCCTCGACCAGGATCGCGCCGGCAAGGTCCTCCTCGTGACGCTCGACGAGGTCGACGGGGAGGCGCGGGTCAGCCTCGAGGAGCGCACGGTCGGGCGGACCCGCTTCGAGAAACTGGAACTCGACGCCGCGGTGATCCGAAGCCAACCCGACCTCATCGGCAAGCTCTCCGCGCGCGCCGATCCGGACCTCGTCCTCGACGTCCGCCTGGTCGGCGTCCGCCCGGATGAGCTCGATCTCGACACGGATGAGGCCGAGGGCGAGCTTCGGCCGTCCTTCCTCAAGGTTCGTGTCCGGGATGCCTCGATGCCGGCCCTGACAGAGGGGGCGCTGCCTTCCGAGGACACCATCGCCGGAGCGTTCATCCGCGACGTCGAGGGCCGCATCGCCGAGCTCGAGGCCTCAGACCAGGCCGCCGACGCAGCCGAGCTGCGGGACGTCCTGCGCCTGGGGCGGCTGCTGTTGGCCGGCCACGAGGTGACCCTGTGAGCCGCACCAGCCAGGGAGATCGCGGGTGAGGATCACGCGCCTCCAGATCACCGACTTCGCCCGCCACCGCAAATTGGACATCGCCCTCTCGCCCGGACTGACCGTCATCCGCGGCCCCAACGAGGCGGGCAAGTCGACCATCCAGCGGGCGATCGAGCTGGCCCTCACCCGAAAGGTGACCACCAACTCGTCCGAGCTGGACGGTTGGCGCCCGTGGGATGCCGCGGCGGAGGCCCGACCGATCATCGCCATGGACTTCGAGCAGGAGGACGAAGGCGCGCTCCAGCAGGGCCACCTCGAAAAGACCTTCGGCGGCTCGAAGGGCTCCGTCCGGCTCGACTTCGGTGGCAAGACGACATCCGATCCAGCCCAGGCCGACGAGCGGCTGGCGGAGCTGACGGGCATCCCGACCGAGGCCTTCTTTCGCTCCACGGCGTCGGTCCGCCACCACGAGGTGGCCGACCTGGCCCGCGACGAGGGCGCGCTTCGTGACCGCCTCCAGGCATCGATCAGCGGTGCCGACCGAGGCACGTCTCGGGCGCGCAAGAAGCTGGACAAGGCACTCGCCGACCTCAGGGCGCGCGGACCCAAGAACCCGGGTCGACTGAAGGTCGCCGACGACGAGGTCACCGCGGCCACCCAGGCCCTCCAGCAGGGTGAGCTGGCGCTGATTCAGCTGGAGCGCGATCGGGACGGGCTCGCCGCCGCCCGTGAGCGACGGGAAGAGGCGGACAGAGGGCTGGCGGAACGGCGGGCGATGCTGGAAAAGGCGCGGGCCGCGGAGCGGCTGACGTTGGAGCGGGACGCTGCTCAAACGAAATTCGAGCGCTACCGCCAGGCCGTCACGGTGCGCGACGAGATCGCCCAGCTGGCTGAGGAACACCCATCCACCAACCCGCTGCCGGTGCTCCGGCAGATCGTCGCCCGGCTGCGCACGCTCGACGGCCGCATGCGCGAGCTGCGAGCGCTCCTCTCGGGCGAAGTGGCGGTCCAGTACGACGTCAAGAGTCCCGAGCCGGTCTGGGTCCCACTGGCGGCCGTGGCCGTCGTGCTCATTCTTGGCGGCGCCGCCGCCGCGATCGCCTTCGAGCTCGGGCTGGTCAACCTGCCGGTCGCCCTGCCGATCGGCATAGGGGGCGTTGTGGCGGGCGCCGTCCTCGCCCTGTTCGCCCGCCGTCAACGCGGCAGCGCCATGGATTTCCGGCGCTCCAAGGAGCTCAGGCACGACGAGATCGACCGTCGCCTGCGCGGGCGATCGCAGCTGGAGGAAGAGCTTCGGGTGGCCGCATCGGACACGGCCCAGCAGCTCGAGTCGCTTGCCCTGCCGGACCTCGCCGCGGCCGAAGACCTGCTCAACCGCGAGGAGGACCACGTCGCGCGAATCGAGGTCCTGACCGCGCAGCTCGAAGGCCTGGTCGGCAAGGAGCCGCCGGGGACGCTCGACCGGATCCGCGATGCGGCCGCCCTCGAGGTCGAGCAGAAGAGCCACGCCATCGAGTCCATCGGTCCAATCGCCCGCGAGCCGCGCGCCCGCGAGCGCCTCGAGGTCGAGGTCCGGGACGACGAGGCGGGTCTCGAGCGGGCCCGCGACGACGAGGCCAATGCCCGGGCGCGCGTCGAGGCCAACGCCGTCGACGCCGAGCTGGTGGCCGGCCACGCCGAGCGCCTCGCCGTCGCGTCGGATCACCTGGCGGCGGTCCAGCGGCGCGACCGCGTGTACGCGGCCACGCTGCGGGCTATCGAGCAGGCGGAGCAGGCGACGATGAAGACCGCCACGCGATTCCTCGAGAAGCGCATGGTCGTCGACATCGCCAAGGTGACCGGCGGCCGCTACCGCCGCGTCAAGGTCGACGACAAGAGCCTCGACATCAGCGTGTTCGCGCCGGAGAAGGGCGGCTGGGTGCCAGTCAGCTCGCTCAGCCAAGGCACCCTCGACCTGATCTTCCTCGCGGCGCGGTTGGGCCTCGTCCGGCTCGTCACCGGCGACAGGCGGCCGCCGCTCGTCTTCGATGACCCGTTCGTGACCCTCGACAACAATCGGGCGACGCGTGCGCTGGAGCTGCTGCGCGAGATCGCGCGGGACTTCCAGGTCATCTACCTCACCACGTCGGATCGCTACGACAGTGCCGCGGACTCGGTCGTCGAGCTGCCCGGGCCGGCGTCGGTGGACGATCTGAAGGGTGCCGAGGAGGGCGAGCCGGCGCTGGCGGATGGCTGACCCGGGCCCGTTCGGGTCGGCGTCGGTCGTGGTCTACGGCCTCGCGTCTGCCGCGGCCTGGGGGTCGGCGGACTTCGGCGGCGGGCTGGCGAGCCGGCGTGCCCCGCTGTTCGGGGTCGTGCTTCTCAGCCAGGTCGGCGGGATGGCCTTTGCCTTCGGCCTCGCCCTGCTCAGGCGCGAGCCCGCGCCGGCGCCACTCGACGTGGGCTGGTCGCTCCTCGCCGGTGTTCTGGGGGCGGTCGGGATCCTGGGCCTGTACGGCGGCCTGGCGGTCGGCCGGATGAGCGTCGTGGCGCCAGTGACGGGCGTGCTCGCGGCGATCGTGCCGGTCATGGCTGGAGTGATCCTGGAGGGCCTCCCCCACGCGCTGGTGATGCTGGGAATCGTGTTGGCCCTGGCGGCCGTCGTGCTCGTTTCGCGCTTGCCCGGAGAGGCGGGTGGTCGGTCGGGGATCGAGCTGGCTCTCATGAGCGGCCTCGCCCTGGGCCTGTTCAACGTCGTGATCTCGCGGGTGGACGACCGCCTGGTCTTCGGGCCGCTGACGATCGTCCGGGCGGCAGAGGCGGCAACGGTCGTCCTGGTGGTGCTCGCCACGAGGCGGCCGGTCCGGCTGCCGGCGGCGCTTGTCCCCGCAGTCGTGGGGGTCGGGCTGCTCGACATGGCCGGCAACGCGGGCTTCCTGTTCGCCCAGGGGAGCGGGCCGCTCGCGGTCGCCTCGATCCTCTCGTCGCTCTACCCGGTGACCACGCTGCTGCTGGCCGCGCTCGTGCTGCATGAGCGGCTCACCCGGACCCACGCGGTCGGGATCGCGGCAGCGCTGGGCGGCATCGTGCTCATCGGCGTCGGGTCGATGCCGGGTGGCTAGACTCGGGGCCGTGAAGGAGCTGCGATGACGGATCAGCCCGCGCCGAACGTCGCGATCGAGCCCATCTGGCTGGTCGAGGCCACCTACGCGCCGGACGCGGCCGAGACGAGAACGCCATTCCGCGCCGAGCACCTGGCCCGTCTCGGCCGGTTGCTCGAGGCGGGCGTGGTCGTCGAGGCCGGAGCCTTCGCCGATGTCTCGGCGTCGATCCTCCTCGTGCGAGCCGAAAGCGAGGCGGCCGCGCTGGCCATCTGCAGCGACGACGTCTACCTGCGCAACGGCGTGTGGGTTGAGCTCCGGGCCCGGCCTTTTGGACGCGTCATCCGGTCCGCACGATGACGGGGTAGTAGTTAGAGCGGTGGTCGTCGGCGGAGGCGCAGAGAACGGCGGCTGGCGGGCGTGGGCCTACCGCACCCGGACCGGCGACCTCTGTGTCGAGGTGCGCGGAACAGCCGGTGGCGGCTACGGCTGCGGCCAGGGCGAGGACGCCCTGCAGGCTCCGGGCATCATCGTGACCGAGAAGGGAACGTACGTGATCGGCGCCTCGCGCGTCGCCGCCGCCGCGGACGCCCGGCTGGACGACGCCCACGGCTCGCACGCCACAGCGAGCCTCGTCGCCGCTGATCCTCTCGCCGGGGGTCTGCGCCTCTACGTCCTGGCGGCCCCGCCGTCTGCGCACCCGCAGTCGGTCGAGGTTATCGACGCAGCAGGAACCGTCATAGCGTCCGACGCGGTCGGCGAATGAAGACGCTGCGCCATGTGGGCCTTGATGCTTGACCAATGTGCATCGGCCGTGGACGATCCGCCTAGGAAATCGCTGAGATCCAAGCAGTGACTGAAACGCTCTATCCGCTAACGATCGCCTTTTTCCTCCTCGCATGGGTAGTTGGAGCCTGGCTTGTGGGCGTGACCGCCGGTCATCGTGGCTTCAATCCCCTTGTTTGGGGCCTTGTGTCGCTCGTCATCTCGCCCTTCATCGGGATCGTCCTCCTTACGCTGGTGACACCGCGAACTGGGCCGCGTCTGCGCCCCTAACCGTCTCGGTCGGCGCCCTGAGCGGACGGGCTAGAGCTAGGAGGAGGCCGGTAGCGGACCTTCTCGCCCGACGCTGACCGCGGCAACTTCAGAGCGCCTTACCTACTACCCCGTCCGCACGATGATGGCCGCGTCCACCTCGCGCGGCTGCCGCAGGCGGTAGACCCGCTCGAAGCCCTCGTTTTCGAGGCGGCCCTGATCGATCGCCGTCCTGAGCAGGCTCAGGTGCATCTTCACCACCGCCGCGTCGACCACCCGCGTTGCGCGCGCGGCATTGCGAGCCAGCACGAGGCCGGGCGGCAGGTCGAACACGATGGCCACCGCCGGCAAGCGAGCGGCGTTTGCCTGGCGGAGCAGCGCATGGCGGGCACGCCCTTCGACGTTGGTCGCGTCGACGACGGTCAGCAGGCGGGCGCCGAGGCGTCGCTCCAGCTCGCGGTGGAGCAACGCGAAGGCGCGCGACGTGGCGCCCTGGTCCGCCTCGTCCCTTCCCACCCGGGCGCGGAACGCATCAGAGCTCAGGATCTCGTCGGGCGCGAACTGCACCGCGGCGAAGGTCGACTTGCCGGTGCCGGCCGGACCGACCAGCACGACCAGCGAGGGATCGGGGACGACGAGGTGCGGCATCGGGCCTCGATCATCGCATCGGCCGCGCGGTTGGTTCGGGCGCGCGGCGCCGGTTGGTTCCCGCGCGCGGCGCGCTTCAGTCCGGCGCGCGGCGCGCTTCAGTCCGGCGCGCGACGCGCCTCCAGCCCGTGCTCGCCCGCCCGGACTTCGTAGCGCGGCTGGTCGTACACGCTGGGCCCGCGCCTCGCGTGGCCGTCGGCCAGCTTGCACCGCGATCCGTGCCACGGGCACTCGATGCAGCCGTCGACGATCTTGCCTTCCGACAGCGGCCCACCGGCGTGGGCGCACTGTTCGTGCAGGGCGCGGACCGTGTCGCCGTCGCGGACCAGCACGAGGCTGTTGGCACCGGCGCGGGCCTTGACGGGCTTGCCCTCGGGGATGTCGGCCAGCCTCGCCGGCTCGAGCGCGACCCACTTGCTACCGGCGCTGCGGAAGGCGTGCCGGCTGACCATGTTGCCGAGCACGTAGACCACGTCGCCACCGACATACGCCCCGGCGGTCACGATGAGGTAGCCGACGATGGACAGGATGATGGCGGCGCTGCGGTCCGCGGGATTGCCGGCCCGGATCGCAAGCGACACCAGGTAAACGACCAGGGCCACGACCATCAGCGCGCTGTGGACGGTGGCGCGCATGAGCGCCTTGCCGTCCGTGTCCGTGTAATCGGCCGCGCCGGAGATCGCCGACAGGACCATGAACAGGATGCCCACCACCAGTGCGATGTCCGCGGCGGCGCGCTGGCCTAGGATGTCGAGCACGACCGTCACGGTGAGCGCGCCGATCGGGATGTCGGTCGATGCGGCATGCAACGGGTGGCCCAGCCAGCGGCCGTGGATGACGTCCTTGAGCGGGCCGATGCGGTCGTAGATGGCCGCCAGCCAGCGCTGGTTGAACTCGCCCAGCGGCTTGGCCCAACCGGCCTGGGCGTCGATCAGCCGGGTCAGGAATCGGGCCATGGGCATCCTCCGCGGTAGGCGCTGAGTGTAGCGGGCGGTTCGCGTCAGCCGGTCGTCTCGGCCGCGCCGTCCGCGACGGTTTACGCCCCTTGCTACGACCCCGCGGCACGCCCGGTTCTGGCTCCGCTACCGTTCCGCGGATGACACGCGCACAGGACTGGCGGCGGCTGCTGGCCATCTTCTGGCTGACGTCGATGATCGAAAGCCTGGGCGTCAGCCAGATCTTCGCCCTGTTGCCGGCCTACCTGACGCAGATGGGCGTCGTCGGTGCGGACCGCTTGCGCTTCGTCGGCTTGTTCAGCGCCCTCATCTTCGTCGTTGGCGCGCCGCTGGTTCCGCTGTGGGGCGTATGGGCCGACAAGTACAGCCGCAAGGCGGTGATCGTCAGGAGCGCCATCGTCGAGGCGGTCGTCTTCGCGGCGGTCGCCCTCAGCCGTGAGCCATGGCAGCTCGCCGCCAGCCTGCTGCTGATCGGCTTCCAGCTCGGCAACACGGGAGTGATGCTGGCCGGCATTCGCGACGTGACCCCGCGCGCCAAGCTGGGCACGGCGATTGCCCTGTTCGGAGCATCCGGGCCGGTCGGGTTCGCGGTAGGGCCGGCCCTGGCCGGCCTGCTCGTCGATGGAATGGGCCTGACGCTGGCCGCCGTGTTCGCCTTGTCGAGTGCCCTGTCAGTGGCTACGGGCGCGCTGGTGTGGTTCGGCTCGCGCGAGGTCCGGCCGGAGGTCGTGCCGCAGGGTCGTGTCCTCAGCCTGGCGTTCGGCGCGATGCGCGGCGTCCTGGCGGATCCGGCGGTACGGCGCGTGTTCGCGATCTTCGGCGTCGCGTTCCTCGCCAACCAGATGGCGCGGCCCTACCTGCCCGTGGTCGTCGAGGGTATCGCCGGCCGCGGCGCGGGCCTGACCAGCGCGATCGCCCTCGTCGCCGGGGTTGCCGCCCTCGCCGGGGCGCTGGTCTCGCCGATCGGCGGGTGGCTCGGTGACCGGATCGGTTTCCGGCCGGTGCTGGTCGGCGCGCTGGCCGCCGGCGGCGTCACGCTCGCGTTGATGCCGTTCGCGCCCAGCGTGCCCGTGCTCGCCATCATTGCCCTCGCTTTCGCCGCCTGCACCGCGGCGGTCAGTGCGATGGTCTTCAGCCTGCTGGCCACCGAGGTGCCGCCGGAGCGCCGGTCGGCCACGCTGAACCTCGTCTACCTGCCGCTGTATGCCGCCGGCATCGTGGGTCCGGCAACCGGCGCCGTGGTGGTGGGAGCGGTCGGGCTGCCCGGGCCGTTCCTGGCCGGGTCGCTCGTCTTCCTGGTGGGCGCTGCAATCGTGGCCGCGCGCCGGTCCGGTTCTGCGGGTGGGACGCCGGAAGCGACCCCGGAAGCGAACCCTCAGGCGCCCACCGGGGCCGGCTCCGCTCCGCCGCGCGACGACCTGGCGGTCCGCCCGACATCCGACCCGACATCCGACTGACCGCTCCGGTCCCGGCTGGCGAGGAGCGGCAGGACGCCCAGCAGCATGCTGAGGCCGCCGTACCAGAGCGCCGGCAGGGCGATCATCGAGGCAACGGGCACGGTCCAGCGGCGGTTGGTCCGTGCGCCCCAGGCGACGACGGCGATGGCCAGCGGCATGCGGGCCAGGAAGGGGATCGGGATCGCCGCCCAGGTGCCCTCGCGGCCGGACACCCGGGTCAGGACGGCGATCCAGTCGGCCCATGCGGCCGGCAGGAAGATCGCCGACACGGTGATCACCGCGAGGGTCGCTCCCAGGGCGATTGCGAGCTGCCGCCACTCGCCGCGGACGACGAACCACAGCAGGCCGATGCCGGGCGTGACCTTCGTGAGAAGCACGAATGCCCACGTGGCCGGCCAGCGGAATCCAAGCACGATGGCCACCGCCAGCAGCAACGAGATGTTGCCCCCGGCAAGCTCCATCGAAGCCGCCAGCACGCCCAGCGCGAGCAGGCGCGGGCCGGTCAGGAAGCGCACCGCGGCCAGCAGGATGGCGGTCCAGACCGCGACGAAGATCTGCCACGGCAGCAGCGTCAGCGGTGTCACGAGCTGCAGGAAGGCGGGCGAGTAGACGTAGGCGAGCGGGTTCGTCCAGTCAGCCTTGAGGTACGGGTTGGCGAGGATCGGCAGCCAGTAGCTGCGGGCATCCTGGCCCGTCCCCCACAGGCGGCCGAAGGGCTCGGCAAACGCCACCACGAGGACCCAGGCGATCGCGGCCACGGCCAGCCCGATCGCGGCCTGCCGCGAGGGCTGGGTCCATTCGATGGCCAGGGGGCGTCGGTCCGACGCCGCGGTGAGCGTTTGTGACTCGATCATTGCTCCGTGTCAGGTGCTGGAAGGGACGGCTTGATGGAGGAGCGACGCCGGGGGAGGGAGAGTGCATCATCCCGGACGCCGCGGCAACATGGCGATTCACGAGCTGGGCGCGTAAGCCACGCTGCAACCGGGGCTGCAACGGGCGCCGCGCCCGGCGCTAGCCTGGCAGCTCCCGTTCGGCGGGCCCGGTATAGCGCATGTCCGGCCGGATGAGCTTGTCGGCCCTGGCCTGCTCGATGGCGTGCGCAGTCCAGCCGGCGTGGCGGGCGAGGGCGAACGTGGCCGGGAACAGATCGGGCGGCAGCCCAACACCCTGCAGCACCGCGGCCGCGTAGTACTCGACGTTCGTCTTGATGGCCTTGTCGGGCTTGAGCTCGGCCAGCACGCGCAGGACGGTGTCCTCGACCTTGACCGCCATCGCCAGCCAGTCGGCCATGGAGGCCATGCCCTCGGCCACCGTGCGAAGGGCCTTCGCCCTTGGATCGTAGGTCTTGTAGACCCGGTGGCCGAAACCCATGATCCGCTCGCCGCGCGCGACCGCATCGCGGACCCACTGCTCGGCGTGCTCCGGGGAGCCGATCTCGTGGAGCTGGTTCACGACCTCCGACGGGGCGCCCCCGTGGAGCGGCCCCTTGAGGGCACCGATAGCCCCACAGACGGCCGATGCGAGATCGGACCGGGTCGAGGTGATGACGCGGGCAGTGAACGTGGAAGCGTTGAGGCCGTGCTCGGCGCCCACGATGAAGTACGCCTCCAGGGCACGCGCCGCCGCGGGGTCCGGCGTCTCGCCGTTGAGCTGCTGCAGGAATGCTCCGGCCAGGCCGAGTGAGGAATCGGGCTCGACCGGCTCGAGGCCCTTGCGCAGCCGGCCGAAGGCGGCCAGGGCGCTGGGCGAGAAGGCGGTGAGGGCGCGCGCCTGCTCGGGCGTCGGCGGCCATGACAGGTTCTGGGTCGCGCCCCAGACCGAGACGGCCGTCCGGAGCGCGTCCATCGGCGAGGCGTCGCGGGGCAGCTGTCGAAGCGCCGCCATGACCGGCTTCGGCACGGGCGTCGGTGGGATCTTCGCTCCGGGGTGCCACTCGCCCGTCCACAGCAGATCGGCGACCTCGCCGTAAGTTCCCCGCTCGACCAGCTGCCCGATCGGGTAGCCGCGGTACAGGAGCCGGCCGTTCTCGCCGTCCACCAGGCCGATCGCGCTTTCGGCTCCCACCACCCCGGCCAGTCCTGGCGAGAAGGGACGGCTATCGGCGCCAGCGGCGGACGGCGGCACGGCGGCGGGCGTGGTCGTCTGGCTCATCGGCGGGTGAGGTCCTCCTCGCCCCATCGTACCGCGGGCGGCAGGCGGACCCCCGGCGGCCGGCCTGTGACCGCTCGGGCAGCCTCGGCGCAGGCCCCGTCAGCCCTGGTCCGTCAGCGCAGGTCGCTGCTCGAAACAGCCCCGATGATCAGCCGGACGAGCACGGCCCCGATGAAGGCCACGACGACGGCGCCGATGAAGCCGCGCGGATCGCCGACGTGCGCCTCACGCGCCAGGTAGCCGCCGACGACCCCGCCCAGGATGCCGACGACCGTGTTGGCCAGGCAGCCGCGCGCCGTTCGGCCCGGCACGACCATCGCCGACAGCCAGCCGGCGAGGAGCCCCACGAGCAGCCAGCCGAGCAGGTCCATGGCCACAGTTTGGCACGGGCGGCCGGGGACTCAAGCCCCGAGATAGTCCTCGACCTCGGCCACGAATCGTTCCGCGTGGCTGTGATGCGCCGCATGGCGGGCGCCCTCGATGACCACCACGCGGCCATTCGCGAGGCGCGCCTGGAGGGCGTCCGTGGCCGCCCGGAACGGCGCCGCGCTGTCGCCGCCCAGGACTTGCAGGACCGGCAGGCCGACCCCGCCGAGCACGTCGAGACTTGCCGCCGGCGACCGCTCGCCCTCCAGTTCGCGAATGATGGTTGGCGCGGCGGCCACGCGCCGGGGCCAGACGGGGTTCATCCGGTAGGCCTCCAGCTCGTCCGGGCCCATCCCGATGACCTCGGCCAGGAACGTCTGGAGGAGCGCCTCAGGCCCACGCTCGGCGAGCACCGTTCGCAGGTGTGCCGGCAAGTCCGCCGCCTGGTACGGCCGTTGCGCAGCGGGCGGGGCGCCTTCATAGACCACGAGCCGGCGAAGGTGCCCCGGCTGGAGGGCCGCGCCGAGCGCGATCCGGCCCCCGAGAGAATGGCCAACGACGTCGACGACGGCGCCGGAATCGGCGGCGACCGCCTCCACGACCGCCCGCAGGTCCTCGTATTCGCGCTCGATCGTCCAACCGGGCGCGTCGCCGCTGGCGCCACGGCCGCGCCGATCAATGGCGTGGACGGTGAATCGGCGCTCGAACAGCGGGCCGACGACACGGAAGGTGGTGTGGTCGGAGGCCGCGCCGTGGACGAGGACGATGGGTGGGCCCGTGCCGGATGAGAAGACCGCGATCGGCGTCCCGTCGGCTGAGGGAACGAGGCGCGCGGGGATGTCCGCCATCCCCGGAGCCTAGCTGTGATTCACAGCGCCGTCGTTGACCACGGCGTCCGAAACCGTCGTTTATCCATGCGCTGCATGTTCGTCACGGTTGTCGAGGGTCCTGACGAGCAGGCCACGCTCGAGCCCGATTGAATGACCCGTCAGCCAGCCACCTGGTGCATACCTGACGGAACCGTCGTGACGAAGAGCCACCGGGCGCATATCTGACGGTTTGGGGCGACGCGAGCCCGGGCGGGGGGGTGCGGGCCAGGCGGCACCGGCCCCGGAGCCTAGCGGAAGGTGCCGGCCCTGATCGACCCGGCGATGGCCTTCATCCACGACACCATCACCGGGTCACGCAGCTCGTCGATCGTGTAGTTGGGGTTGCGCCAGGTATGGAAGGCGATGCCCTTGGCGCCGAGGTAGGCGAAGCCGTCGTGGACCTGCCGGTTGAGCAGGGTCCAGCTGGGTCGCTGCTTCTTGTGCGTCGCCGGCTTGAGGTATTTGTGCGTCTGGACCATCAGCCAGATCGGCGTGCCCGGGGTGACCTTCTGGACGTAGGCCTTGACCTTGGGAAACCAGGTCGTCGCGCCGGCCAGATACGTGGTGTTCGACCCGTTCGTCGTCTCGACCGGATACCAGTCGACCATGACCACGTTGGCCATGCCGGCCGTGTACGGGTTGGTGCTCGAGCCGAAGTGCGGGATGTCGCCGAACAGCGCCATCACCGGATGGTTCGGGTCGGCTGCCTTGTAGGCGTTGTACAGGGAGCGGATCTCGGCCGCGCTGACGCGGCTCAGGTTCGGCTCCTTGACCGACATGTAACCCCACGTGGCAGGGTGGCTCTTGACCTGGTTGACCCAGGCCGCGACGCGCGACGGGTAGACCGTTCCCAGCGAGTAGTTGACCGTGTCGGGGAAGGCGAAGATGACCTTCATGCCGCACGACTGGGCGACATTGAGGTAGTTCATGGCATTGAAGGTGCCCTGCGCGTTCTTGACCACGAGGGTCGCACCCATCGTGCAGATGCCGTTGGTGTTGGCCTGCAGGTCCCAGACCGGAACCTCCACGACGACGGTCGGGATGGTGGTGCCCGCGATTCGCATGCTCGACGGGTAGAGGGTGCCGCTGGACGAGGTCCAGGCGGCCGCCGGTGCGGCGCCGGTCCCGAGCAGGGCGACGGAGAGCGTCGCCGCGATGGCCAGGGTCCGGGCACGGGCAGACAGCGACAGGAAGTTCATCACGCAGCCATCGTCGGCCGGGCAGCAGCCGCCGGCTACGGCCTGATCGAGCCACCCGGGGAAACCCTTGGTCCTTTGTGCACCGGCGCACCACCGGGTCCCCGCGCGTGGGGGGACCGGCGAACGGCCCGACGGTCAGGTTCGGCGACCCGAAACCGCCTGCGGCAGTCGTGCGGCAGCCGCCTCGTCGAGCAGCCACGTCGCTCCAGGCCGGCGCGCGAGCTGGGCCGGCCAGCGGCGGGCGTCCCTGGTCGGCCCGAAGACCTCGCCCAGGATCGCCGCCTTGCCCGCCCCGTGGGCCACCACGAGCACGGATCTCGCCACGTCGAGGACGTGGGGGTTGAGGGTCACCCGGGTCACCTTCGGCTCGATGTGGGTGGGCGCAGGCACCGGCAGGACCCACTCGGGCCGGTCGAAGGCATCCGAGCCCGGGAACACGGACAGGACATGCCCGTCCGGCCCGACGCCCAGCAGCACCAGGTCGAAGACCGGCCAGCCGCTCTCGACGTCGAGGCCCGCCGACCGGAGCTCTGCCTCGTAGCGGGCGGCGACCCAGGCCGGCCCGCGGTTCTCGCCGATGGCGGCCCCCATCGGCATGGCGTGGATGTTGTCGATCGGGATGTCTGCGGCCGGCTCCCGCCCGGTGATGACGTCGCCGCCTGTTGCGCCCGTGCCGGATAGCCCAGCCCGCGCAGTTGCCTCCAGCAGGATCTGGTCCGCGGGCAGCACGTTCGACAGCGGGTGGTCGCGCGGGACGTAACGGTCGTCGCCCCACCACAGGTGCACGGCGGGCCAGGTCACGCGGTCGCGCAGCGGCGGTGTCGCGAGGTGGCGGTAGATCCCGGCCGGCGTGGAGCCGCCCGTCGTCGTCCAGTCGGCGCGGCCGTGGTCGTCCGTGGCCCGGCGCAGGATCGTCGCAATCTGCTCTGCCGCGGAAGCCGAAACTGACTCGGCATCCGCCAGGACCTCCACCCGCGCCTCGCCGTTCACGCCCGCTTCCCGTTTGGCGGCGGCGTCGCGGCCAGCGCGGCGGCCGTTCGCAGCGTGCCCACCGCAACCGGGTCCTTGCCGCCCGACTCGATGGCCTCCGCCAGCAGGTCCACGTCCGTCCGGCGGGGCGCCACGAAGTGCCGGTCGAGGGCCTCGATGCCGTCGACCCAGACCCGGACATGGACCGACTCCTGCTCCGCCGTCACGTCCGCTCGCAGTTCGGAGCCGCGGCGGTCCGCCAGCAGCTCGACCCGCAGCGTCGTGCCCGACGGCATCCGCGACAGGACCGGCCGGACCACGACCGCGACGTCGGATCGTCCGTCGCTGAGCCTCGCCGCAAGGCCGCGCCACATCGTCGGCGGGGAGCTTGGCTGGGTCCGGCCCGCCGGGCGCGCCGCGACCTTGCCCGGGATCGGCGTCAGCGGCTTCGTCACCCGCAGGTTCAGGCGCGAGCAGAGCCAGGCGACGTGGTAGATGGGCTTGACGACGTTGGTCGAGCCCTGCACGCCAGTCTCGTCGTGACTGGCGTAGGCGACCGCGATCCGGCGCATCGAGCGGAGGTAGGGCAGGAACTCCGGCAGGTCGAAGATGGAGGCGATCGCCTCTCGCCATCGGGACTGCCGGACGAGGGCGAAATCGCGGACGGCCAGGGACGTCGTGTCCAGCAGCTCGGCCAGCTGGCACAGTCTCGCCAGGCCATCCTCACTCCACGTCGACCCATCGACCACGAGGCGGTCCGCGGTCGCCAGGATGTCGTTGGCCTGCTGCGTGCCGAACGAGGGTTCGCCCGGCCACCAGATCGTCACCGGCAGGTCGTGGATCAGCAGCGGGGCCACGATCGCGGGCAGGTGCCGTCCGCTCTCGCCGCCGACCGTGAGGTAGATCATCTCGGCGCAGATCTCAGGCGCGTCCTCCCGTGGCAGGACGCAGTGGGCCTGGACCTGCGCGTCCAGCCAGGACGGACCGTCCGGGTCGGCGGTCGAGACGATGATCGTGCGCGACGGGTGGCGCCCGGTCAGCTGCTGGATCGTCGCCGCGGAGCGCTCGCCGACCTCCGGCCGGCGGGCGATGACGACGAGGTTCATGACACTCGTCCGCGCGGCGACGTGGCGGCCGGGCTGGCCGTCAACCTGGCTCTGGAGATCGGGCTCCGCCCAGATTCGGGTCAGCTCCTGCTCGATCTCCTCGATGCTGTGGGCGCGCGACCGCCAGCGCAGGATCGGCTCGCCCGGCTTGGCCGCCTCGGCCAATGCGATGCGACCACTGCCCGGCGTCCGCGTCCCGACCGCGAGGATCTCGCCGACGTGGCCGGCGGCCCGCCCATTGCCTCGACCGTTCCCGCCCGAGGGACCTTCAACCATCGAACCAGGCCGTCCCAACGGCGACCCTCATATTCGACGCCAGCGGCGGCCATCCCTGGCCATCAATTCGTCGGCCTCCGGTGGCCCCCACGTGCCGGCCTCATAGCTGGGGAATTCGGGCGGTGGGCCGTCGGCCCAGGCGTCGATGATCGGGTCGACGATTCGCCACGCCTCCTCGACTTCATCGGCCCGGGTGAACAGCGACGCGTCGCCGAGCAGGGCGTCGAGGATCAGCGTCTCGTATGCGTCGGGCGAGTCGACCGCGAACGCCGAGCCATAGCTGAAGTCCATCGTCACCGACCGGACGTCGATGCCCAGGCCCGGGACCTTGGCCGCGAAGCGCAGCATGATCCCCTCGTCCGGCTGGATCCGCATCGCCAGCAGGTTCGGCTCCGGGTCCGTCGCGCTCTCGCGGAACAGCTTGTGGGGGACCTCCTTGAACTGGACGGCGATCTCCGTCGCCCGTTTCGGCAGCCGCTTGCCGGTTCGCAGGTAGAACGGCACGTCCGACCAGCGCCAGTCGTCGATCAGCAGCTTGGCGGCGATGAAGGTCTCGGTTTCCGACTGCGGGTCGACCTCCGGCTCCTCGCGGTAGCCGGGCACCTTCTGCGCCGCAACCCAACCGGGGCCGTACTGGCCCCGAACGACGTCCTGCACGAGCTGTTCGCGCGGCTCCTCCGCCACGGCCCGCAGAACCTTGACCTTCTCCTCGCGCAATGGGTCCGCTTCGAATGTGGCCGGTGGCTCCATGGCCACCAGGCTCATCAGCTGCAGCAGGTGGTTCTGCAGCACGTCGCGCGAGGCGCCCGTTTCCTCGTAGAACGCACCGCGGCCCTCGACACCGATCGACTCGGCCACGGTGATCTGGATGTGATCGATGTGGCGGCGATTCCAGATCGGCTCGAAGATCCCGTTGGCGAAGCGGAAGACGAGCAGGTTGCGGACGGTCTCCTTGCCCAGGTAGTGGTCAATCCGGTAGACCTGCGATTCGCGGAAGACGCGGGCGACCTCCTTGTTGAGGCGATGGGCGGATTCGAGGTCATGGCCGAACGGCTTCTCGATGACGACCCGCCGCCAGCCGCCGCCGTGGACCTCGTGATCGAGCCCGACCCGGCCCAGCTGGGCGATGATTTCGGAGAAGGCGGACGGCTGCGTAGCCAGGTAGTAGAGATGATTGCCGCGGGTGCCCTGATCCCGGTCGATCTCCCCCAGCCGGCGGGCCAGGACATCGAACCCGCGGGGGTCGCTGAAGTCGCAGCGCTGGTAGGCGATCCGCTCGCTGAATGCCTTCCACGCCGCCTCGTCGAGGGGCAACACCCGCGAGTACTTCTCCAACGCGCCACGGATCTCAGCGCGGAACGTCTCGTCGTCGTACTCCCGCCGGCCGATGGCGAGCAGCGTGAACTCGTGCGGCAGCAGGTTCGTCCGCCACAACTGGTACAGCGCCGGCACAACCTTGCGGTGGGCGAGGTCGCCGGTAGCCCCGAAGAGCACGACCGCGGCCGGATCCGGGACGCGCTCGAGGCGGAGTCCCTCGCGGAGCGGGTTCTCGAGCGTCCGCGAGGGCGACTTGCGATGGCTGTGCCGCCACAGGCGCAGCTCGCGCATCGTTCGCGGCGCGTCCTTGGGTCGCGGCGATGGGTGGGTGACGCGGTCAGGCTCCGACTCGGGCTCCGCGCGCTCGTCGCCGGGCATGGCCCTGGTCGGCGCCTTGGCCGCTTGCGCCGGCGCATTCCCGGTCTTCGCCCGGGTCTTGGCCCGTTTCGGCGGCGCCTCACTCATCGAAGCGCTGTCACTCGGTCTTCACTTCGTGAACCTCGGGCGAATGGCGTCGCAGGGCTCCGCCTTCGACCTCGGTGAGCGAGTGGCCGGCCTGACGCTGAGGGTGCCCGTTCACTCGGTTTTCACCTCGTGCCCACCAAATTCATTTCGGAGTGCCGCAAGAACCTTCGCCCCGTATGAGTCGTCCTGGCGCGATCGGAACCGAGTCAGCAGCGACAGCGTGATGACCGGCGCGGGGACGTCCTTGTCGATGGCCTCCTGGACCGTCCAGCGACCCTCGCCGGAGTCGGCCACCCAGCCCTTGATGTGGGTCAGGTCCTGGTCATCGGCGAAGGCGCGTTCGGCCAGCTCCAGCAACCACGAGCGCACGACGGAGCCGTGATTCCACAACGTGGAGATGGCCGCCAGGTTCAGCTCGTAGTCGCTGGCGTGCATGATCTCGAAGCCCTCCGCATACGACTGCATGAGGCCGTACTCGATGCCGTTGTGGACCATCTTCACGTAGTGCCCGGCGCCCGGGCCGCCGACGTGGAGATAACCGTCCTTCGGCGCGAGCGAAATGAAGACCGGCTCGAGCCGCTTCACCGGCGCCGGGTCGCCGCCGACCATCAGGCAGAACCCGTTGGCGAGGCCCCAGATGCCGCCCGACACGCCGGCGTCGATGTACTCGATGCCGCGGGCCTTGAGCACCGGGTGGCGCCGCTGGTCGTCATGGAAGTTCGTGTTGCCGCCATCCACGATCGTGTCGCCCGGCTCGAGGTGCTCGAGCAACTCCTGGATCTGGGCCTCGGTGGCGTCGCCGGCGGGGACCATGATCCAGACGGCGCGTGGCTTCTTCAGCTTGGCGACCAGCTCGGCGATCGAGAACGCCGCGTCGGCGCCCTCGCCCGCGATCTCCTTCGTCTTCTCGGCGGTGCGGTTGTAGGCCACGATCTCGTGCTTGTCGCGCAGCAGCCGGCGGACCATGTTCGCGCCCATCCGGCCGAGCCCGATGAATCCGATCCGCATGGCGATCAGCCCTCCGAGCTTGGCGTGGACAGCGCCTCGGCGAGGGCCGCCTCGAGGGCGGCGATGCCCGCGTCCGGATCCGGCCCCAGGTGCACGCGGACGATCGGCAGGTCGTGGGCCTCGATCGCTTCGAAGTCACCCCGCGCCTGCGCGTCGATGAGCTGGCCGAAGCTGTACGGCCAGCCAGGGATGGGGCGGTCGTGCGGATGGTCGGATGTGAGCTGGATGAACCAGCCGATCGGCGCGCCGCCCTTGTGGAGCTGGCCAGTTGAGTGCAGGAAGCGCGGCCCGTAGCCGGCCGTCGTGGCGCGGCGCGTCCGGTCGCGCAAGAGCGTCCGGATTCGGGCGAACGCATCGTCGCGCGCGGGGGTCGGGGCGATGAATGCCTGGATCGCCAGGTATGCGTTTGGCTTGCGCCGGGCCAGGTGGCGACGCAGCTCGCCGACCAGCGAACCGTTCTCGCCCGTCAGGCGCAGGGCGGCGTCGCCGAACAGCGCCAGCGGGCCCGCCGTCGCCAGTGGCGCGGTGGGCGCGAGGGCCGCGGCCCCTTTGCCTGCGGCCCCGTTGCCCGCGGCACCGTTGCCCGCGGCGTGCCCGGCCAGCAGCTGGCGGGTGCGTTCCTTCGCTTCCTCGACGTTGGGCTGGTCGAACGGATCGATGCCCAGCAC
>JALZAF010000099.1 GCA_030948505.1 Chloroflexota bacterium
GACGTGTGGGGCCTGTTGCCGCGACTCAAGGCCGCTAGAGCGTCGGGCATCCTGGTGCTGCCGATCGAGAAGATCGTGCCGTGAGCGTCGCCCCGTCCTCGCTCCGCCTGCGCCGCATCGACCTCGGCGCCGCCGCCGCGGATCCGGCAGCGGCAGCCCAGGTCCGCGCGCTTGCCCGGCGTGGCGCGGTCCCCGACCGGGCCGTCCGCGACGGCGCCAGGGCGATCCTCGACGCAGTCCGACTCGACCCCGAGGCGGCCGTGCGAGCGGCAAATGCTCGCTACGGCGGCGGGCTCGCCGATGGACGCCTGATCCTGCAACGCGAGGAGCTCGTCGCAGCCCGCGACCGCCTCAGCGCGGAGATCCGGCGAGCCCTCGAGCAGGCCATCGCCAACGTCAGTCGCTTCGCCGAATCCCAGCTGCCGCGGACCAGCGTGACGCGCGTCGCGACCGGGATCGAAATCGAGCGCCGCTGGAATCCGGTCGCCCGTCTCGGCTGCTACGTGCCCGGCGGCTCGGCGCCCTATCCGTCATCGCTGGTCATGACGGTCGTCCCCGCCGGGGTCGCCGACGTGGGCACGATCGTGGTCGCCTCCCCCGCGGACGCGGCGGGAATAGTCAACCCGGTGCTCCTGGGTGCCGCGGGGTTGCTGGAGGTCGACGCCTTCGTCGTCGCCGGCGGCGCCCAGGCCATCGGAGCGCTCGCCTTCGGGCTGCCGGATCAGGGGCTGGCGCCGGTGGATCTGATCGTCGGCCCGGGCAATGCCTGGGTCACCGCGGCCAAACTCCAGCTGGCCGGTGAGGTCAGCATCGACCTTCCGGCCGGGCCATCGGAAGGCATGGTCCTCGCCGCGCCGCCGGCGGACCCGGCGCGCGTTGCAGCGGACCTCATCACCCAGGCCGAGCACGGCCCCGATTCGCCGGCCATCCTCGTCACGACCGACCCGGCCTTCGCCGACGCCGTCGAAACCGAAGTCGCCCGACAGCTCGCAACCGCCTCGCGCCGAGCGATCCTCGAGCGCGCCCTCGCCGATCATGGCGCGATCGCGCTGGCCCCCGATCTCGCGGCGGCAATCGGCTTCGTCAACGCCTATGCGCCGGAGCACCTGTCGGTCGACGTCGACCCGCTCGAAGGGACCGTCGCCGCGATCCGCAATGCCGGCTCGATCTTCGTCGGCCCCTGGGCACCCGAATCGGCGGGCGATTACGCCAGCGGCGCCAACCATGTCCTGCCCACCGGCGGGCTGGCCCGGGCACGAGGGGCACTGGCCGTCGAGACGTTCGGCAAGTTCGTGCAGGTTCAGCGCATCACGCGCGAAGGCCTGGCCTCGATCCGCGAGACGATCGGCACGCTGGCCGGCGCGGAGGGCCTGCTTGCGCACCGCGAGGCGGTCGAGATCCGGTTCCGCGGCACGAGTGGCGGCGGCACGCAATGACGCAGACCCCGGTGACATGGACTCCGCCGAACGCTCCGGCCTCCTATAGCTGGGAGGCCACGGACGAGGAAGTGGCCGCCCGCTACGGCCTGCCGGTCGAAGCCATCATTCGCTTCGACCTGAACACGTCGCCCACACCGCCGGAGGTCGCCTCGCGCGTTCTGGCGGGGGGCCGGTTCGCGGCTCCCCTGTCCGAATACCCGCCGTCCGACTACCGCCGCCTCGTCGACGCGGCCGCCGCCCGCTACGGCGTCGGTCGCGACGAGATCCTGGTCGGGGCCGGCGCGGACGAGATTCTCGACCTGATCGGCAAGGCGTTCCTGCCGCCCGGCGGCGCGGCCGTCGTCCCCACCCCGACCTACGCCATGTACCGCGTCATCACCGACCAGCGTGGTGCGCGCGTGATCGCGGTCCCGCGCCTCCCGGCCACGCAGGGTTGGGCGCTGGACCTGCCCGCCGTCCGTGCCGCCGCCCGCACCGCCCACCTCGTCTGGCTGTGCAGCCCGAACAACCCAACCGCGCTGCCGGAGCCCCCGGGGACGATCGGGGCTCTGCTCGGTGACCTGGGCGCTGACGCCGAGGGGGACGCGAGGCCCGCGCCCGTCGTCGTCCTCGACGAGGCCTACGCCGAGTTCGTCGGCGGCTCGCTGCTCGGCCTCCGCCATCGCTATCCGCGACTGGTCGTCGTCCGAACAGCCAGCAAGGCCTATGCCCTGGCCGGGCTGCGGGTCGGGTTCGCCGTCGCCAGGCCGGAGACCATTGCGGCCATTGCGCCATACCGTCCCCCGGGGTCCGTGTCGTCCGTGTCGGTCTCGATCGTCACCGAGGCGTTATCGGACGAGGGCGTCCTCGACGCGAACCTGACCCGCGTCGAGCGCGAGCGTGATCGCCTGGCCGAGGGCCTGCGGGAAGCCGGCTGGGATGTCGGCCCGTCGGTGACGAACTTCCTGCTGGCCGGATTCGGTTCGGCGGACCGTGCCGCCGCCGTGGCAGAAGGGCTGCTTCGCCGAGGGCTCGTGCCGCGCACCTTCGGCGCCGGACACCCGCTGGCCGACCACCTGCGCGTCACGATTCGAGACGCGGCCGAGAACGACCGACTGCTGGCTGCGGCCAGGGAGCTTGCCGGGGACGTCCGATGACGACCCCCCTCGGCACCCTCGACGTGGTCGCCACCGCACCCCGCCGGGTCACCGTCTCGCGGAGAACCCGGGAGACGAGCGTCACCGTGTCCGTCGCCCTCGATGGCGCGGGGGCCGCCAGCGTCGCGACCGGCGTCGGGTTCTACGATCACCTGCTCACGTCGCTTGGTCACCACGGCCTGTTCGACCTCGACATCACGGCGACCGGCGACCTCGACGTCGACGACCACCACACCGTGGAGGACGTGGCGCTCGTGCTGGGAGCCGCGTTCGCCGAGGCGCTGGGTGACCGGACGGGAATTCGCCGCTTAGGAGACTCCAGCGTGCCGATGGACGAGTCCGTGGCCACGGCCGTGGTCGACGTCGGGGGGCGGCCGTACGCGGTCGTCGACCTGCCGTTCCGCGGGGAGCGGGCGGGGACCCTGTCGCTGCAGTTGGTCGAGCACGCGATCGAGGCGTTTGCCCGCGCGGCAGGTGCAACCGTCCACGTCCGCGGCACCGGCCGCAACGACCACCACCTGGCGGAGGCCGCGTTCAAGGCCCTCGGCCGCGCCCTGCGCGAGGCGTGCGAGCGCGACCCGCGACGCGACGGCGTTGCCTCGACCAAGGGAGCGGCTGGCTGATGCGCGCGCTGCCCGTGGTGGGCGTCATCGACTACGGCGCCGGAAACCTCGTCAGCATCGACCAGGCCCTGACGGGCGTGGGTGCCGAGGTGCGGCTGGTCCGCCAGCGCGACGAGCTTGATCGCTTGACCGCCCTCGTGGTGCCAGGCGTGGGCGCGGCAGGCCCGGCGATGAGCCGGCTGGCCCGCGCTCGCCTCGTCGATCCGATCCTCGACTGGATCGGCGCCGGGCGGCCGTACCTCGGGATCTGCCTGGGCCTGCAGCTCCTGTTCGACGCGAGCGAGGAGGACGGCACGGCCACGCTGGGCGTCATCGGCGGCCCCACCGTTCGCCTCGTGGACGCCCCGACGCTCCCCCACATCGGCTGGAACCAGGTCGTCCGACGCCGCGAGCACCCGCTGTTCGACGGCATCGCGGCCGATGCGGACTTCTACTTCGTCCACTCCTACGCGGGACTGCCGACCGGACCCAGGGCCGCCGACGTCGTCATCGCCGACACGGTGCACGGGCGGCCGTTTGCGTCCGCCGTCGCGCGCGACGCGCTGTTCGGTGTCCAGTTCCATCCCGAGCGGAGCGGGGCCGACGGGCTTCGCCTGCTCGCCAACTTCGTGCAGCTGGCCGTGGGAATCAATGCCAGGTCGGCCGGGCGCGCCTCCGGCCGTCGGTCAGCGCTGCCCGGCACCGCGCGGAAGGCGAGCTGATGCTCCGCCGCCGTGTCATCCCGTGCCTCGACGTGGCCGACGGGCGGGTCGTCAAGGGCACGCGTTTCGTCGACCTGGTCGACGAGGGCGACCCGCCAGAGCTTGCCGAACGCTACGCCGCCGAAGGCGCCGACGAGCTCGTCTTCCTGGACATCACGGCAGCACCGGCCGGCCGCGCCACGCTGCTCGACATCGTCGAGCGGACCGCCCGCCGGGCGTTCATCCCGCTGACCGTGGGCGGCGGCGTGCGCACGGTGATCGAGATGCGCGACGTCCTGCGGGCGGGAGCCGACAAGGTGTCGCTGAACACGGCGGCTGTTGCAGACCCGACCCTCATCTCGCGCTGTGCCGCCAGGTTCGGGCGCCAGGCGGTGGTGGTGGCCATCGATGCCCGTAGGCGGCCTTCGGCCGAGATGACCAGCACCGCCTGGGAAGTCGCCGTTCGCGGCGGGCGCGATGCGACCGGCCTCGAT
Source organism: Chloroflexota bacterium (assembly GCA_030948505.1). GTDB lineage: Bacteria > Chloroflexota > Limnocylindria > Limnocylindrales > CSP1-4 > JACDAV01. The sequence goes on from JALZAF010000099.1 coordinate 4,373, forward strand.
GCGGTGGCCTGGGCGGAGCGGGCGGTGGACCTGGGGGCCGGCGAGCTGCTGGTGACCTCGATCGACCGTGACGGAACGAGGAGCGGCTTCGACACGCAGCTGCTGCGCGCCATCAGCTCCCGGGTACCCGTCCCGGTGATCGCCTCGGGCGGAGCGTCGGGCCCGGAGGACTTCGTGGCGGCCGTCCGCGACGGTGGCGCGGACGCCGTCCTTGCAGCCTCGATCTTCCATCGCCGGATCCACTCGATCGGCGCGGTCAAGGCGGCCATGGCGGCTGCGGGGCTGCCGGTCCGCCTGCTGCCGGCGGCATGAGCACCATCGCAGCTGGAAAGGCGCCCGACGTCCGCTTCGGGGCGGATGGCCTGGCGCCGGCGATCGTCCAGGACGCCGCTGACGGCCGGGTGCTGATGCTCGCCTGGATGGACGCCGAGGCGCTGGCAGCGACGCTGACGACGGGCGACGTCCATTTCCACTCCCGATCGCGAGACCGCCTCTGGCGCAAGGGCGAGGCGAGCGGCAACGTCCTGCGCCTGGTCTCGATTGCCACCGACTGCGACGCCGACGCTCTGCTCGTGACCGCCGAACCGACGGGCCCGACGTGCCACACAGGGACCCGCAGCTGCTTCGACGCCGATGGATCCGCCGACCCGGGTGCCGCGGCCCAGGGTTTCGGCTGGCTCGAGTCGCTCTGGACGACCATCGCGCAACGCGCCGCGACGCGTCCCCCGGGCTCCTACAC
>JALZAF010000137.1 GCA_030948505.1 Chloroflexota bacterium
GGCTCGGGCCGGCCGGCCCCGCCGGGCTCGGGCCGGCCGCCCGCTGGTTGGCCAGCCAGGCGTCGTACTCGGCGCGCGGCACGGCGCGCAGCGCGAACGGCATGCGCGAGTGGCCGATGCCGCAGAACTCCGCGCACTGGCCGCGGTAGGTGCCGGGATCCTGGACGGTGAACTGGAACGACGACTCGCGGCCCGGGATCGCGTCCCGCTTGAACAGGAACTGCGGCACGTAGAAGGCGTGAGCGACGTCGGCCGAGGCGATCGTGATCAGGATCGGTTCGCCGACCGGCACCTCGATCTCCGGCCCCGGCCCACCGATGCCGCTGATGCGCACGCCGTCGTCGGGGTAGGTGAACGTCCAGCCCCAGCGAAACGCCTCGACCCGGATTCGAGCGCCCGGATGGTCGGACGTCGCCGAAACCGCGCCCAGGACGACCAGCGTGGCGGCGAACAGCCCCAGCACCGTCAGGACCGGCAGCCCGGTCCACAGCGCCTCGAGCCGCCAGCTGCCGGTGATCTGCGGCGGCAGCCCGTCGCCCGGCCGGCGGCGGTAGCGAATGATCGACCACGTCGTCAGGCCGAAGACGATCGCCGCCACGACGGCGGCGATGGCGATGAACCCGCCGTACAGCGCGCCGATGTCGCGTCCCTCCGCAGTTGCCGCGGCCGGAAGGCAGCCCGCAACCGCGACGGCGAGGATCGCCCAGGCAACGACCGATGGCAGGCGGCGCCGCTTCACGGCTCGTGGTCCTCGAAGCCGCCGCTCGGGGTCCGCCGCAAGGCCACCCCAGCCGCATGCGCATGGCCGGCGGCCGCTGCACGGCCGCGGGCCAGCAAGGCCCGACAAATCCGCCAGGTCACCAGCCACGCCACGACGGGCATGATCAGCGCCAGCAAGCGGAACAAGACCGTCAGCGTGCCCACGTCGCTCGCGAAGTAGAAGGCGATGACGTCGTTGCCGCCGGCAAGGGTCAGCACGCCGAACAGGGTCAGGATTGCGATCCCGGTCGCGGTGCGAACGGGGTACTCCCAGACCCGATCCAGCAGGTGATGCTCGCGGTGGTCGCCGCTGATGCGCGCCTCGACGAACGGCCACAGGGCGACCAGCGTGAACAGGATCGTCGGGATGACCACGCCCGGAATGAACGGCGAGGGGATGGTGATGCCCAGGATCGTCGGCTCGATGGGCGGAAAGATCCGCAATGAGCCGTCGAGCCAGCCGAGATACCAGTCCGGTTGGGCAGGCGAGGCGACGACCGCGGCGTTGAACGGCCCATAGGCCCAGATCGGGTTGACCTGGAACAGCCCGCCGATGAGCGAGACGAGCGCCGCCGTCAGGAAGAACAGCCCGGTCGACAGGAAGACCTGGGTGGGCCAGAAGTGGCGCCCCACGACGTTCGTCTCGCGCGCCGGACCGCCGCGGAACTGGGTGTGCTTGTGGATCACGAGCAGGGCCAGGTGAGCGGTGATCAGCCCGATGAAGAGGCCAGGCAGCAGGAAGATGTGGATGACGAAGAAGCGGCTGATGAGGGCCGCCGTCGGGAACTCGCCCCCGAATATCAGCGACGCCGCCCATGGGCCGATGAACGGGATCGCCAGGACGGCCGAATAGGCAATCCGCGCACCTGTCCCGGAGAGCAGGTCGTCGGGCAGCGAATAGCCGGTGAACCCGTCGCCCATCGCCAGGACGAGGAGCGTGAAACCGACCAGCCAATTGAGCTCGCGCGGTCGCCTGAACGCGCCGGTGAAGAAGACCCTGCACAGGTGGACGATGACGACGGCCACGAAGATGAGCGCCGTCCAGTGGTGGATCTGGCGCATCAGCAGGCCGGCCCGCACCTCGAAGCTCAAGCGCATGACCGAATCGAACGCCGCCGACACGGTCGCGCCGCGCAACGGCTCGTAGGGGCCGCCGTAGGTCAGCGGGGCGGAGCTCGGGACGTAGAAAAAGGTCAGGAACGTGCCGGTGGCGAGCAGGATGATGAAGCAGAAGAGCGCGACCTCGCCAAGCAGGAACGACCAGTGGTCGGGGGAAGACCTTGCGCAGCGCGGAGCGCACCACGCCGGCCATGCCGGTCCGCGAGTCGAGCCACGCCGCGAGCCGCTCGAGCTCCGTTGGCTTGGCGGCGCGCTGGACCTCCCGCTTGGCACTCACGTGGGTGGCGCCTGGTGCACGTTCCAGAAACTGGGGCCCACAGGTTCCGGGAAGTCGCCCAGGGCGACGAACGTGCCGTCCGCCTGGCGCTGGATCGGCAGCTGCGGCAGCGCGCGCGCCGCGGGTCCAGAGATCGGCACGGCTCCGCGCAGAACGTCGAACTCGGACTGGTGGCAGGGACAGATCAGGGTGTGCTCCGCGGCCCGGAACAGGCCAACCGGGCAGCCGGCGTGGGTGCAGATCTTCGAATAGGCGACGTAGCCGTTCGGCGCCCACGCGGCTCGGTCGGCGGGCAGCTGCAGCTGACCTGGATCGACGTGGATGAGCAGTGCGGCCGCATTCGGGTCGCTGTCGTCTCCGTTGGGAAACACGGTCAGGACGCCGTCGAACGGGAGGTCCTCCGGGCGGAGCGGCCGTCCGCCCGCGACCGCCAATGGAGCCCCCGCCTTCCAGGACGTCTCGAACAGGGCCCGGCCGGGAGCAGGCCCGAGCGAGAAGACGGGGATGGCAAGCGCCGCCCCCAGGCCGGCAAACGCGCCCGCCAGCGCGCGGATGAGCATCGTCCGGCGACTGAACCCAGCCTCCTCCTGGAGCGCGTCGGCGAGGTCCTTGATCCGGGCTGGGTCCGTGCCGACCGGCGGTCGCTCCTCGACATGGATCCGCGATTCCATGAGCCGCTGGCCCCACAGCACGATGCCGACCCCGATTCCGCCGAGGCACAGCGTCAGGAGCACGCCTTCGACCTGCGTCTGCCCGCCGCCCAGGTACAGGCCCAGGAGCCCGATGCCCGCCAGGAACGACACCGCGAACGACAGCAGGACCAGCCGTTCCGCGCGCCGCTCGCTCATGCTGCCGTCCGCCGGCCCACGAAGCGAACGATAAGGAGGACCGCGGTCAGTCCCAGCACGATGGCTACAAATCCTTCCGCCACGGGCCCGATCCCACCGATGGGCGCCCCGCCCGGCGTCGGCGCCGTGCGCAGGTATTCGAGGTAGGCGACGATCGCGTCGCGGTCGGCCGCCGAGAAAGCGAAGCGCGGCATGACGCCAGGGCCAATCTCCACCGCCTCGCCGATCTGGGTCGGCGTGGCCCGTCCCAGCCCGACCGCCACGAACCCGCCGCCGACGGCGTTCCCCGCTCCGGTCGCGGCGTGGCACGCGGCGCAGTTGGCGGTGTAGAGCTGCCAGCCGCGATGGACGTCGCCGCCTGAACTGACCTGCGGGATTGAGGGACCCTGTCCGAACGAGGCGACGTAATCGACGAGCGCCTGGATCTGGGCATCGCTGAATTTCGGCTGCTGGCGGACCGGCTGCTGGCCCGGCGCGCCGAGTGGCATGCGCCCTGTGCGCAGGTAGAAGTCCGCGGCGGCCGCACCAGCGCCGATCAGCGACGGACCGCCATTGCCGCCCTGCCCTTGTGGCCCGTGGCAGCTGGCGCAGTTCTGGAGGTAGAGCGTCGCGGCATCGTCACGGACGGCGCCGCCAGACGGAGGCTCCGACGGTGCGGCGGACGCCGCTGCAGCCGCGAACAGCAACCCGCCGCTCACCGCGATCGCGGCCAGCCATCCCCCGACCGCCCGGCGCGACGACCTCACGCCGGCCGCACGATGACGACTTCGCGGTCGCCATGCGCTACCGTGCCGATCATGGCCGAGCTCCATGCCGCGCTCGCCTGGATTGCGGTCGCCGGTGCGGTCGCGGTCGTGGCCGCGGCGCTGCCGGCGGCAGCGGGTCGAACGGAATCGTACCGCCTCCTGGACCTGGCGATCCTCGGCCTGCTCGGATCGACCGTTGCAGCTTCGCTCGCCGGCCTCGCCCTCCTGCTGCTTGGCCATCGCCCATCGGAGGCGCTGCACTTCGTCTATGCCGCGCTCGCCCTCGCGGCGCTGCCCATCGCGCGCTACGCGTTGCGCGATCGGAGCGTCAGCAGAATGGCGAGATTCGTCGCCCTGGCGGGACTGATCGTCCTGGCTTCGGTCGTCCGTCTGTTCATGACCGGCTGACGCGGCGCGCGGCCAAATGCGCGGGGCGCACCCAAGAAAATGCCGCGGCGGCGCGGCCAAGGGCCGCGGCGGGATCAGATGCCGCGGACGAGGACCCCGACCAGGACCAGGACACCGGCCACGATGAAGGCGATCACGCCCACCTGGTTCGGCAAGTAATTCAGGAACGTCCCCAGCACCCCCGCGATCACCAGGACGATCGCCACGAGGATGGTGAGCATCGTGGGCGCGTGGTTGGCCCGCGTTCGCATCGTCAGAGTCCCCGTACCAGCGAACCGACGATGAGCAGCAGGTCGCCGACCAGCAGCAGGATGTAGCCGAGCTGGCGGTCGAAATGGACCCCAAGTGGCGCGAGCGCCTTGGCCAGCGGCTCCAGCAGGTTGGCTCCCTGCGCGATCGGCAGGGCCAGGATCGCCCCGATCACGAGCAGGACGACGGCCACCACGACGGTGAGCATCCGCGGCGCATTCGGAGTCATCGAGCGGCAGGATAGCCGACCGCCGCGTGGGTGACCAGCCCCAGCTGGCCGGGAATCCAGCCCCGGCTTGCCCCGGGAACCCTGCCGCGACGGGCGGAGTCTTGGCCCCAACGATCGGCCGGCCAACCCACGTCCAGGCCAGGAGGTCCGCGTCATGCGGCGACTCGGCAGTGCATTCGGCGCCACGCTGGTGTCCATCGCGGTTCTCACCCTCACTGCAGGCCCGATGGCAGCGTGTGGCGGCCTGATCGGCCCCAACGGGGCGGTCAACCTGCTCCGGACCACCACCCTGGCCGGCTACCACGACGGCGTGGAGCACTACATCACGGCCTTCCAGTTCGCCGGTGGCGGCGGCAAGTTCGGCTCCATCACCCCCTTCCCGGCATCCCGACCAGCGTCGAGAAGGGTGGCGACTGGACCCTCCAGCGGCTCATCCGCGAGACCAGCCCGGTCAGCGAGGACCTGTTCCGGGCGGCTGTTCCCGCCGCCAGCGGCGCGGAAGAGCTCATGAAGGTCCGCATCGACGCCCTCGACCTGACCGTCCTGCGAGGCGGCGCCGCCGACATCGGCGCGTGGGCCAAGTCGCACGGCTTCCGCCTTCCGCCCGACGCGCCGGAGGTCCTCGACTTCTACGCCAACCGAAGCCCGATCTTCCTGGCCGCCGCATTTGACGGCGACGCCGCCGCGGCTCGCGGCCAGCGCGTCGGCGACGGCACCCCCGTCCACCTCACGATCCCGACTGACAACCCGTGGGTGCCCCTCCGCATCCTGGCCCTCGGCAAGCAGGCGGCGGAGCGCATCGACGCCGACGTGTACCTGCTGACCGACGCACGCCCGAACCTCCTTCCCTCGCCGATCGGCCTGAACGGCCTCGAACTCGCCCACTTCGCGCCGGCGAGCTCGTCCCTCCTGGACGACCTGCGCTCCGATCGCGGCATGAGCTGGATCCCCAATAGCGGCTGGCTGACCCAGGTCCGGATCAATGCAACGGCCGGCCAGTTGAAATTCGACCTGGCCATCGATGCCACGGGCGCCAAAGCCCCCTCGCTCGTTGCCGCCGGCCTGAAGCTGCCGAGCAGCGCTGCGGGCGTCGACGGCGCAACGACCACCATGGATCCGGGGCGCGCCGTCATCGCCTTGACGGTCGTGCTCATCGGTGTCGTCCTCGTCGGCCTGGTGATGCTGGGCCGCCGCCCCACGACCACGACCATCGCCTGACCGTTCCGGACATGACCCGCCGGCTCGGCTCCGCGCGCACCACCCTGGCAGTCGTCACGCTGGCGGCTGGCGTGCTCGGAGCCACCGCGCTCGGAGTGGCGGCCGCCTCGAGCGGCCCGTTGACGATCGACATCAACATTCGCTACTCGCATTTCCAGCCGTCGAGCGTCACCGTGCCGGCGGGCCGCCCGGTGACCTTCCTCATCCACAACGGCGATCCCATCGACCACGAATGGATCGTCGGCGACGCGGCGCTGCACGAGCGCCACCGCAGCGGGACGGAGCCGTACCACAACAGCCGTCCCACGGAGGTCTCGATCGACGCCGGGACGACCCGCGTCACGACGATCACGTTCGACCGGCCCACAACCCTGACCTATGTGTGCCATCTGCCCGGTCACGAGGCGTATGGCATGGTGGGGACGCTGATCGTCACTCCCTGACTAGGGGGCCTGCCGGCGATCGAATTTGACGCCGGCCCGGCCCGGGGACGACACTGCCGCCGTCGGGTCGCCCCAACGATCCGATCCTCACGCCCGCGTTCCGGCCGTCGAGCGGCAGCGAGATGGTGTGATCACCGCATGGGCCTGATCGTCCGAGACGCCCGCGTTCACCCCACGGGCGGCGCGCGCCCGGAACCGGTCGACGTTTTCGTCGACGGCGCCCGGATCGAGCGGATCGGCCCGCGGGGCTCGATCCGAGCAACGGACCACGTGGAGCTGCAGGCGGAGGGACGCTTCCTGTCCCCTGCCCTGGTCGATCCACACGTCCACCTCGACGCGGTCCTGACCGTCGGCGAGCCGCGCTACAACGAGTCGGGCACGCTCATCGAAGGCATCCTCACGTGGGCCGAACGAAAGCCGTCCCTGACGATCGAGGACGTCAAGTCACGAGCCCGCGAGGCGATCCTGTGGGAGGTGGCCCAGGGAACAGGCCTGATCCGCAGCCACGTGGACGTGTGCGACCCCTCGCTGACCGCCCTGCGGGCCCTGATCGAGCTGCGCGATGAAGTCCGCGACATCGTCGAGCTGCGGCTCATCGCCTTCCCCCAGGACGGAATCCTTTCGTTCCCCGACGGCAAGGAGCTCATGCGCGAGGCGATGCGGCTGGGGTGCGACGTCATCGGCGGCATCCCGCACTACGAGTGGACCCGGGAGGACGGGGTCGAAGAGGTCAACTTCATCTTCGACCTCGCCCGCGAGACCGGCGCGCCGATCGACCTCCACTGCGACGAGACGGATGACGATCAATCGCGCTTCCTGGAGGTCGTCGCGGCACGCACGATGCGCGAGGGGATGCAGGGCCGCGTGGTGGCCGGCCATACCACGGCCATGGGCTCGTACAACGATGCCTATGCGTTCAAGCTGCTCCAGATCCTGCGCCGGGCGGGGGTGACGATCGTCGCCAACCCACTCGACAACATCGTCCTGCAGGGTCGTTTCGACACCTATCCCAAGCGCCGCGGCATGACTCGGGTCAAGGAGCTCGACGCAGCGGGAATCAACGTCGCCTGCGGCCACGACTCGATCATGGATCCCTGGTACCCACTGGGCCGCGGGTCCATGCTCGACGCCTTGTCCATGCTCGTCCACGTCGCCCAGATGACGGGACGCAAAGAGCTGTATCGGGCGTTCGAGATGGTCACGATGAATCCGGCCCGCGCCGCCGAACTACCGTGGGGGGTGAAGGAGGGACTACCGGCGAACTTCGCCGTGTTCGACTGCGATGACGAGGCGGAGGCGATCCGTCTTCGGCCGGCGGCCCGCTGGGTCGTCCGGGGAGGTCGGGTCGTCGCCGAGACGCAGCCCGCCCAGAGCCTCGTCCATCACGACGGCACGACCCGGGAAGTCACGTTCACCAAGCCGTCGTCCCGCACTGTCACACAAGGAGTGGAGGCATGACCGCTGGCACCCTGAGTCGCGAAGGGATGCCCACCCACGAAGGCGACCTGTCCATCGAGGCGCACGGCTTCGAGCCCATCCCGGAAGACGCCCGTTACGGGTCCGTCGGCCGGCTGTTCACGGTCTGGTTCACGCCCAACCTCGTACCGGCGGCGTTTTTCATCGGCACGCTGGCCGCAGCTAACTTCCTGCAGGTGGGCTTCGTAACCGGGATCCTCGCCATCATCGTCGGCAACTTCGTGGGGTCCGTTCTCGTCGGCGCCCTTTCGACGATGGGTCCGGCGGCCGGCATGGCCCAGATGCCGCTGGCGCGGCTGCCGTTCGGCAAGAGCATCGTCGTCCCGGGCTTCCTCAATTGGTTGAGCTGCATCGGCTGGGACGGCGTCAACAACGTCTTCGGCGCCGCCGCGATCACGCTGCTCACCGGGCTTCCCTTCCCGATAGCCCTGCTCATCGTCGTCATCGCGCAGGGCCTGCTCGGCGTCATCGGTTACGAGGCCATCCACACCTTCGAGAAGTACATGGCGATCGTGCTCGGCGTCATGTTCGCGATCCTCACTGTTTCGATTGTCGGCCAGGCCAGCACGGGGCGGGCCGACGGGATGACGGGCCTCGACGGCATCGGTGCGTTTGTCCTGTTCACGGCGATCGTCGCGAGCTTCGTCGTCGCGTGGGCCCTGTACGCGTCCGATTACAGCCGCTACCTGCCGGTGGACTCGTCGCGGTCCAAGGTCTTCTGGTACACGGTCCTTGGCCTCACTCTGTCGGCGGGCTGGATCGAGATCCTCGGCCTGGCCGTCGCCGACAAGGCCTCGGCTGCCGGCGTGGGGACGATCAACGACATCCTCGGCAAGGGATTGCTGGGGGCGTTGGCGATGATCGCCATCGCCATCGGGACCGTCGCCGTCAATGCCATGAATGACTACACCGGATCGCTGTCGCTCCAGGCGGCCGGCGTGCGCGTGCCGCGTGTCTACTCAGCGGCGGCCGTTGCAGTGCTTGGCTTCCTGTTCGCGCTTTACCTGAATGGCGGGGACCTGCAGGCCAAGTTCGAGAGCTACCTGCTCTTCATCCTGTACTGGGTCACGCCGTGGGCCGGAGTCGTGCTCGTCGACTGGTTCCTGCGCGGGGCGCCGCGCCGGCTCGAGGTCCGCTGGCTGACCGATTTCGCCCGGCTGCCATCCGGGACGCTGGCGCTGGTCGCCCTGATCATCGGCTTTGTCGTGTCGCTGCCGTTCCAGACGTCCTCGTTCGGCGACGAGATCGCCAAGGCGACGGGCCTGCCGATCAACGCGTGGGCGGCGAACCTCCACTTCGCGGACATCGCGTTCCTCGTCGGCTTCGTCGTGGCCGCCCTGATCTACTGGATCGGGGCACGAGCCGGCGTCGGCCGCACCAGCAGCGAGGTGCCGGTGGCGGCCTGACCTCCGTCACTCCAGCCATTCGAAGGCCCGGTTTCGCCGGGGCCTTTCGATTGTCGTGACTGGCCAGGAGACTGCGCACTCGACGGCGAACCGTCAGACATGCACCCGGTGGGTGTTGGTCAGCGCGTTTCCGTCAGATATGCACCCGGTGCCTGGGTGACGGGAAATTCGGGCAAGCTCGTGCGTGGCACGCTCGCGCCAGGCTGGCCAGTCGTTGACGACGATGCACCCCATGGGTAAATGACGGTTCGGACGCCGGGGCGGAGTCATCGGCGGGCGGGTAGCTCCGGTGGCATGTGGAGGACCGGCGGCAGCGGCAGGGTCGCCGTCCACTCCGCAACCTCGGCGCAGGTCGCGATCCACAGGCCGTCGATCGCCTTGGCGGCCTCGATGAGCCGGCCCAGTTCGGCCGCCCGTGACGGCCGGCCCGACACGAACGGGTGGTTGGTCAGCATGAACAGGCCGCCCTCTTCGACGGTAGCCTGAAGCTCGAGCAACCAGCGATCGACGACGTCGCGCGGATTGAGGATGACACCGGAGCCGGTGATCCCGGGCAGGTAGTTGTAGGGCTCCCAGTCGTCGAGGCTCCAGTGGGCCGGCAGCTCGATGATCGACGGCGCGTCCGGGGCGGAGGACGTCGCGAGCCGGTAAGGATGATCGGCGTCCATCAGCCCCGAGTCGTAGCGGAAGCCATGTCGCGCGAGCAGTCCCGGCAGCCGGTAGGTCGCCTGCCAGCTGGGGGCGCGATAGCCAACCGGCCTGACGCCGGCCACCCGCTGAAGCGCGTCGAGGCCGCGCTGCAGGCGCTCCTCCTCTGCCTCCTCGTCCGGGGCGGACCAGGCCCCCTCGTGCAGGTAGCCGTGGTGGCCGATCTCGTGGCCGGCGTCGCGGATCGCCGCGACCGCGTCCGGCCACTGCTCCGCGGAGTACCCGGGGACGAAGAACGTGGCCTTCACGGCGAGGCGATCGAACAGCCGCAACAGGCGCGGAATTCCCGTCCGCGGCCCGTACGCCTGGTGGGTCATGACGTCGAGCCAGGCGGCCGCCTCCGGATGCTCCTCCAGGATGCCGCTCTCGGCGTCGACGTCGAAGGTGAAGCAGGCGGCGGCACGAATGCCGTCCGGCCAACGAAAGCCGGGCGGAAGAACGGCGGACATCGTCGCAGCGTACGGGGTCGCGGGCACACCCGGCAACCGCGGCGTCCACACTGTGATTGTCGGCAACTCGACAGGAGGGACCATGAAGGCGGGCGTGATCGACGCGCCGGGCACGCCGGTCCGGGTTGAGGAGCTGACACTCGACGAGCCGCGGGCGGGCGAGGTCCGGGTGCGAATGCTCGCGTCGGGCGTGTGCCACTCGGATCTGCACGTGCGCGACGGCGAATGGGAGCGGCCCGGTCCGATCGTCCTGGGCCACGAGGGCGCGGGCGTGGTCGAGGCGGTGGGACCGGGCGTCGAGCGTCCGCGGCCTGGCCAGCTTGTCGCGCTGACGTGGTACGCGCCATGCCTGCGCTGCGCCGCGTGCCAGGCCGGGCGCCAGTGGGCCTGCTCCGACTCGCCCTCGGTGCGGCATCGGATGAGCGATGGCACGACGCGGCTGCACCGGGCGGATGGCTCGGATGTCCTGGCTTACCTGTCGATCGGCACGTTCGCCGAGGCCCAGGTCGTGCCGGCCACGGCCGCCATCCCGATGCCGGACGGGATCTCGCCGGAGGCGGCCGCGCTGATCGGCTGCTGCGTGTCGACCGGCGTCGGCGCCGTCGTGAAGACGGCGGCGGTGCCGGCGGGAGCTTCGGTCGTCGTTTTCGGTCTCGGCGGCGTCGGCCTGTCGGTGGTGATGGGCGCACAGCTGGCGGGTGCGGCGCGCATCGTGGCCGTCGACCGCGTGGCGGACAAGCTGGATCGGGCGCGCGAACTGGGCGCGACACACGCCGTTCTGGCCGGCGAGCCGGCCGAGACGCTGGCGGCGATCCGCGCTGCGACGGCTGGTGGGCCGGACTACGCGTTCGAGGCGATCGGCCTGCGGGTCACCATCGAGCAGGCCATCGAGGTGCTCCCGCCGGGCGGCACGGCCGTGCTCGTCGGCCTCACGCCGTTCGGCACACGGGCCTCGTTCGACGTGTTTCCGTTCGTCGACGGTAGCCGCCGAATCCTGGGCTCGAACTACGGCTTCGCCGTGGCCGCCAACGACTTCCCACGCTACGCCGAGCTGCACCTCGCGGGCAGGCTGCCGATCGACAAGCTCATCGACCGCCGGATCAAGCTCGACGGGATCGAGGATGCCTTCGACCGGATGCGCCGCGGCGAGGGGCTGCGCTCGGTGGTGATGTTCGACACCTAGGCCGGAGGCTCGGGCTTTTCGATCGGCGGCAGCAGCGGCTCCCCGGTGATCAGGCGCGAGCTGCGGCCATGGGTGACGAAGCTCCAGGCCCAGCGCACGGCGACGACGATGCGGTTGGCGAAGCCGATCAGGTAGAGGATGTGGATGCCCATCCACAGCAGCCAGGCCGGAAACCCGCCAGCCTGCCCGAGCGGGCCCAGCCAGGGGATGTTCGTCACGCCCGCGGCGCGCCCGATGACCGCCGCGTCACCGTGGTTGCTGTAGCGGAACGAGGGGGTCGGCTGGCCGCGCAGTCGGCGCAGGATCGTTCGCCCGGCGTAACGGCCGCCCTGAATCGCACCCTGGGCAACCCCGGGGACGGCTTGGGCCTCCTTCCACGGCTGCACCGCGGCGTCGCCGACCACGAAGATCTCCGGGTGGCCCGGCAGCGTCAGGTCCGGGCCGACGATGAGCCGCCCCGCCCTGTCCGTTGGCGTCGCGGTGGCTTCGGCGACTAGATGGGCGAAGCCGGTCACGAGCACGCCCGCCGCCCACAGCACGGTCCGTGCCGGGATGCGTTCCTTGCCGTCATCGGTCTTGACGGTCACCGATCGAGCGTCCATTGCCACGACCGGCGTGCTCGTCCGGACCGTAACCCCGAGGCGCTCGAGCTGGCGCCTTGCCGACCTGGACCGATCGGGCGGATACGGCGGCAGCACCCGATCCATGGCCTCGACCAGCAGGATCCGGGCGTCGCCCGGGTTGATCCGCCGGAAGTCCCGCCGCAGCGTGTCGTTGGCGATCTCGCCCAGTGCGCCGGCGAGCTCCACGCCGGTGGGTCCGCCGCCCACGACGACGAACGTCATCCATTCCGCTCGCCGTTTCGGGTCCGCCTCTCGTTCGGCGGCCTCGAACGCGATCAGGATGCGGCGCCGGATGTCGAGCGCGTCATCAATCGACTTGAGGCCCGGCGCGAAGCGGGCCCACGCGTCGTGACCGAAGTACGAGAAGCGCGCGCCCGTCGCGACGACGAGGCTGCCGTACTCTATCGGGCCGCCGTCGGACAGGGCGACGGTGCGCGCGTCGACGTCGATCGAGACCGCCTCCCCGAGCAACACGGTGGTGTTGCGGCGCTTGCGGAAGATCGAGCGCAGCGGCTGGGCGATTTCGCCAGGTGACAGCGCCCCGGTGGCGACCTGGTACAGCAGCGGCTGGAACAGATGGAAGTTGCGGCGATCGACGAGCGTGACTTCGACCTCGCGACCTCGCGACAGCTCGCGGGCGGCGTAGAGACCGCCGAACCCTCCGCCGACGATGACGACGTGATGGACATGGCGGGGCGCCTCGGTCATGGGCCGAATCTACCGCGCCGGCGCCGGCCCGCTCCTCGTCACGTGGGTCATGAGCTCGGGGAACGCGCGCACGACCGCGGCCACGCCGAGGACGCACAGGATGCCGCCGGACACGACCGACGCCTGGGCGCCGATGAACGCTGCGACGCCGGCCGCCTCGATATCGCCGATCCGCGGGCCGCTGGTGACGGCCAGGATGTGGATCGCCGTCACCCGTCCCCGAAGCTCGTCCGGCGTTTCGAGCTGGACGATGGTCGAACGGAACACGGCCGACAGGACGTCCGCCGCGCCGGCGATGGCCAGGCAGACGAGGGCCAGCGCGAACGAGAAGGTCGAAAGGCCGAAGCCGACGATCGCCAGGCCCCAGATGATGACCGCGACGACCACGGCGCGGCCTGTCCGGCGGACCGCCGACACCCAGCCCGACAGGAGGGCGCCAAGGAACGCGCCGACGGCCGGAGCGGCGGCCAGCAGGCCGAGGCCGGCAGGGCCGGTCCGGAACACGTCGAGGGCGAGGACCGGGAAGAGCGCGGTGGGCATGCCGAAGACCATCGCGTCGAGGTCGATGACAAAGGTCGACAGGATGACCCGCCTGCGCGCAGCGAAGCGCAGGCCTTCGCGCACGGCCGCGAGTCCCGGCCGGACGACCGCCCCCAGCGGCGGTAGCGGGGCGATGGCCAGGATGGCGATCAGCGAGGCACTGAACGTCACCACGTCGACGAAGTAGGCGCCGCCCAGGCCGACGGTCGCGATGAGGACGCCGCCGACCGCCGGCCCGACCACCGACCCCACCTGGAAGTTCAGCTGGCCGAGGGCGATGGCGGCCGGTAGCCGCTCGGGTGGCACGAGGCGTGGCGTCGACGAGGAACGTGCCGGTTGTTCGATCGCGCTCAGCGCCGACGCGGCGAAGGCGACGCCGAAGATCGCCGCCAGCGGTGGCGCGGCCATGATCGCCAGGCCGACGAACGCGAGGCTGCACAGCGCCTGGCCGAGCTGGGTGACGAGCAGCAGCCGGCGCCGATCGACCGCGTCGGCCAGGGAACCCGCACCCAGGACGAACACGAGGATCGGCACGAGCTGGACGGCGGTCAGACCGGCGATCGCGAGGGTAGAGCCGGTCAGGACGTAGACCTGGTACGGCAGGGCGATGCGCGTGATCTGGTTGCCGACCCCGCTGACGGCCTGGCCGGCCCACATCCATCGATAGTCGCGGTCGAGCCGCAGCGGGGCGACGTCGACGAGGAGCCCCCGCACCCGGCGGGGCGACCGGGGCGAGGGCGCTGGGTCTACTTGTCGCGCTCGGCGCCGGCGAGCGCCGCCTGGGCCGCGGCCAGGCGCGCGACCGGGACCCGGAAGGGCGAGCAGGACACGTAGTTCAGCCCGATCTCATGACAGAAGGCGATCGATGCCGGGTCGCCGCCATGCTCGCCGCAGATCCCGATCTCGAGGTTCGGACGCGCCGTACGGCCCTTCTCGACGGCCATCCGCATGAGCTGGCCGACGCCCGCGGTGTCGAGCGTCTGGAACGGGTTGGCAGGCAGGATCTTGCGCTCGACGTAGGCCAGCAGGAAGCCGCCTTCGGCGTCGTCACGGCTGTAGCCGAACGTCATCTGGGTCAGGGCGTTGGTGCCGAAGCTGAAGAACTCCGCGTGACGGGCGATCTCGTCGGCGGTGAGCGCGCCGCGGGGGACCTCGATCATCGTGCCGAACTTGTAGTCGACGGTTTCGCCGGCGGCTTCCTCGACGGCCTTCGCCTCGGCTTCCAGCAGGCGCTTCGTCTCGGCCAGCTCGTTCACGTGGCCGACGAGCGGGATCATGATCTCGGCGTGGGGGTCGCCGCCGCCGCGCTTGACGGCGATGGCGGCGTTCAGGATGGCCCGGGTCTGGATCTTCACGAAGTCCGGGATCATCAGCCCCAGGCGGCAGCCGCGCAGGCCCAGCATCGGGTTCTGCTCGCGCAGCGCCTCGACCGCCTTGAGCAGCGTGCGCGCCTCGCGATAGTGGGGCTCGTCTTCGGGCGTCTTGAGCGTGCGAAGGCGGGTGACCTCCTCGATCAGCTCCTCGTGCGAGGGCAGGAACTCGTGCAGCGGCGGGTCGATGAGGCGGATCACGACCGGCAGCCCGGTCATCGCCTTGAAGATGCCCTCGAAGTCGCCTTGCTGGAGCTTCTCCAGCTTCGCCATGGCCGCGTCGAACCGCTTGACCGCGTCCTTGTCCTCCGCCGACACGTCCTGATGGGCGGCGAGGCGCTCCTTGGCCCGCGTCGCCTGGAAGGCCGCGAGGATGGCGCCGCGGACGATCTCCAGCCGCTCGCCCTCGCGGAACATGTGCTCCGTGCGGCACAGGCCGATGCCCTGCGCGCCGTAACCGCGGGCCTGGGCTGCCTCCTCCGGCTTGTCGGCGTTGGTCCAGACCTGGAGCCTGCGCACCTCGTCCGCCCAGCCAAGCACCGTCTGCAGGTCCGGCTGGTCCTCGAAGCGCGCCGAGACGGTAGGGATGGCGCCCAGGTAGACCTCGCCCGTCGAGCCGTCGACGCTGATCTCGTCGCCTTCCTTGAACGTGACCTTGCCGGTCGTCGCCTCGCGCTTGGCGTAGTCGATGAGCAGCTCGTGCACGCCGGCGACGCACGGCTTGCCGATCTGGCGGGCGACGACCGCGGCATGCGAGGTGGCGCCGCCGCGGGCGGTGAGGATGCCCTGCGCCGCCGCCATGCCGTGGAAGTCGTCGGGCGACGTCTCGATCCGGACGAGGACGACGCGCGCCCCGGCGGCGGCCTGTTCGGCCGCCCGATCGGCGTTGAAGACGGCCTTGCCGACGGCCGCGCCGGGGGACGCGTTGAGCCCCTTGGCGATGCGGGTGGCCTTCTTCAGCGCGGCCGGGTCGAACTGGTCGCGCAACAGCTGGTCGACGTGCGCGGGCTCGATCCGGCCCAGCGCGTCCTGCTTGGTGATCAGGCCCTCCGCGACCATGTCGACGGCGATCTTCACCGCGGCCGCGGCGGTCCGCTTGGCCGATCGTGTCTGGAGCATGTAGAGGCGGCCGCGCTCGATGGTGAACTCGAGGTCCTGCACGTCGCGGTAGTGGCGTTCGAGGCGCTCGCCGATGCGCTGGAACTCGCCGTAGACCTCCGGCATGTCGTGCTGCATCTGGGCGATCTTGGGCGCGGTCCGGATGCCCGCCACGACGTCCTCGCCCTGGGCGTTGGTGAGGTACTCACCGTAGAGGACCTTCTCGCCGGTGTTCGGGTCACGTGTGAAGGCGACGCCGGTGCCCGAGTCGTCGCCCATGTTGCCGAACACCATGGTCACGACGTTGACGGCCGTGCCGAGGTCGTCGGCGATCTTCATCTCGCGCCGGTAGTCGAAGGCACGCTTGCCGAACCAGCTGCCGAACACGGCCTTGATGGCCAGGTCGAGCTGCTCGTACGGGTCGGTCGGGAAGTCGCGCCCGGTCTCGGCCCGGACGATCTTCTTGAATTCGGCCGTCAGGTCGCGCAGCGCGGCGGCGTCCAGGTCCGTGTCGGCGTCGGCTTTGTGGGCGGCCTTGGCCGCGTCGAGCGCGTGGTCGAATTTCTCGGCCGAGACGCCCATGACGATCCGGCCGAACATCTGGATGAAACGACGGTACGCGTCCCAGCCGAAGCGATCGTTGCCGGTCAACGCGACGAGCCCTTGCAGAGTCTCCTCGTTCAACCCGAGGTTGAGGACCGTATCCATCATTCCAGGCATCGAGAACTTGGCGCCCGAGCGGACGCTGACGAGGAGCGGGTTCCTGGGGTCGCCGAAGCCCTTGCCGGTTTCCCGCTCGACCTCCTTCACCGCTTCGAGGACGTCGTCCCACAGGCCGTCTGGCAGCTTCTCGCCCGCGGCGAAGTAGTCGTTGCAGGCTTCGGTCGTGATGGTGAAGCCGGCGGGCACGGGCAGGCCGGCCGTCGTCATCTCCGCCAGCCCGGCCCCCTTGCCGCCCAGCAGGTCGCGCATCTGCGCGTTGCCCTCGGCTCGCCCGCCGCCCCAGGCATAGATGTAGCGCCGCTTGGCCTTGTGGGGGCGCTCGCCTGTGCCGGCCTTCGGGGTGGCGGGAACGAGGGTGTCGGCCATCGGATGAGCGCTCCTTGGGGATCGCGCGACCAGCCGCGGCAGGGCCGCTGTGAACTACGTTCTGACGGCCGGATTGTAGCGTCCGCGCCCCGCTTGCCTCGCTGGAGCCAGCCCGGGCCTCGTTCGGCCGGCGTCGCCGCGGGTTCGGCCGGCGGGTACCATTCCGCCGGGACCGCCCAGGAGGACCTGCTCCACTCATGACCGAGCTAGCGGCCGATTCGCGCGCCATCGACCCCGCGGCGGCGCAGTACAACGCCACCCTCGTGCGGCGCGACGACCAGCACGACTCGCTGGGGGCGTTCTGGGTCCGCTTCGACGGCGACGCGACCCCGTTCGTGTCCGGCCAGTACATGACGATCGGCGTCTTCGCCGACGGCAAGCTCGTCCAGCGACCGTACTCGGTGGCTTCGGATCCGGCCTCGGCGGGCGACGTTGGCTACGAGATGTACGTCCGCCTGGTCAACGGCGGCATGTTCACGCCGCTGCTGTGGCGGCTGCCGATCGGCCATCGGATGCGGATGATCGGTCCGAAGGGCAAGTTCACCCTCGAGCCCGACGACGAACGGATCCACTTGTTCATCAGCTCGGGCACGGGCAACGCGCCGTTCGTGTCGATGATGCGATCGTCGCTGCGCGAGGGTAAACCGCGTCGAACGGTCTTCCTCAACGGCGTGTCGTATGAGGCGGACCTCGGCTACCGGTCGCTGCTGGAGGGCTGGCAGCGCTCGGGTGAGTATCCGGTGACCTACATCCCGACCGTCTCCCGGCCCGCCGATCCGGCGAACGTGGGCTGGACCGGTCGCGCCGGGCGGGCCGAATCGAACGTCGCCGGCGTGCTCGACGAGCTGGCTCTCACGCCCGCCAACACGATCGCCTACATCTGCGGCAACCCGGACATGATCGTCGCCGCAGAGGCCACGCTCCTGTCACGCGGCTTCCCCGAGGCGCAAGTCAAGAAGGAGCTCTACTGGCCGAAGGGCAAGGAGCCCGCGGGTGGCGGGCCGGCCGTTCCGGACGAGTAGCCGCCGCGGTTCAGCCTCTCGCGGCCTCCAGCCGATCCAGGATCGCCCGCTTGACGCCCTCGACCGGAAGTCGCTCCTGGGTCATCGAGTCGCGCTCGCGCACCGTGACCGCACCGTCTTCGAGTGAATCGACGTCGACCGTGATGCACCACGGCGTGCCGATCTCGTCCTGGCGGCGATAGAGCTTGCCGATCGCGGCGGTGTCGTCGTAGACCGCCATCATGTGGCGCTTGAGGTCGTCCCGGATGCGGTGGCACAGCGCCACGATCTCGGGCCGCTTCTTGAGCAGCGGCAGGACGGCCACCTTGTACGGCGCGAGCTCCGGGTGGAGAGCCAGCGAGACCCTCGTTTCGCCGCGAACCTCCTCCTCTCGATAGGCATCGATCAGGAAGGTGAACGCCGCCCGGTCCGGTCCGCCGGCCGTCTCGACGATCCAGGGAATGAAGTGCTCGTTGGTCGCGGGATCGAAGTATTCGAGGTTCTCGCCCGATGCCTCGGCGTGTCGCGACAGATCGAAGTCCCCGCGGTTGTGGATCCCTTCCAGCTCCTTCCAGCCGAACGGGAAGCGGTATTCGACGTCGACGGCCTTCTTCGCGTAGTGGGCCAGCTCGTCCGGCGCGTGTTCGCGGAAGCGGAGGCGCTCTGGCGTGACGCCGTATTGGGCGTACCAGTCGCAGCGCCGCGGCAGCCACGCCTCGAAGGCCGCGGCCGCCTCGTCCGGACGGACGAAATACTGCATCTCCATCTGCTCGAACTCGCGCATCCGGAAGACGAAGTTGCCGGGGCTGATCTCATTGCGAAAGCTCTTGCCGATCTGGGCGATCCCGAACGGCAGCTTCTTGCGCATCGACTGCTGCACGTTCTTGAAGTTGACGTACGAGCCCTGGGCCGTCTCCGGACGCAGGTAGACGACGGACGAATCGTCCTCGAGCGGCCCCATGTGGGTCTTGAACATGAGGTTGAAGCGGCGCGGCGCCGACAACGGCCCGCCGTCGTTGGGACACTTGAGCCCAAGGCGCCCGACGACGCTCTCGTCGCGGAGGTCGGTGGCGGACAGGTTTTCGGCGCCGGGCAGCTCGTCCAGCCGGTAGCGACGATGGCAGGTCCCGCATTCCACCAGCGGGTCGCTGAACGAGCCGACGTGGCCGGATGTCACCCACACCTGGGGGTGCATGAGGATGCCGGCGTCCAGGCCCACGATGTCGTCGCGCTCCTGGACCATGGCCCGCCACCAGGCGCGCTTGACGTTGTTCTTCAGCTCGACACCCAGCGGACCGTAGTCCCAGACGGCATTGATGCCGCCGTAGATCTCGCTGCTGGGGAAGACGAAGCCTCGCCGCTTGGCGAGCGACACGATGGTGTCCAGGGAGGCCACGGCGGGCGCGACATCGTCGTGGGGGGTCGAAATGGGAAGAGTCACGAGACCTCCGGGCTGGGCGCCGGCCGTGGAAGGGACGGTCGCGGGGTCGCTGTCCGGGATGCTAGCAACGGATGGCGTTCTCCGCCAGCCGGACGCTCCCCTGCTCCGTCGCGGCGCCCGACCTGTCGTGGGGGTCTGTCGCGGGGGTATGTCGCGGCGCCGCCCCTCACGTCGCGACCGCGCGGACCTCGTCAAGGAAGGCCAGCGAGCGAGCCTCGCGCTCCAGGGCGTGGCGCACGAAGTCGCGCATGGCGGCCTCGACCTCGCGCTCCACGGAGAGGGCGACGCGCAGCGCGGCCAGTGCCTCGACGTCCAGCCGCTGATAGGCCTTGAGCAGCTTGAGCGCCTCCAGCGAGAGTCCCGTCCGCTCGCGTGGCGGCCCCGGGCAGCGCTGGCAGAGGACGCCACCGAGAGGCGGCACCCAGCGGAACCACTCGTCTGCCTCGAGGACCCGGTCACACTCGACGCAGCGGTCCAGCTCCGGCCGAACCCCCAGCTCGTCGGCGAGGTGCATCTCGTACCAGCGGGCGAC
Organism: Chloroflexota bacterium; assembly: GCA_030948505.1. Lineage (GTDB taxonomy): Bacteria > Chloroflexota > Limnocylindria > Limnocylindrales > CSP1-4 > JACDAV01. The sequence goes on from JALZAF010000137.1 coordinate 19,921, forward strand.
GCGGCCGGGGGCCATGCCCGCGTCGAGCAGCTCGTACGCGCGGCGGAGCAGCGCATACAGCGGCTCGGCGGCGTGACGTTCCTCGAGTGAGCGATCCGCGAGCTCCGCCAGGTACCACGCCGTGGCGGCGGACTCGAGCGAGTCCCGCAGTCGCAGCCAGGCATGACCAACGCGAACCTCCGTCACGACGTCGAAGGTCCGGCCGCGGGCGAGGGCGACCGTCAGCTCGGCGAACGGCTCCAGGCTGCCGCCCAGGCGCGAGGTGGGGCGCCGGATGCCCTTGGCAATCGCCTTGAGCTTGCCGATGCCGGGGGTGATCAGCGTCATGACCCGGTCCGCCTCCCCCAGGTCGAAGCGTGACAGGACGATCGCCTCGGTCGTGTATCGGCGCGGCGGCGGCACAGGGCGACGGTAGCACGGGGTCGACGCCCGGGTCGGGTGATCCAAACCGGCGGCGGCGACGAATCCCATGTCAGGCGCCGGCACGGTCGCGTCCCCCGGGCCGGCGCCCACCCCGCGACGATCCCGCGACCACCCCGCGCAGTGCCCACACCTGCGTCGCCAACAGGCTACCCGGGTCGCGCACGTTTGTAGCGTCGGCGCTACACTGGCGCCGCCCATGCCGCCTGTCTCCAACGAGCTCGACCTGACCGCACTGATCGCCGACACCGAAGCGGAGATCCTGCGCCTTGTCCGCGACCGCGACGCCTCGACTGCCGGCGTTTACGGAATGGTCCGCTACAGCCTGGGCCTCGACAGCACCGATGCGCCGGCCGGCAAGCGGATTCGGCCGTTGCTGGGGCTCCTCGCCTACGCCTCGATCGCCGGCGACTACGCGCCCGCCCTGCCGGGTGCCGCGGCGGTCGAGCTCGGCCACAACTTCAGCCTCGTCCACGACGACATCGAGGACGGCGACCGCGAACGCCGTCACCGTCCCACGATCTGGGCCCTCAACGGTGTGCCGCAGGCGATCAACACCGGCGACATGCTGTTCAGCCTCAGCCGGATGGCCCTCCATCGCCTGACGGAGTTGGGTTTCAGCGACGCCAAGGTGCTGCGCCTGATGCGCCTCTACGACGAAACCTGCGTCGCGCTGTGCGAGGGCCAGTACATCGACATCGCGACGAGCGAATCGGACGATCTCATGTCCGTCGAGCTGTACTTCGACATGATCGGCCGCAAGACCGCCGCCCTGATCGCCGGCTCGATCGAGGCGGGCGCCATCCTGGCCACCAACGACGAGGCCGTCATCGCCCGCTACCGCGCATTCGGCTGGGCGCTTGGCATCGCGTTCCAGCTGAACGACGACCTGCTGGGGATCTGGGGCCAGGAGCCCTCAACCGGCAAGGAGCCGAGCGACGTGGCGCGCAAGAAGAAGACCCTGCCGGTCATCTATGCCTTCGAGCACGCGGGGCCGGCCGATCGCGCTCGCCTGCGTGAGCTCTACGGCAAGGCATCGGCGTCGGCAGCGGACGTGGCCGACATCGTGGCCGTCCTCGAGCGGCTGGGCGGCCGCGATTACACTCGCGATGAGGCGCGCCGCTATCGGGACGAGGCGCTGGCCGAGCTCGAAGCCGCCGGCGTCGTCGACCACGACGCGCGCCGCCGCCTCGAGGAGATCATCGTTTCGGTGATCAGCGCCTGACGTTCAGGTGTCCGCGCCGGCGCCACGGAAGCAACCGGCGTGCGTCCACATCGCACCACACCAGGCCTGCCGCCGAAGGTGGCTCACCTCCGCTCGTCAACGCTCGCGTCCAGGCGTGTGAAGACCCGGGAAACCGCGCCGAGAAGGCCTCCGGGTATCGGGCGACCAAGTCACGATTCCGACGCGTTGCGCGCACGACCCAGCAGGTCGCGACACGGAGAGGCACCTCGCCACCGAAGGCGACGGCGGCAGCCTCGGCCTCGGCCTGCTTGCGGGCCGAACTGCGCGCCGCCGCGCCGATGTCGCCGATGACGTTCCAGCACTCCACCAGGACGAGCAGGCGGCGGCTGTCGTCGCGCAAGCCGACGTCCGTGGAGCGAGTCGGGTCGGCCGGCCTGGTTGGTACTTCGAAGGAGCCCCGGTAGCCGGCAGCACGCCCGAGTCGAGGGACAAGCTCCTGGATCGCCAGGTGCCCGGCATCGGCCGGCTCCTCGGCCGCATCGCGCGACGCGTCGAGGACCAGGTGCCGGTCGAGCGCGGCAAAGACGCGCTGCCACAGGTCAACCGATAACGATGCGCCATGGCCGCGCTCGAGGTCGCTGATCGTCGATTGGACGACACCCACATGGCCAGCCAACTGAGCCTGAGTCTGACGCCGTCTCCTGCGCGACCGCCGAACTTCACCGCCGAGCCGTGCGCACTGCTCGCGATTGCGACGCTGGGCCTCCGCGAGCAGTTCGGGACGCTTGAGACGAGGCATATCGCACCCATCGTTGCTGACAGGGCTTGCCCGGCGATAAGCGCAAACGCGCCTGTGCCTTATCGGCGCGCGCACTGGCTGGCATCGATGGAGGCGATACGGCAACCATTGGGGGCCGTCGCTGGACCCTTGTGGTCGATGGTTGTGCTCAGAGCATCGATAAGTGCGATACGACTGGCTGGTTGATCGCAGAAAGGGCCTAGCCCCTCCGGAAATCGATGAGTGCGATACGACTGGCTGGTTGGGCCAAGAACAGGGCCTAGCCCCCTCGGGAAATCGATGGGTGCGATACGGCGGGGGTTTTGGGCGTGCCTGACCCTTCAGCGGTCGGCGTCGTCGACGGCGACCGGAGCCTCCTCCTGGCGTCGGGCGACAAGCACCTTGCCCACCCGGCGGCCATCGGTCGACTCGACCGTGAGCAGCAGGCCGTCGACCGTCACCTGGTCGCCCGGGCTGGGCACCCCACCGATTCGGTGGTAGATGAGGCCGCCCACGGTGTCGTACTCATCGGCGTCCTCGAGGCCGAATTCGGTGTCGAACAGCTCCGCCAGGTCGTCCACCGCGGCTCGCCCGTCGACACGCGCCTCATCGTCGGACAATCGCACGATCATCGGCTCCTCGACGTCGTACTCGTCCTGGATCTCGCCGACGATCTCCTCCAGCAGGTCCTCGATCGTTACCAGGCCGGCCGTGCCGCCGTATTCGTCGAGCACGATCGCGATGTGGACCTTGCGCCGCTGGAACTCGTGCAGCAGGTCGTCGATGGACATCGACTCCGGCACGAAAACCGGTGTGCGCAGCAGCGAGCGGAGGTTGGGTCGCGCCTGGCCACTACCCTTGAGGAACGGCAGCAGGTCCTTGGCGTAGAGGATCCCGACCACCTCGTCGACGCTCTCCTCGTACACGGGGATGCGGCTGTGGCCCTCCTCGACGACCTTGTCGATCGCCTCCTCGAGCGTCGCCGCCGCGGGCAGCGCAACGATGGCGGTGCGCGGCACCATGACCTCGTGGACGCGGCGATCACCGAGCTCGATGACCGCGTTGATCATCTGCTCCTCTTCCGCCTCGAGGATGCCCTGCTCGCCACCCCGCTCGACGATGAATTTGAGCTCCTGGGTGCTCATCTGCGACTGGTCCATCTGCCCGGCGCCCAGCGCCCGCGAGAAGGCGGTGGTCACGAACGTCAGCAGGCCGACGAGCGGCGACAGCGGCCGCAGCAGGAACTCCACGACCCCACTCAGGGTGAGCGCGTAGCGCTCGGTGTGGGCCAGGGCGAGGCTCTTCGGAACGAGCTCGCCGAACACGATCGTGAACAGGCTCAGCAGGAGGGTGACCACGATCAGCGCCGCCGGCTCGGCATAGCCCTTGCCAACCCCGAGGCTCACGAGCAGCGTCTGAAGCTCGGCCACCAGGCTCACCGCGGCGTAGGCGGAGGCGAGGAAGCCGATGAATGTCAGGCCGATCTGGGTGACCGCCAGGAAACGGCCCGGTTGGGCGATGAGGCGCTGCACCCGGCGAGCACTGCGATTGCCCTCCTCGACGAGCTGCTCGATACGTGTCCGGCGCATCGTCACGAGGGCGATCTCGGCCGCCACGAAGACGCCCTCGAGGAGGGTCAGGACGACGATGACGAGCAGCTGGAGCAGCGTCTCCACGAGCTAGCTCTTCGGGCCGCCGGCGGCCTTGCCCGTCGGCTCCTTGCCCGATTCCACCTTCGCCGGGCGCTGCTCGCGGATGCGGGCCGGCACACCGACAGCCAATTTGCCCGGCGGCACGTCGCGCGTGACGACCGCGCCGGCCCCGGTCTTTGCGCCATCACCGATCGTGACCGGCGCCCTGAGCATGGTGTCGACGCCCAGGAAGACCCCCTCGCCGATCGTCGTTCGATGCTTGCGCGCGCCGTCGTAGTTGGCGGTGATCGTGCCGGCGCCGACGTTCGTCCCGGCGCCGACGTCGGCGTCGCCCAGGTAGCTCATGTGGTGCTGCCTGACGCCGCGCCCCAGCTTGCTGTTCTTGACCTCGGCGAAGTTGCCGATCTCCGCCTGGGGGCCGATCGACGAGCCCGCCCGGAGATGCGAATAGGGCCCCACCCGGGCCCCATCGAGGATCTCCGCCGACTCGACGACGCTGGCCCAGACCTCGCAGCCGGCGCCGACGGTGCTGTCCACGATGTGGCTGCCGGCACCGATGACGCTCCCCTCCCCGACCCGCGTCCGGCCGCGCAGGATGACGTTGGGCTCGAGGGTCACGTCGCGGGCCAGCTCGACGGTCGAATCGATGTACACGGTCGATGGGTCGCGCATCGTCACCCCGGCCCGCATGTGGCCGGCGTTGATCTCCGTCCGCAGGTCCCATTCGGCCTGCGCCAGCTCGGCCCGGTCGTTGATCCCGAGCAACCGGCCATCGTCCTCGACGTCGAGCGCGGCAACGAGCCGGCCGTCGGCGCGGGCGATCGTCACGAGCTCCGTGAGGTACAGCTCGCGGGTCCGCTTTGAGGGCGTCAGGCGGCCGATGGCGCCACGAAGCCACTCCGCGTCGAAGGCGTACAGCCCGGCGTTGATCTCGCCAATCTCGAGCTCGTCCTCCGTCGCATCCGCGGCTTCCACGATCCGCTCGACCGAGCCCGCGTCGCTGCGGATGACCCGGCCAAGCTGGCGCGGGTCGTAGGCGGTCACGGCGGCCAGGGCGAAGGCGGCGTGATCGAGACGCCGCTGCTCCAGCAGGTCGGCCAGCAGGGCGGCATCCACCCGCGGCACGTCGCCCGACACGACGAGAACCTCGGCGGCATCCGGCGGCAGGAGCGGGAGGGCCGCCCGGACAGCGTCGCCGGTGCCCTTCGGCTCCTCCTGCAGGGCGAAGTCGGCCTCGGCGGCGAAGAGCTCGCGCAGGGTCGCGGTCGCCGGCGAGTAGACGACCAGCGGGCGCTCGCCAGTGGCCGCGCGGGCGGCGTCGATCACGTAGGCCAGCATGGGCCGGCCGCACAGCGGATGAAGGACCTTGGGCAGGGATGAGTTCATCCGCGTGCCGAGGCCAGCCGCGAGGACGATGGCGACCGTCCGGCGGCCCGATCCGGGACTTGGGGGCTTCACGAAGGGCGAGGCGTGTGGGCAGCGGTCCCGCCCGAAGCGGACCGACGAGCGCCGTCGGGTTCCGGCGTGATGCGTTCGGGTGTCATTGCTGGTGTCGGCGCATCGTAGGGGCGGTCCCCGGGGGTGTCAAACCGCACCGGCACGCTCCTGAGGGCCTCACGCGGACCGTCGCGCGATCGCCTCGACCTCGACCAGCGCGCCCTTCGGCAGTCCCCCGACGGCGAACGTGGAACGGGCTGGAGGAGGATCCGGCATGTGGCGCCCGTAGACCGCGTTGACGGCCCCGAAGTCGCCGATGTCGGCCAGGAACAAGGTCGTCTTGACCACGTCGGCCATGGCCAGGCCAGCCGCATCGAGGACCGCCTCGAGGTTGCGCAGCGCCCGCTCCGCCTGGGCCTCGACCCCACCGCTCACGAGCTCGCCGCTCTGGGGATCGAGCCCGATCTGGCCGGAACAGAAGACGAAGCCATCCACGGCGATCGCCTGGCTGTACGGCCCGATCGCGCTGGGCGCCCCGCTCGTCGAAACCGCCTGCCTGGTCATCCCTGGCCCCTCCTCGAGCTGTCGTCTCCGGGCGTCCGATCGTCCACCTGGCCGGCCATGATGGTGGCGGCCACGAAGGGCGGTCCGGAGCCCGGAGCATCGAGCTCACCGCGCTCGACGGCCGACCGAACCGTGGCCACCGCCTCCTCCGCGGCAGCCAGCGAAGGATAGAGGACCCACAGGGTGGGCCCCGAGCCCGACAGGCCGACCGGCCGGCCGAGCAGCCGGGTCAGGGCGCGCCGGAATGGGACCAGCGGCGGGGCGACGACCGCGGCCGCCGCGGCCAGGTCGTTTGCCGAAGCCAGCACCGCGGCCCGCTCGAGCAGCTGACTGCGAGTCAGGCCCGAGCCGAACTCGCTGGCGAAGTGCTCCGACGTCCGGCGCGCGACGCCGGGCTCCTCGCCGGGCGCGGAGCGCACGCCGTGGAGCCGCGTGACGCGCTCCCCACGGCCCTCGATCAGCGCCGGTCCGCCGGCCAGGAAGAGCGGCACGTCCGACCCGATCGAGACCGCGATCCGCACACGCTCCTCGTCCG
>JALZAF010000147.1 GCA_030948505.1 Chloroflexota bacterium
GCTTATGCCTGCCGGATGTCATGCACGATGGCACTCGATGCCGGGGGGCTCGTGAGTTGTCTCGGAGCCGTCGAGTTCGCCGTGGCACTCGGAGCTGCTCGACTGACAGGTCGTCGCGCACCCCCGAATCTGGTCGAGCGAAACCCAAGTCGCGTGGTGGCGAGCCCAGAGCGACGGGCGCTCCGTCCAGGCGTGCCCGCGTCACACATCCATCCGAGGTCGAAAGTTACTCGAGGAACCGAAGGTCAACTGGGGTGAGGCTCAGCCCGGCCCTGTGGCTCGCGGCAGGCGCACCCCGAATGTCGCTCCAACTTCTGAGTCTTCGAGGACGAGGGTCCCTCCGTGGGCGACGATGATGTCGCGGGCGATCGCAAGGCCTAGCCCCCTCCCGCCGCCGTCGCGCGACCGCGATTCGTCGGCTCGGGCAAATCGCTCGAAGATCCGGTCGTGATCGGCGGCTGCGACGCCGGGCCCGTCGTCGCTTATGACAACCCGGATCTCGTCGCCGTGGTCGGCCATGCTCACCGTCACCGTCTCAGCGGCGTGACGCTCGGCGTTGTCCAGGAGGTTGCGGAAGGCTCGCCCGAGAGCGAGCGTGTCGCCAGTGGTCTGCGCTGCGCTGAGGTCTCGGGCATCGACGGCGACCTTGCCCCGCGTTCGTAGCCGCCGGACCTCGCCGAGGACGACGTCGTCGAGGTCGAGCAACGTGTGACGCGCTGGGGTCGCGGGTTCGTCGAGTGTCGCGAGGGTGAGGAGGTCGTCGACGAGGCGCTGCATGTGGAGCGTCTCATCGAGCACCTCGCGCTCGGTGGCCTGCCAATCGGCGCCGTCGGGGTGAGCGAGGTTGACTTCGAGTTGCGAGCGGATCCCAGCCATCGGGCTGCGGAGCTCGTGGGAGGCGTCCGCTAGGAAGCGGCGGTTGCGGGTAGTCGCGTCCTCGAGCCGGGCCAACATGCTGTTCATCGTGGCGGCCAACCGACCGATCTCGTCGTCGCCGGGAGGCTGGCGAACCCTCCGGTGAAGCGCGCTCTCGTTGACGGCCTCGACCTCGGCACGCATCTGCTCCACGGGTCGCAGGGCTCGCCCCACGGCAAGCCACGTGAGCGCCAGTACCACGGCAAGCAACGCGGGCGCGCCGAGCGCGAGGGCGACCGCCAGGTTGGCGACGGCGTCGTTCACCGGCTCAAGGCTGCCGCCCACGTAGACCGTGTAGGACGTGCCGGCTGACGCCGAGTTCGCGGCGACGACTCGGAATGCCTTGTCGCCGATCGGGAGGCTGTGGAGCGTGCGTGCCGCAGTGTGGGACCGGTCGGGGCGGAACGTCGCGACGGCGGGTTCGCCTTCGATGTTGGGACTGGAGCGCACCACGTTCCCGGACGGGTCGACGATCTGGACGAACGAGGTGTCCTCGAAGGGGATGGCGATGGAGGCGGGAAGAGATCCGCCTTCGAGTGCGGCGACGACGTCGGCGGCGCGCAGGCGGATCGTGGTCTCGATGTCGCTGGTCAGCGCCGCCCGCTGGCGGGCGAGGAGGAACAGCGATGCGACAGCGAGCGCCAGCGCGAAGACGACGGCAACGCCGAAGGTGATGCGCACCCGTACGGTCATCCCTCCTCGTCGCATCGCGCCGTCAGTCCAATCGACCGTTGAGGCGGTAGCCGGCACCGCGGATGGTCTCGATGGTGGAGACGCCGCTCGGGTCGTCGATCTTGCGGCGGATGCGCCGGACGTAGACCTCGACGTTGTTGGGGTCGCCTTCGAACTCGAAGTCCCAGACGGCGCCGAGGATCTCGGTCTTGGTGACGACCTCGTCAGCTCGCCGCACAAGGAACTCAAGCACGGCGAACTCGCGGGCGGTGAGCCGGATCTCGGCCACTCCTCGCCAGACGCGCCGGCCCGCCGGGTCGAGGCGAAGCCCGGCGACATTGAGCTCGACCGGACGTTCGCGGACCCCGCGCCGCAGCAGGGAGCGGAGGCGGGCGACGAGCACGACGTAGGAGAACGGCTTGGACAGGAAGTCGTCGGCGCCGGTATCGAGCGCCTCGGCTTCGTCGTACTCGCCGGTCTTAGCAGTGAGCATGAGGATCGGCGTCCAGTTACCCTCATCGCGCAGGGCCGTGCACACCTGGTAGCCGTTGGCGCCAGGGAGCATCACATCCAGGACGATGGCGTCATAGGGCTGCTCCCGGGCCATCCAGAGACCGTCGTCACCGTTGAAGACCGCGTCGACCGCGAAGCCTTCGGCTTCGAGCCCGCGCTTGATCGCCGTCGCCACACGCCTCTCGTCCTCAATGACCAGCACACGGGGCACGAACGCTCCTCTCACTCCTTGCCCGGAGCCTTCTAGCGTCGCGTACCGCAACTGGACGCTCGCTGAACAGTTTCGTCAGGTTGTTCAGGGTTATTCAGCGTGGGTCCAGCGCGGGAGGCGCAGACTCGCCTCACCAACCACAACCGGAGAGGACACCCCATGCCCGAAGCACCCACGAAGTTCACGAGGCGGCACAAACTGTTCCTGGCATCGTTGGCCACTGTCTCGCTGTCGCTGGGGGCCACTGGCATCGTCTCCGCCGCCCAGAACCCCTCCTCCTCGAGCGGCGGGAACGCGCCGGCCAGCCAAGAGGTGCCCGGCGTGGACTGCGTCAACGGGCTCGACGCCGCCACCGGCGCCCAGTGCGACGGCGGCCCGGCCGCCGACGCTGCCAACGCTGCCAACGACCCCGCCGAGACCGACACCGCCACCGCCACCGAAGGATCCAAGGCCGAAAAGACCAAGGGCTCCGACACCGCCAACGAAGTCGAAGGAGTCGACTGCGAGAACGGGATCGTCGCCGCCACCGGCGCCGAGTGCGACGGCGGGCCTTCCGCCAACCCGCAGGACGGCAC
>JALZAF010000178.1 GCA_030948505.1 Chloroflexota bacterium
CGGCTCAGCGCCCGACGGCTGGATGGCTTGGCCCGCTTCGTTGTCGCGGACAACGGGCCCGGCTTTCCACCCGGCCTCCTGCCCCGAGCCTTCGAGCCGTTCACGCGGGGCGAGGTCGAGACGGCCGGTCCGACCGGCGCCGGTCTGGGCTTGTCGATCGTTCGCGCCGTCGCCGAAGCGCACGGCGGATCGGCTTTCGCCGAGAACACCCCGGATGGGGCTCGAGTCACGGTGGACGTTCGCACCTGACGCGAGCGGCGCGGGTCTCGATCATTGCCAGCAGGTTCGGCTCGGCGGGCGATTAACGGCGCGCACCCGATTCATCCGTCCGAAGGGGCGACGCGTACCACGGGCAGACGCCGCGTGTGTGCCAGTGGGACGACGCGGCGCAGAGGAGGGAGCCTGCGACCCCCACAAGCTGGGCCGTGGGCGAGGAGCTGTGCCGATAGCCGATCAACGTGGCCGAGGGCCGGCGTGCGCCTCACCGTTGACACGCCATTCCAGTTAGCCCTATCGACGAACGGGTCAGTCCCGTCCCGTCGGCCGAGACCCCTGGAGGTCAGCATCGACATGCAAACACGTAGGAAGCTCGCCGGCGCACTCGGCCTGCTCGCAGTGGCGGGCACGGTCGCCGCGCTCGGCGCGGGACCCATCTTGGTCACCGCGTCGGACCACCTCGATGCGCCGCTCGTCAAGACAGACGGCCGCATCGACATCACCGATCTTTACGCGTTCGCCAACTCGGGCGGCCAGACATCGCTCATCCTCAACGTCAACCCGCTGCTGACGCCCGGCATGACCAAGGCTGCCCGGTTCCGCCAGATGGCGCTCTACGAATTCAAGATCGACACGAACGGAGACGCGAAAGCAGACATCGCGTACCGCGTCGAGTTCTCCAACCTGAAGCTTCTCAGCGATGGCGCCGCTTACCAGACCTACGTCGTCAAGCGGGCAACGGGGACCGCAGCCAACCGCCATGAGTGGAGCGGCGCCACGATCGCCGTCGGCACGACAACGGCCTACGGCCACAGCCTCCGCACGGCCACGATCCTGGGCGGCGGAAAGGCCTTCGCCGGACCGCGCGACGACCCCTTCTACTTCGACCTGGTGGGCTTCAAGCACCTCAAGACGCGCCTGCTCGCGGGCTCGACAACGATCGGTTCCCCGGGTGACGCCGCGTGCACGGACGGATCGGACACGATGGCCGACCACCTCCTGAGCTGCTTCACGGGCGCCGACACGTTCGCCGGCACCAACATCAGCAGCATCGTCCTGCAGGTCCCCAATTCCAGGATCGGCGGTACAGGCCACGCGATCGGCGTGTGGGCCACGACCTCGATCTCGACCGCGGCAGGCTGGCTCCAGATCGACCGCCAGGGCCGACCCGCGATCAACACCGTCTTCAACATCACGGACGGGCAGAAGGAACTCACGAACCTGTCATCCCCCAGGGATGACCGGTCCCAGATGCTCGCCCGGACCAAGGCCGTCCTCGGCGCGTTCAACAACGTACTCGCGGCAAATTCGCTCAACACGTACTCGGCGGGCCAGATCGCGGCGATCGCCGGGATCCTCCTTCCGGACGAGCTGACCTACAAGGTGGGCGACCACCACAGCTTCGCCTGGTTCAGCGGGCCCGTCGGCCTCGGCAACCTCCACCTCAACGGCCGCAAGCCGGCCGATGACGTGATCAACGCGGAATTCGGCCTCGTGACCGACTTCCAGATCAACTCTGACGGTGTCGACGCGAACGACGTTTCCTTTCCCCCCACGTTCCCCTATCTCGCCGCTCCGCACTGAGCGGCGCGCTCCACGCACTCCGGGTCGGCCAACGGCCGGCCCGGAGGACTACCGCTTCGAAGGCACAATGAGGACGCCAACCCGATGACCGCCGTATCCGGCACCCGCTCTCGATCGCTCCCGTTCCGTGCGCTCGCGATCGTCGGCTGCATGGTTGCAGTCGTAGCCGTGACGCAATTCGGCGCGGCGCTCCGGACCGCGCCGGCGACGAAACCCATCCAGCAGGATCTCGCGCCGCTCGTGCCGAACGTCGGCGACCTCGATGTCGGTTCGGCCGCCAACCAGAGCCACGCCGACGAAGTGGCCCTCATCAACGGTGACATCGCCTTTTGGTCCGCCAGGTTCCAAGCCCATCCGACCGATTTCGTCAGCGCCACCCAGTGGGGCCTCCGAGAGATCGACCTTGGTCGCACCAGCGGCGACGTGACGGCCTACCTGCGAGCGGAAGCGGCCTTCGACGCGGCGCTGCGGACGTTCGCGGATAACCCGGCCGCCATCAGCTACAAGGGCAGTGTCCTCATCAGCCTTCATCGCTTCGCCGACGCACGCGACCTCGCAAAGGGCGTTCTCGTGAGGCAGCCGAACGACCCGGTCGCCCTCGCCACGCTCGGCGATGCGAGCCTGGAGCTCGGCGACGTGGCCACCGCGCAGGCCTCCTACGAACATGTCAACGTGCTCGTGCCGTCCGCCGCCACCCTTGTTCGGCTCGCTCACCTCGCGTTCGTCAAAGGCGACACGACGACGGCAGTGACGGATGCTCGGGCTGCAGCCCCACTCAGCGCGCAGGAGGGCGCGCAGGGCGAGCGCGCGGCGTGGTACCAGTTCCAGCTCGGTGAGACGCTGATCGCGACTGGCGACGCCGCCGCCGCAGCCGGCGCCTATCGGGCCGCGATCGCGGCCGACCCGAACTCCTACTGGGCCCACTCGGGGCTGTCCCGCGCACTCGCCGGGAGCGGCGACCTGAAAGGCGCGATCTCGGAGGTGACCGCCGCGATCGGGATCGTGCCGCTGCCCGATTTCCTCGCCCGGCGGGGCGATCTGTACATGCTCCGTCACGGGCCAGGCGACGCGGCCAAGGCGCAGCGGGATTACGCGCTCGTCGAGGCCGAGGCCAAGCTCGCCGGGGCAGCCTCCTATGTCTACGATCGGACGCTCGTGCTGTATCTCGCGAACCACGGCCTCGATCCGGCACGTGCCCTGAGCCTCGCGACAGCAGAGCTCGCGATCCGCAAGGATGTCTACGGCTACGACGCGTACGCCTGGGCGCTCCTCGCCGCGGGCCGGCCGGCAGACGCAGATGCCGCGATGAACACGGCGCTCGCGTTCGGAACGAAGGACGCGAAGCTCATGTATCACGCCGGGATGATCGCCGCCGCTCTCGGTGACAAGGGCCGCGCGCGGACGAGCCTCCAGGCCGCGCTCACGCTCGACCCGAGCTTCGACCCGCTCCAGGCTCAGCGGGCGCGCAAAACATTGGCCGGTCTGTGATGGCCCCGACGGGACGAGTAGGTCGAGCGGCCCGCTGCCGCGCGCGCCGTCGCCTGCGCACGCTGGCCGCCGTCGTCGCGTCTTTCGCGGCCCTTGTCCTCGTGCCGCCCGTGGCGTTCGCCCACCCGCTCGGCAACTTCACGATCAACCACTACGCCGGGGTTCGGGTAGCGGTCGATGCCATCTCCCTCGACGTCGTCATCGACGAAGCCGAGATCCCGACGTTCACCGAGCGCCAGCGGATCGACACCGACGGTGACGGCCAGGTCTCGGATGCCGAGACCGAAGCCGAGCGGCAGATCACCTGCAGCCGACTCGCACCGAACCTGAGACTGACGGTCGATGGCATTCCCGCGCCGCTGACCGCGGTCGCCGCCGGGCTCAGCTTCCCGGCCGGGGCGGGTGGCCTCCAGACGATGCGGATCGTGTGCGAGTTCGCCGCGCCGCTTGGTCATCCGCTCGCCGCCGGCACCGCCATCCACCTCGCGGATACCTCGAGCCCCGGTCGCATTGGCTGGCGCGAGATCGTTGTGGGCGGCGATGGGGCAACGATCGCAGGGGATGGCTTGGCCGGGCCGAGCGTGTCGGGACGACTCACGCACTACCCGCAGGATCTCCTCAGCGTTCCACTCGCGATGGGGGACGCCGTTTTCAGCGCATCCCCCGGCGGCCCGGCCTCCGCGGCCCCGTGCATCGCGGACGCGTTCCGGCTGACCCTGGCGCCAACCGCCCATTCAGCGGGATTCGGGTGCGGCAGCGCGCCTGCCGCGTCGGCGGCACCGGCCGTCGCTACGGTTCCCGGCGGGGTCGGCGCCGAAATCTCGGGCCTGCTCAAGACCGAGGATCTCACTCCGCCGATCCTGATCCTGTCGCTCGTCACAGCGATGGCGCTTGGCGCGGCGCATGCACTCACGCCCGGCCACGGCAAGACAATCATGGCCGCCTACCTGGTCGGCACGAGGGGGACGGCCCGGCATGCGCTCGCACTCGGGCTGACGGTCACGCTGTCCCACACGATCGGCGTCCTCGCCCTCGCCCTGGTCATTCTCGCACTCCGCCTCGTCACCCCCGAGTCCTACAACCATGTCACCGGGATCCTGTCCGGAATCGTCGTCATCGGCATCGGCGTGTGGCTGTTCTTCCGCCAGCTGCCCCTCCTCCGAGCTCGACTCGCCCAGCGTGCCGAGACCCGAGCCCACGCTCGAGAGGACCCGCACGGCCACGAGCACCCGGACGAGCACGTTCATAGGCACGTTTACGAGCACGTTTACGAGCACGGGCCAGGCGCGCTCGACCCGGCCAGGATGCACAGCCACGGCGGGGTCCGCCACAGCCATATCCCGGTCACGGACACGCCCCTTACGTGGCGGACACTCTTCGCGCTTGGGCTATTCGGCGGCCTCGTGCCGTCGATCAACGCGCTGATCATCCTGCTGGCCACACTGGCCACGGGACGGGCCGCGTATGGTCTCGTCCTGGTCGTCGCGTTCGGAGCCGGCATGGCGATCGTTCTCGGCGGGATCGGCCTCGGCCTCGTCTACGCGAGCCGATTCATGGAGCGTGGTCCCCGTTCGTCGCTATTCGGGGGGATCGTCGGCTGGGCGCCGGCGTTCACGGCCGTGATCATCCTCATCGTCGGGATCTACGTAACGAGCCAGGCGATCCTCGGCGCGCCCGTCCTCTAGCCGCGACCGGGCGTCCGCGGGCGCGCGCCTGACCACGTCCCAGGATCGCTAGGCCAGGACGGCCGAGTGCCCCGTCTTCAGCGTCCGCCGGGCAACAGCGGCCAGCGACTGGATCAGGTCAGGATCGGCATTGAGCGAGGCGATTCGCAGGAAGCTCAGGCCGCATCGCTCAGCCTGCTCCCGAGCCCCGACGTCGACGTCGTAGAGGATCTCCAAGTGGTCGGCAAGGAATTGCACCGGGACGACCAGCACTGAGCGCCCGTCTTGGGCGGCGATCTCGGGCATCAGGTCGGCGAAATCGGGCTTCATCCATTCGCCGGGCTCGTGTCCGGCACTCTGCCAGCAGAAGGTCCAGTCCCGATCCGACAGCCCTCCTTTTGCCGCCACGGCCTGTGCGGTCGCTCGGAGCTGGACGAGGTAGTCCGGCTCCTGCTCTGCCACCCGCTTCGGCAGGCTGTGCGCGGTCATCAAGACGCGGACCGTCACGCGGCCTTCGAGTGACAGCCGGGCGAGCGCGTCGACGACGCGACGCCCAAGCGCGGCAACGAACTCCGGCTCCTCGTGCCAGGCACCGGCGACGAAGACGTTTGGTGCTCCATCCCCCAGCGTTGTCCGCGCCTCGTCGATCGCTCGAGCGTAGCCGCTCATCAACAGCGGCGAATACTGCGGCGAGAGGATGACCGCGGCGACTTTCGAGGCGCCGGCCTCTGCGAGCGCCTTCAGCCCCGCCGCGATCGACGGTTCGGAGAAGCGCATGCCGACCTGGACCGGCCAACCGAGCGCCTCCGCGAGGGCGGCGGCCTGCGCGCGGGTGATCTCGATCAGCGGCGAGCCGCCGATGACCCGGTAGCGCCGGGTGAACTCGTCGACGAGCTCCGGATCCGGCTCGCGCCCGCCCCGCACGCGCCCGAGGTACTCGCGGATGTCCTCGCGCTCGAGCGAGGCCGGCGAGCCGTAGGTCATGAGGAGCACGCCGGGCCGCTCCGAGCCGGTCATGCGACCACGTGGGTGACGGTCTCGGTCCGAGCGGTCTGCTCGTGAACGAGGTCGACGAGGCGGCGTAGCAGATCGGTGTCGGTCTCGGGCAGCACGCCGTGACCCAGGTTGAAGACGTGGCCCGGTCGACCGGCCGCCTCGTCGAGGACCGCCTGCGCCCCGGCGCGCGTCGCCTCCCAGCCGGCGAGCAGGCGGGCCGAATCGAGGTTGCCCTGGACGCCGCGGCGGTGGCCGACTCGACGCCAGGCGTCGCCCAGCGAGACCCGCTGATCGAGCCCGATGACGTCGCCGCCCGCCTCGGCCAGCAGCTCGAGCAGGGCCGCCGTGCCCGTCCCGAAATGGATCGTCGGCACGCCCTGGAGACCCGCGAAGATGCGCCGGACGTGGGGCTGGACGAACTCCTGGTAGTCCGCGGGGCCGAGGCCGCCGACCCAGCTGTCGAAGAGCTGGACGACGTCGGCGCCGGCATCGACCTGCGCCCGGAGGTAGGCGACGACCATGACCGACAGACGCTCCATCAGGTCGTGCCACGCCGCCGGCTCCCGGTACATGAAGGCCTTGGCGAGTGCGAAATCCCGCGACGGGCGGCCCTCGATGAGATAGCAGGCGAGGGTGAACGGCGCACCCGAGAAGGCGATGACGCCAGCCACGCCGTCGAGCTCGCGCTTGACCAGGCGGGTGGCGTCCATGGTGAAGGCCAACTCGACGGGGTCGAAGGGTCGGAGCGCGGCGACGTCGGCCGCCGAGCGGATCGGGCGGTCGATGATCGGTCCGACCTCGGGCTCGATCCGGAGACCAACCCCCATCGGCTCGAGCGGCAGCATGATGTCGGCGAAGAGGACAGCGGCGTCGACTCCGAGCTCGCGGACCGGCATCAGGGTGACTTCGGCGCACAGGTCCGGGGTCTTGGCGAGCTCCAGGATCCCGTACCGCTCGCGGAGCTTGCGGTAAGCGGCGAACGATCGGCCCGCCTGGCGCATGAACCAGACCGGCGTGGCGTCGACCGGCTCGCGCCGGCAGGCGCGCACGAAGCGGTCGTTCATGCGGCAGCCTCGCCGAACGCGATTCGGGCTGCCGCGATCGTCTCGTCGATCTCGGCGGGTCCATGGGCCATCGACGGGAACCACGCCTCGAACTGGGACGGCGGCAGGAAGACCCCCTGGTCCAGCATCGAGCCGAAGAACCGGGCATACGTCGCGCGGTCCGCGGCGAGCGCTTCGGCGGCATCGGTCGGCACGGTCGGCCGGAAGAACACGGTCATCAGCGGCCCCACCCGCGCGATCGCGACCGGGCACCGCGCGGTCGCCGCGGCATCGACCAGGCCGGCCACGAGCTCGGAGACGGTCTCCTCGAGGGCGACGTAGCGATCGGGCGTCAGCTCGGCCAGGGTCGCGATCCCGGCCGCCATCGACAGCGGATGGCCAGACAGCGTGCCCGCCTGGTACACCGGACCCGCCGGCGCAACGAGGTCCATCAGGTCGGCCCGGCCGCCGTACGCCCCGATCGGCATCCCGCCGCCGATGATCTTGCCCAGGGTCGTCAGATCCGGCGTCACCCCGAACCGCGCCTGGGCCCCGCCGCGCCCGAGCCGGAGGCCGGTGATGACCTCGTCGAAGACGAGCAGGGCGCCGTCGGCGCGGGTCGCCTCCCGGAGGTGCTCGAGGAACCCCGCTGCCGGCGCGATGACCCCGCTGTTGGCGGCCACGGGCTCGACGATCACCGCCGCGATCCGGCCGGCGTGCTCGGTGAAGGCGAGGGTCACCGCGGCCTGGTCGTTGTATGGCAGCACGATCGTCGTGGCGGCGACCGCGTCGGGCACGCCGGCACTGCCCGCGATCGCCAAGGTGGCAACTCCGGAGCCGGCCTCGACGAGGAGGCCGTCCGAGTGCCCGTGATAGGCGCCCGCGAATTTCACGACGAGATCCCGACCGGTCGCTGCGCGAGCGAGCCGGAGCGCGCTCATCACCGCCTCGGTGCCCGACGAAGTGAACCGGAGACGCTCCATCGACGGCACGGCCGCTTGAATCGCCTCGCCAAGCTCGATCTCGAGTGGGTTCGTCGCGCCGAGGGCCAGCCCATTCGCCGTGGCGGCGACGATCGCGTCGATGACCCTGGGATGGGCGTGACCGAGGATCGCCGGCCCCCAGGCTCCAACCAGGTCGATGTAGCGGCGACCGTCGGCATCCCAGACGTACGGTCCTTTGCCGCGCTCGAGCATGAGAGCCGGCCGGCCGACGGCCCGGAAGGCGCGCACGGGGCTGTTGACTCCCCCGGGAAACAGCCGCTCGGCCCGCTCGACGAGCGAGGCGGTCCGCGATCCCACGGTCGTGCCTGCCATCAGCCAGCCCCCAGCAGGTTGAGGATCTCGTCGACGGGACGATGGATCCCGAGCAGGATCGGGGTGTCGCTGACCGTGGACCGTCGGCTCTCCGTCGCCCGCAGCGCCCGGACGAGGTCACCGAAGGCGACGAGATCGTCGGTCTCATAGGCGACCACGAAGTCCTGCGAGTCGAGCCCGAACGAGTAAGCCAGGGCCTGGCGGATCGTCGGGTAGTTGTGGCCGACGCGCATGTGCTCGTTCATCACGCCCTGACGCGCCTCCTTCGAGAGCAGGTACCAATCGGTGTTCTTCGTGAACGGGTAGACGATGAGATAACGCGAGCGCTCGCCGCTGAAGAGCGACTGCTCCTGGTCCGTCGGCTTCCGCACGTACTGCGACGGCCCGATCCGGCCGATGAGCGAGTGGGTCACGGTCAGCCAGCGGCCCAGGCCCGCGCGCAGGAGCACCGCCGCCGACGACTCCAGGGCGTCGACGCTGGGAGCCATCTGCCAGAACAGCAGGTCCACCCCGGGCTCGAGACCGATCGACGAGTAGCTGTTGCTCCGCACGCCGTCGAGCTCCGTCGCCGCTGCCGCCTCGCCGAAGCGGCAACCATCGTCGTGGCGCTCGTCGTCCGACCGACGCCGCCAGGCGGGATCGAGCCCAAGGCCGAGCGCCTGGATGTAGACATGCTCGTCGCCGCTCATCGCTCCTCCCGCAGCCAGGTCGCGAGGTCCGCAGCGGCATAGGTGATGACGATCCCGGCGCCGGCCCGGACGATCGCGGTCACCGCCTCAGTCATCGCTCGGCGTCCATCGAGCCAGCCGCGTTCCGCGGCGGCGGCGATCATCGCGAACTCGCCGGACACCTGGTAGGCGGCGATCGGCACGTCGAACCGCGCCCGGGCCGCGGCGACGAGGTCGAGTCCCGGGAGGGCCGGCTTCACGAGCAGGATGTCGGCGCCTTCCGCGACGTCGAGCTCCATCTGGCGGAGCGCCTCGCGGCCATTCGCCGGGTCCATCTGGTAACCCCGTCGATCGCCAAACGCCGGCGCGCTGTCGGCCGCCTCGCGGAAGGGGCCGTAGAAGGCCGAGGCGTGCTTCGACGCGTAGGCCATGATCGCGGTCTGGCCGAAGCCCTGGCCGTCGAGGGCCGCCCGAATTGCGCCGACCTGGCCGTCCATCATCGCACTCGGCGCCACGATGTCGGCGCCCGCCCGCGCCTGGGCGACGGCCGTCTCGGCAAGCCGGACGAGCGCTGCGTCGTTGTCGACCGATCCGTCGGCCGCGAGCGGCCCGCAGTGACCGTGGTCGGTGTACTCGCACAGGCACGTATCGGCGATCGTCGCGAGCGGCAGTTCGAGAGCCCGGATCCGCCGGAACGCGTCCTGGACGATCCCGTCGTCGTCGGAGGCCTCGGAGCCAAGGGCGTCCTTCGTCGCTGGCAGGCCGAAGAGGATGACCCCGCCGACTCCGAGCTCGGCCAGGCGCACGGCCTCCTCGGCCGCCATGTCCGCCGACAGCCGCTCGACCCCGGGCATCGAGGTGACCGGCTCGCGCACGCCGGAGCCAGGGCGGACGAAGAGCGGAGCGACCAGCATCTTCGGATGCAGGCGCGTCTCGCGGACCAATGCCCGGAGGGCCGGCGTGCGCCTCAGCCGGCGCGGTCGAGCCGGTAGCGCGGCCGCCCTCCCGATCGCGGCTGACGATGTCGGTGCTTCGAGGTCGAGCGTCATGGTGTCTCCCCTGGCTGACGGGCGAGCGCGGTCGCGGCGGCCGCGGCGAATGCGGTCGCGTCCGGCGTCGGAGCGACGGCGAGAATCCGGAACCCAGCCGAGCGGGCCTCGTCCGCCGTCTCGGGGCCGATACAGACCGCAGGAAACGAGCGGACGTCGATCGATTCGGCCTTCGCGAGCGACATCAGGCCTCGGACGGTCGAGCCACTCGTGAACGCGACCGCGGCGATCGGCCCATTCGCTGTCGCGCTGCGAAGGAGTCCATGAGAGCTCTCGGGCGCCTCCCGCGTCCGGTACGCGATCACGTCGTCGACCTCCGCCCCACGTGCCCGGAGAGCGACCGCAAGCTCCTCGTCGGCAAGATCGCCCCGGACGACCAGGATCCGGTCACCGCCAACGATGGGGAGCTCGACCGCCATCGCCATCCCGCTGCCCTGACTTGGCTGGAATTGGACCGAGATGCCCTCGTGCTCGAGGACCCGCGACGTCGCCGGTCCGATGGCCGCCCAGGACGGTGCACCAAGCTCGGTCAGGATGCGCTCGGCGGCCTTGAAGATCGCCCGTGCCCCGTTCGTGCTGGTGATCACCACCCAGCGGTAGGTATGGAGGAGACCCACGGCGGTATCGAGGTCGCCGCGCGGTGGCTCGAACTCGATGGCGATCGCCGGAACCGGGATGGGATCGAGGCCCGCGTCGCGCAGCGCAGACAGGAGCTCGGCCGCCTGGTCGGCGGCTCGCGTGACGAGCACGCGGCGATCGCTCGAGCGTCCGCCCGTGGGGCCAACGAAGCGGGCAGCCGCTCGAATGCGAGCGTCAACGTCGAGCTCGGCCGCGAGCTCACGGGCGAGATCCTCGCCGGACACGAGCGGACCGTGACGGCGCGCGATCGCGGTCCGGGCGCCGTCCGGGCTGGCGTAGCCGCCGAGGAGGTCGAGCTCGTCGCCGACGACGGTGGCGAGCGCGCCGATCGGGGCCCGGCAGCCTCCTCCGGATGTGCTGAGAAACGCCCGCTCAGCCTCGACCGCCAGGCGCGTGGGTCGATGATCGATGCCTGCGGCCAGCGCAACCATCCGCTCGTCGTCGGACCGCACCTGGACGGCGATCGCGCCCTGCCCTGGAGCCGGCGGCACGATCTCGGGCTCGAGTCGCTCGACGATCCGGTCACCGCGCCCCATCCGGTCGAGTCCCGCGCACGCGAGCACAAGGGCGTCGGTCTCACCCGCATCGAGCCGCCCCAATCGCGTGTCGACGTTGCCATGGAGCGAATGGACGATGAGATCCGGCCGCCGGGCGAGCAGGAAGCCCGTCCGCCTTGGGCTGTCGGTCCCGACGCGACAACCCAACGGCAGATCGGCGAGCCGCCGCTCTTTCGCGTCGATCCGGACGACGAGCGCATCTCGGGGATCCGCGCGCGGCAGATAGGCGGCGATGAGGAGCCGCGGATCCTGGTCGGTCGGGACGTCCTTCGCGCTGTGGACCGCGACGTCGACGGCGCCATCCAGCAGGGCTCGCCCGATCGCGGCGACGAAGGCTCCCTCGCCCCATGCCGTGTCCGGCGCTCGGCGGTCGCCGTCGGTCTCGATGATCACGACACGGCTCGTGTAGCCCTCGCGTCGGAGCGCCTCGTGGACCAGCCGCGCCTGGGCCAGGGCCAGCGCGCTGCCCCTCGATCCGATCGCGATCTCAGGGCCGTTCACAGGGCGAAGATGTCCCGGATCGCCCGCCCGTCACGGCCGTCGGTGTCCCGGCCCAGGCGCTCGAGTGGTTCGCGCAGCAGCCGATCGGCGAGATGTCGGGTCATCCCCTCGATCGCGTCGCGTGCCTCGGGCGCGAGATCCGGAAGCCGCCGCCAGAGCGCCGCGAGCTCGGCCTGGCGCTCGCGATCCGCGCGCTCCGTGAGGGCCTCGGCCGCCGACCGCCCGTCGCGTCCCTGGAGCCAGGCCACAAACTCCCCCGTCGAGCGATCGACGAGCGCGTCGAGCCGAGCGACGGAACCGTCCTGCACCGAAGGGCCGATGTCGGCAACCGCGAGGGCGTCTGCCGTGATGAGGCGCCCGCCAAGGATCTCCGCGAGCGAGACGGGGACGGCGGCCGGCACCGAGAGATCGACCACGACGGTCGCGCTGCCGGCCAGTGCATCGAACGTGGCGGCCCCGATCGGCCATGGCCCCGCGAGCGCCACGACGACGCCGGCGAAGCCGCCAATCCGGGCTTCCGGATCGAACGCTTCGATTCGGGCGCCGGTCGAGGCCGCGAGCGCCTCGGCCCCGTCGGCCGATCGGTTTGCGACAGCAACGAATGCTCCGGCGGCGATCGCAGCCCGTGCCGCCAGACGACCCATCTTGCCGGCTCCGACAACGAGAACGTCACGACCCCGCATCGCGCCCGCCTGCTGCTCGATCGACGTAATGGCGACATCCGCGAGCGAGCGCGCCGGCCCCTGACGCCAGGACCGGGCCCGACGCCCCACCTGGAGCGCAACGGCGAAGAGGCGCTCGAGCGCCGGGTCGAGGATGCCGGCGGAGCGGGCCGCGTCGACCGAAGCCCGAAGCTGATGCAGGATCTGATCCTCGCCGACGACCACCGAATCGCGTCCGACGGCCACGGTCATCGCGTGGTGAACCGCCTGCTCGCCGGTCAGCACCCGAGCACCATCCGGGAGTGCCGGTGCGAGGCGCTCCGCGTCGTCCGCGTTCCCGAGATAGGCCTCCACCCGATGGCAGGTCTTCAGGGTGAACGCTCGGCCGGCCATCTCCCGGTGAAGTGCCGCGGCGAATCGCTCGCGCTCGATGGCAGGGACGTGACGCGCATGGGTCAGGAGCGCGACGATTGACACGGACGGCGGTCCGTTCACGCCCTGCGACCCTCTTCGATCCGCTTGGCGACGGGGCGGGGTCGACCGCCCTTGCCGGCGGCGCGGGTGTGGCCCGTCATCGTGGCCACCAGCAGTCGGTCCATCGCCCGCTCGGCGGTCTCGAGCAGGTCCGTCGTCTCGGCCGTGTCGAACCCGCGCCGGCGGGCCGCGACCGCCAGCTCGTGATGGAACGGGGCGCGGAAACGGAGGAAGCCCTCGACCGTCTGGCTGAGCGACAATCCGAGGGTCGCCGCGACGGTGCCGTACTCGGCGGCCGAGCCGGATGCTGCTTTCAGATGATGGGCCGCCGCCTCGGGCTGCGGCGCGTCGAGGTACTGGAGGAGGCTGGCGGCGAGGACGTGGCCTCGCTCCCGGAAGAGGAGGCGCTGCTCGTCGCTCAGGGTGAGGACCCAGGGCAGTTCCGGCGCCGCCTCACGGCTCGCCCGCCGGTAGGTCCGTGCGATCCTGCTCGGCGACAGCCCGCCACCACCGATCGATGGGCGTCGCGATCGGTCAGCCGGGAGGAGACGCTCGAGGGCGGACCTGGAGAACCGCCGGTGGCCACCCGGCGTCGTGAAGACCCTCAGGCGGCCGGCATCGCTCCAGCGGCGCAGGGTGGCGGGTGAGACGCCGAGCACGCGGCTGGCCTCGGAGAGGCCCACCCAGTCGGGGTCGTGGGACGCTGAGCGAGTCACCAAACCTACTCAAATC
>JALZAF010000190.1 GCA_030948505.1 Chloroflexota bacterium
AAAAGCCGCGTCCGGCACAACAAGCCCCGAAGGCCACCCAGCCGGCCTCGGCAAAGTCGGCGGCGGCCGCACCCGCGGCGACCACACCCGCGCCCACCGCCGAAGGGGACACGCTGGCCCGCCTGCGCGAGGCCAAGAAGCGAGCACGAGGAGGATGACGTGACGATGGTGGTGTCGGCACGCGCGCGGCTGCTGGCGGTCGGCGCTCTGCTACTCCTCGGAGGCTGCGGTTCCAACCCGGCGCAGAGCTCTTCAGCGACCCCTGACCGCTCGCCGAGCCCGGTGCCCATCGCGACGATCGATGCACGCGAGCTCGTCGGCGGCCTGCTGACATGCGGGGATGCGAACGTGTTTCCCGCCAACGCGCTGGAAGGTCCAGGGGGCGCTGAGCTGCGTGCCGACGAGGCCGCGGCCGGGCTGCGAGCGGCCCTCGCCGATACGGAGCGAGTGCAATTCCCCCACTCCGGCTGGCATCTCGTCGCCCAATCGACGACTCGGGTCCAGTTCATCGCCCGCGGCGCGGGCGCGGATTCGTGGTTCAGCGTGAGCCTGGTACGCGGACCCGCTGGCTGGACGTTGGACCTCGCCGGCGAGTGCGGGCTCGTCGTCGTCCTCGGTCCCGGGATCGGCCCGGCGGCCTGGTGGCTCGACCCCGCCCAGCCGCGGCCTGGGGCGAAAGACCGCACCTTCACGGCCCTCGTCCTCGAACGTGCCTGCGCGAGCGGCCACTCGTCGGACGGCCGGATCGGCCCTCCCCTCGTCTCGTATGCCCCCGATACGGTGACGTTGATCTTCGGCGTGCGGCCGCGTCCGGGCGGGCAGGATTGCCAGGGCAATCCGCCGGGGCGATACCGGGTCACCCTGGACCAGCCGCTCGGCGATCGCCAGCTGCTCGACGGAGGCTCGCTGCCGCCGCGCGACGCGACGGTCGCGCCTGACCCGCCCTTAGGTGCGCCCGCCGGCCAGCCCGCGGATGGCCTCGAGCGAGCCCGGCTCGTCGAGCGCCGATAGGTCGCCCGGGTCGAGTCCCAGGTAGGCCGCCCGGATGACGCGACGCATGACCTTGCCTGATCGGGTCTTTGGCAGCGCCGGCAGGATCTCGACGACCTCGGGCTTGAGCGCCTTGCCGAGCTCGCGCACGACCTCGGCCGCGATCGCCGCACGGAGCTCTCGAGTGTCGGCCTCGCCGCGGCGCAGGACGCAGAAGACGGCGATCGACTCGCCCTTGACGTCATGGGGAATGCCCACCGCGGCCGCCTCAACCACCGACGGGTGGGCCACGGCGGCGCTCTCGACCTCGGCCGGTCCGACGCGCTTGCCGGCGACCTTGAGCGTGTCATCCGAGCGGCCCTGGATGTACCAGTAACCCGCATCGTCGACGAGCGCCCAGTCGCCATGGACCCAGATACCGGGGAACCGCGACCAGTACGTCTCGAGGTAGCGGTCCGGGTCGCGCCAGAAGCCGCGTGTCATGCCGGGCAGCGGCTGGCGGATGACGAGCTCGCCGACCGAACCGCGCACCGGCCGCCCGGCCGCGTCCACCACGTCGGCCGCGACACCCACGTTCGGGCCGGCGAACGAGCATGGGCGGATGGGTGTCAGGAGATTGCCACTGACGATGCCGCCGGAGACCTCGGTCCCGCCGCTGTAGTTGACGATCGGACAACGGCCCTCGCCCACCTCGCGGAAGAACCACCACCAGGGATCGGGATTCCACGGCTCGCCGGTCGAGCCCAGCACGCGGAGCGACGACCGGTCCCGGGAACGAGCCGGCTCCTCGCCGTGTGGCATCAGGGCCCGGATGACCGTTGGCGACAGGCCGAGATGGGTCACCCGGTGTCGCTCCACGATCGACCACAGCCGGTCCGGCGCGGGGAAATCGGGTGTGCCCTCGTACAGGACGAGCCGGGCGCCCAGCAGGAGCGAGCCGGAGATCGCCCACGGGCCCATCATCCAGCCGAGATCGGTGAACCAGAACAAGGTGTCCGCGGGGCCCAGGTCGAAGCAGTGGGCGAGATCCTGGGCACCCTTGATCGGAAACCCGCCGTGGACATGTACGGCGCCCTTCGGCCGGCCCGTCGTGCCTGACGTGTAGATGATCATGTAGGGCGTCTCCGGGTCCGTTACCGGGCGGATGCGCTGTTCGTCCGGTGTGCCCGTCGCCGCTGCCATCGCCTCGTCCCACCAGATGTCGCGCGTCCCCGTCCACGGCACGTCGAGCGCCTCGCCGAGCCGCCTCACGACGAGCACGCGTCGGACCGAAGGCGCCTCGGCCACCGCGGCGTCGGCGGTTTCCTTGAGCCGCACCAGACCGCCGCGCCGGTGGAACCCGTCGGCGGTGACGAGGAGCGTCGCCTCGCAGTCGCGCAACCGGCCGGCGACCGCCGTCGCCCCGTAACCCGAGAAGATGGGCGTGTAGATCGCCCGCTGCAGTCCGAGCGCCAGGACGGTCACGACCGTCTCGACGAGCATCGGCAACAGCACACCCACGCGATCGCCCGCGCCGACGCCGAGGGCGGCGAATGCGGCCGCGGCCCGGTCGACGGCGTCTCGCAGCTGGCTGTTGGTCAGTCGACGAACCTCGCCGTCCTCGCCCTCCCAGACGAGCGCTTCGGCATCGGGGTCACGGTCCGCGCGTGGATCGATCGCCGCAGCGGCGTAGTTGAACGCTCCCCCAACCCACCAGCGCGACCATTCCGGGCCCCGCGAGGCGTCAAGGGTGGAGTTTGGCGGGCGCTGCCAGGCGATGGCCAGATCGTCCGCTGCGGCCCCCCAGAACCAGGCCGGGTCGCCGGCCGCCTGCCGCTGTACCGCATCGAGGTCGGCGAAGCCCGTGGAGCGGACGAATCGGGCGAGCCTGCTCGCCTCCAACTGTTCCGGACCGGGGCGCCAGGCCGCGTCGGGCACGTCGCGGCCGAAGATCGGCCAGTCACGGGGCGCCACGGCCCGATCCTAGCACCGCCGGCCGCGATGACCGGACCCGTGCTAGCCTCGGCTCGATGCTCCCCCACCGTGTCGCGGCCGCATGCTTCGGCGCCCTGCTCGCGACGGTCCTCGCCGGCTGCGGGCTCGCCTCGGGGACGCCGCCGGCACCGACCCCGACCGACTTCCAGGGCATCGCCGCGGATCTCATGCGGCGCGGCATCGCCATCGACCACGTCGTGTCTGGCGACTCGGGCTGCGCGGACCCCGCCTTGTCGAGGACGGCGATCAGCTTCCGTGCGTCCGGCCTGGACCAGCCGGCGCCGGCCGCCCTCCACCTCTACATCTTCGGCAGCCGCGACTCCTTCCAGAAGCTCCGACCGAGCGTCGACGCGTGCGCGCGCTCCTTCATCACGGATCCGCAGACCTTCGAATCGGTCGACGCGTCGCCGTTCGTCGTGGTGGGACAGGGCCCGTGGGGCGACCGCTTCGGGGCGGCGATCCGGGCGGGATTGATCGAAGCCGCCGGAAACGGCGGCTAGGCACTCCGGGCCTGTGCGGACGGGAGCAGGGGGGGACGGGCCAGAACGGAGAGGTGACGATCGTCCCCGAAGGCGACCGGGACCGCTCGTCCTTCTCATGACCGTCCTGACCACCGAGCCAGGGAGCGCTCGCGCCTCCGCTCGGAGGCTGGCCAAATGCGTCCCCGTCCGGGCATCCGTCGATGGCTCGCGCCTGCCCTGGCCGCCCTCGCCCTCGCCGTCAGTGCGTCCGTGCCCGTCGTTCCGGTGCCCGTCGCGAGTTCGGCTGTCGTCGTCCTGGCGCGGGCCACGGCTACCGCGGCGGTATTCGCGCATGAGCCGCCCTCTGGCCATGTCGCGGTCGTGGCGGACCGCGCGACCATCGCCGGCACGGCGGCCAAATTCGCGCCTGCCTCTGAACCTCCAACCGCCCAGCCCCCAACCGCGCAGGCGGGACACGACAACAAGCCCGCCAGGGAAAAGCCCCAGCCCGTCAAGGCTCCGCCGGCCCGGCCCCCTGCGCCCAAGCCACCCCAGCCGAAGCCGCCACGGCCAACTCCGGCCCCGTCGTATCACGGCGCCAACTTCGTCTGGATCCCCTCCCTGGGCATCAACCGCTCCGTCAGCAGCTTCTCCTGCTCGCGCACGAGTCCGCCCGACAACTACGTTTATCGCTGGGGCTGCGCCGGCAGCAACAACGTCTACCTGATGGGCCACGCCTATGGCGTCTTCCAGCCGCTCAATGCCGCCTATAGCTCGGGCCGGCTGCACAAGGGCATGCAGGTGATCTATGCGGACTCCGCCGGCCACGTGCGGACCTACGTCGTGTCCTTCTGGCGGCTCGTGTCGCCGGTCGGTCAGGGCTGGGCCTACGCGGCGCAGTCGCAACCCAGCATGACCCTGCAGACCTGCGTGGGCGCAAACAGCCAGTGGCGCTTGATCGTCCGCCTGGTGGCGGCCTGAGCGAGACGGGTCTCAGACCACCCGCAGGTCGAGGATCCGCCGGGCGATGACGAGACGCTGGACCTGGCTCGTGCCCTCGCCGATCTCGGTCAGCTTCGCATCGCGCATGAAGCGCTCCACCTTGTATTCCTCGACGTAGCCATAGCCACCGTGGATCTGGATGCCATTGTTGGTGGCGCGTGAGCTGACTTCGGAGGCGAACAGCTTCGCCTGTGCGGCGGCCAGCGAGTAGTCGCGGCCCTGGTCCTTGAGCCACGCCGCCCGCCAGACCATCTGCCGGGCAGCCTCGATCTCGGTCGCCATGTCGGCCACCATGAAGGCCACGCCCTGGAAGGTGCCGATGGGCCGCCCGAACTGCTCGCGCGTTTTCGCATACGGGATCGACGCATCGAGGGCGGCCTGGGCGAGGCCGACAGCCAGCGCGCCGATCGACACGCGCCCGCCGTCGAGGATCTTGAGGAACGTCCGGAAGCCGGTCCCCTGCTCGCCCAGCATGTTGGCTGCGGGCACCCTCGCGTGGTCGAAGATCAGCTCCCCCGTCGCCGAGGCGTGCAGCCCCAGCTTCTCCTCGAGCCGCCCGATGCTGAAGCCCGGCGTGTCCGACGGGACGACGAACGCGCTGATCTCCGGCCCACCCTTCTCGGTGCTGCCGGTCTTCGCGGTCACGATGTACGTCCCGGCGTGGCCGGCGTTGGTGATGAAGCGCTTGCCTCCGTCGAGGACCCAGCAGCCGCCGCTGGGCTCCGCGCCATCCTCGAAACGGGCCGTGGTCCGGGTGCCACCGGCGTCGGAGCCGGCACTCGGCTCGGTCAGGCCGTAGGCACCGAGCACGCGCCCCGACGCCATCGGGACGAGATAGCGCTGCTTCTGCTCATGTGTGCCGGCCAGGTGCAGCGGCCCGCAGCCCAGGCTGGTGTGGGCGGCGACGATGAGGCCAAGCGAGCCCCACACGCGCCCGATCTCCTCGATCGCGATCGCGTAGGCAAGCGTGTCCAGGCCGGACCCACCCTCGTCCTCGGGGATCGGGATGCCGAGCCAGCCCATCTCGCCCA
>JALZAF010000215.1 GCA_030948505.1 Chloroflexota bacterium
CGGTGACCCCGACCCAAGGGAGAGCCACCCCTGCCGGCGTACCGACCACCGCGGCGACCAGTGCGGCGACCGCCGCCACGGCCGATGTCGACGCGTGCAAGTTGCTGACGCCGGCCGAGGTGTCGGCCGCCTACGGGTACGCCGTCCAGGCCGGGCTGCCGAGCGCCGACGATCTCTACGCGTACTGCAACTACCCATCGGCCGATGGGCGCGAAAAGGCGATGATCTTCGTAACGAGGTCCAGCGCCGCCGCCGCGTACTTCCAGACGGTGAAGGTCAACGAGGGCCACGCCGTTTCGGGCGTCGGCGACGAAGCGTACTGGGGGACCGGCAACTTCCTGCCGGGGCTCTATTTCCTGAAGGGCGGCACGATGGCCTACGTCTCGAGCGTTTCGTCGAAGTCTGAGGGCCCGTCAGAGGCGTCGCTCACCCAGCTGGGCAAGCTGCTCGCCAGCCGGATGTAGCCTTGGTTCGCCGGGCTGGCCAGGTGCCGGCCCGTCGGCCACAGATGACGAAACCGTCCTTGACGCCTTCTCTATCGTGCGAGAGAGGGCGTGATCTGGCGAGTAGCCGGCGCGCCCATCTCCGAGAGCCCTGCCGCAAGGTTGGACGAGGAGGATGACTGACTGGCGGCCTGACCAGACCCACGATGGGCCTGATCCTGAGTCTCGTCGTGGCCGCCTGCGCCCAGGGCCAGTCGGCTCCCACCAATCCTGCAGGGAGCGCCAATCCCGCAGCGAGCGCCGGCTCGGCGGCGGCCTCCGTAGCCGCGATTCGCGACGCTGAGCTGAGCCTGCGCCAGGAAATCCGCACGCGGGCCGGGTTGGCCAACGTGGGCCCCGGTGCGCTGGAGCTGGCGGCGCTCATGAATCGGCGCGAATCGGTGGCCCTCAACGCCCTGAAGGCGGACGTTTCGGCGACCTCCCAGGCTCCCCACGCAGTGCTTGTCGACGCCCCGACCCCCGGACAATCGATCACAGGGCCGGTTTCGATCCTGACCGGCGCCTTCGGGGACACGATGACCGAAGGCGTAACGAACACCCGGACGCTCGACGACAACGCGTTCCCCGGGGGCTGCGTCGCGGGAATGGGCATCTGTTCCGGTGAAACGGACAACAAGCGGTCAGGCACCAAGACCGTGACCGAGCACGGTTGTGACACCGGCACGTGTGAGGGGGCCGTGATCGAGAAGGTGAACGTAGCAGGTCACCCGGGCGAGATATCCACCCAGACTACGCTGACGGCGGGCTTTGACGGAAGCACGATCTCTATGCAGATCGAGATCAAGACCAAGGGCGAGATCTTCGATGCCACCTCCAAGGCCCTTGTCTACCGCATCGAGAGCACGGGCAGCGGCCGCATGACGGGCGATGCCTGTCCCGATGCGTCCGGCATCAGCAAGCTGCGCATCGAGTTCTCTGCCTACGAGAACTAGTTCATCGCTGTCGACCCTGCCGGGGGGACGGCCGGCTACGGCCTCGAGCAGACCTACGTCGGGGACGTGCGGATCAAGGTCGACGACAACGCGAACCTGGCGGGCGTCGATATCGCCGTGAAATCGCACGTGCGGTCCAAGGGTGGCGCGCGCGCAGCCGGGGCAAGCCAGAGTGAGCTGCGCACCTTCAGCAACGATGCGCAAGGAATCCAGACCTTCGGCTACGACGCCGCGTCGGGCTTCACTGCAGGCAGTGACAGCGTGCAGCCGACCTCTACGGACGGGCTCTTCTTCATCATCCATGGGATAGACACCTACCTGACGCTTCCGGCCAAGGCTGCGGCCAGGGCCACCGAGACGGCCTGGCGATCGGGTATGTGCGTCCGCGTTTCCGCGACCCCGAATGGCGGCGAGGTCGGCAAGGACTCCGTGACCAGCGTGGCGGTCAGCGTCAAGCAGCGCTATGAGGACACGCAGCTCGAGAAGCCGGTCGAGGCGACGTTCTCCGGCGTCAAGTCGCTCGATCCGGCGGGCCAGAAGCAGCCGGCGCCGGCCACGTACACCTACACCGCGGGCTCGACCAACGGAGACACGGGCCAACTGGCCTTCAAGTCCGTCTCCAACCGGGGAATCGGCCACACGTCGCTGCAGTTCGTCGTGCGCGAGGCGCCAAAGGTGGCGAAGGGCTTCAGCGGAACGATCACCCTCGCCGAAGACTGGCGCGACGGCGCCAGCTGGAGAAAGCAGACGCTGACCATCCACGTCCGGGTCGTGCCCCGCGCGGGCTATGACGGCGTCACCGGCTGGTTCGACGACGACGGCTCGACCTACGAGTACCAAGCTTCAGGCTTGAACCACACCGAGAATCGCACTGACGCTTCGTGCTTCATTGACGGCACATGGACCTCGACAGGCAGCGGGTCGTTCGGATCGGATAGTCAGATCTCCTTCTTCGTCGATACCCAACCGCCCGGGAAAGCTTCCCTTGGCGTCGCCATCAAGGCCCCGACCACAGGCACGCTGACTCAGACATGTCTCGGCCAGACGGAAACGACCTCCGGAACAAGCGCAAACGGGGCATGGGATCCGTATTGCGGCGATCTCACCGACCTGCAGGGTGCACCGGCTGCTGCGGGCGGTAGCCATGACTTCGCCTGCAGCGCGCCCATGGCAAACGGCACCGGTGGCCTGATCGTGTCCGGCTCCCTCAGTCCGCGCCACTAGCCGCAGCCCCCTGCGCCGCAACTCTCTCGGCCTACCTGCGCTCCGGCTCGATCACCGGCGAGGCAGGGATCGTGGAAGGTGGCTCGGTCGCCGCTCGCCCGCCGGGCAGCCGCACCACGAACCGGGCGCCCCGAGGCAGGCGTGGCTCGACCGCGATCGTGCCGCCGTGGCGGTCGACGATCCAGGCGCCGATCGCCAGACCCAGCCCGGTCCCACCCGCGGGAGCGCCCGCCGCGCGCCAGAAGCGGTCGAACACACGGGGCACGTCCTCGGCCCGAACGCCGGGCCCCTCGTCCTCCACCACCAGTTGGGCGGTGCGGCCGTCCTGTCGCACCCGCACCGTGGCCGTCGATCCGGGCGGACTGTGGCGGATGGCGTTGTCGACCAGGATCGTGACCAGCTGGCGCAGCCGCGTCGGGTCGCCCGTGACCGCCGCGGGCTCGGGATCGAGAAGGATCGCGACGCCCTTGGCCGCAGCAAGCTGCCCAAGGCCCGGCATGGCTTCCGCCGCGACGTCGCCCAGGTCCAGCGGGAGGCGCTCCAGCTCGAGCGAGCCCGAGTCGGATCGCGCCAGGAGGAGCAGGTCATCGACAATCGCGGTCAGGAGATCGACCTCCGCGGCGATGTCCTCCAGGGCGCTGCCGACGGTGCCGACCGGGGCATCGGCATGGCGCTTGAGGTGCTCGACGCTGGTGGCGATGACGGTCAGGGGAGTCCGCAGCTCGTGGCTGGCGTCGGCGGCGAACTCGCGCTGGTGGAGCAGCGCGGTCCGCTGGGCCGCAAGGGACTGGCGGATGGGAACGAGCGCCCGGCGGGCATAGACGGCGCCGACGCCCAGCGCGGCCAGCGTGGCGACCACGCCGCCTCCCAGGAGCACCACGAGCAGCACGTCGAGGGTCTGCTTCTCGGCCGTCCGGTCCTGCACGGTCTGCACCACGAACGTGCCGCCGTTGGTGGTGACCGCCTCGCTGAAGATGCGCACGGACGTGCCGTCGATCGTCGCGAGCCGGGTGTCGCTGCCGTTGGTCCGGGCGGCGGCAAGCGACGCCGCATCAGGCAGCTGGGCGGGCGGGCCGGCCCGAGGGCCGAGGAGCGCGCCGGTCGGGCCCTGCAGAAACGCCAGCGTCCCGGACCCGCGGCCGCCGAAGGCGAGCCCGGTCGGTGGATCGCGCGGCTCCTGGCGCTTGAGGAAGTCGACCAGCTGTCCGGCGCGAGCCTCGAGCTGCTGCTCGCCCGACGTCGCGAGGGTGCTGGCGACGGCGAAGTGGATGGCCGCGCCCAGGAGGACGAGGACGACCAGGGTGATGCCGCCGCTCCAGGCCACGAGGCGCCAGCGCACATCACGGATGAGCCGGGCGTCACCGCCGTCGCTCGGACCGGCGGGCAGGCCGTTCGCCTCGTCGTCGACCCGGCCGCGCCCGGACCCGTCAGCCATCGGATCGCAACCGGTAGCCCACGCCGCGCACCGTCTCGATGCGCGCCCCGCCCGGCCCCAGCTTGTCACGCAGATAGTGGACGTAGGCATCGACCGCGTTGAGGGTCACCACGACGCCGAACGGCCAGGCCTGGTCGAGCAGCTGGTCGCGCGTCATCGTCTGGCCGGGGTGCCGAAGCAGGCACTCGAGCAGCGCGAATTCGCGCGGACTGAGCTGGACCGCGGCTCCAGCAACCGTCACCTGGCGAAGCGTCTCGTCCAGCTCGATCTCGCCGCTGGCAAGCTTTGGCTGAGGCCGCCGGCGCCCGTTCATCCGTCGGGCCAGGGCCCGCAGCCGCGCCGACAGCTCCTCGTAGGCGAAGGGCTTGACCAGGTAGTCGTCGGCGCCCGCGTCCAGGCCCGTGACTCGATCGCCGACGGTGTCCCGGGCGGTGAGCATGAGGATGGCCGTCTCGACGCCGTCGCTTCGCAGGCGGCGTGCAACCTCGAACCCTGACAGGCCGGGCAAGCCCACGTCGAGCACGACCACGTCCAGGCCGTCCGCCTCCCCGGCGATGGCGAGGGCCGTCTCGCCATCCGCCGCCAGCTCGACCACGTGGCGGTCTTCTTCGAGCAGGCGCCGCAGGACGCGGCTCAGGCGCGGGTCGTCCTCGACGACTAACAGGTGCATTGGGCGTGCCCCGCCAGCTGGGTCAGGGCGTGACGACCGTGATGTCGGTCGCAGTGCCCGCCCCGAACCCGCTCGGTCCGGGCGAGGCGCCGGCCGTGCCGCCGTTCGGGTTCCGTCCATTGAGCTGCACGATAACCTCCTTGCCGGGGGTCGGGTCCGTGGCCCCTCCCGCCACCTCGCGGTGGTAGGTCGTCGAGCCGTCGATGCCGATGGTGATGGTCCCGGCGTTTGCCACCTGGATGGTGATCGAGGTGGGCGACACGGCGGTAACCGTGCCGCGGAGGCCGGCCGCACGACCGCCGAAGCCACCGCCGAACCCGCCCGGGCCGCCACTGGCGCGAGGTCCGCCGCTCCCGCGCGGGCCGCCGAAGGTGCCATTGCCCGCTCCAGCGCCGGTCGCCGCGGTCGTCCGTGGAGCGGTCGTCCGTCCCACGGCGAAGGCAATCCCGCCGATCGCGATGAGCGCGGCCAGGATCAGGACCAGGTTGAGGACGTTGCCGGAACGGCCGGCCCGGACGACCGGCACGGTGGGCGTGGTCGGGGTGGCTGGAGTGGGCGATGAGGGTGGTGTGATCGGCGGGGTGGGCGTGGTCATTGCGAGGGTCTCCTTCGATTACTCGTAGCGCAAGGCGGTGATCGGGTCGAGGACGGCCGCCTGGCGTGCCGGCCAGACACCGAAGACGATGCCCACGGCGGCGCTGAAGCCGGCGGCGACGACGAGCGTGGCTGGACTGATCACGACCGGCCAGCCGGCAATCCGGGCGATGAGTGCCGACGCCGCCAGGCCCAGCACGATCCCGACCAGCCCGCCCAGCAGCGACAGGGCCAGGGCCTCGATGAGGAACTGGGCCAGGATGTCCCGGGCCCGAGCGCCGATGGCCTTGCGGATGCCGATCTCGCGGGTCCGCTCCCGGACCGAGACCAGCATGATGTTCATGATCCCGATGCCGCCGACGACCAGCGAGATCGAGGCGATGCCGCCCAGCAGCAGGGTCAGGGTCGTGCTGATCGACGACGCCGCATCGAGCAGCTGGGTCTGGTTGAAAATCGTGAAGTCATCGGCCGCGGTGGCGGCCAGGTTGTGGCGCTCACGCAGCAGCGAGCCGATCGCGGTCGTCGCCGCGGTCATCTCGTCGGGGCTGGCGACGCTGACACCGATGGTGCGCACGCTCTGCCCGGCGACGAAGTACTTCTGGACGACGCTGATCGGCACGATGACCTGGTCGTCGGGGTTCTGAAAGCCGGCCCCGCCCTTCGG
>JALZAF010000234.1 GCA_030948505.1 Chloroflexota bacterium
CCCGAGCCCCGTTAAGTCGCTTGACCGCCAGGGCGGCCGCCCGGTCGAAGGCCAGCCGCGCGGAGCGCGCCCGGCACGTCTCCCACCCGGCCTGGTCATCGAAGCTCACTCGGGCCAGGTACCGCCCGTCCGGGCCGCGGGTGAGCGCGATGTCCACGGTCAGCACGGCCTCCTCCATGCCCGCGTTCGCAGTCCCACGGTGCATAGCCATGTTGATTTAACGCCGGCGGTTGCCCGCCACTTCCGTGGCTCAACGCCGCGGCCGGGCCGGGCGAGATACTGGGCGGGCGATGTCGGAGGGGAACGTTGAGATCGTCCGTCGCGCTTTCGAGGCCTGGGATCGCCAGGACTACGAAGTGGCGTCGAGCGATTTCTCCTTGGACGTTGAGATCGATGCGTCGGATCGGATCCTGAACCCGGGGGTCTACACAGGCATCGACGGCGCGAGGCGCTTTCGCGGCGAGATCGCCGAGGCGTGGGGCGAGTTCCACGTTGAGATCGAGGACGTGCTCTCGGCCGGCGATGAGGTTGTCGTCCTGGTTCGCTCCATCGCGCGGGGCCGAGCCAGCGGTGCCGAAGTTGATTCGCGCGCGGCCTGGGTGGTCGATGTGCGCGAGGGAAAGATCACACGACTTCGTCTATACCGGGACCGAAGCCAGGCCCTCGAGGCCGCAGGGCTGCAGGAGTAGCCCTCGCCGTGCCGATCACGCCGTGTATTCGGGAGAGAACGTTCCGGCTCAGGCTGCGGCGCGTTCCTGGCGATGCAGGTTGCACACCAGAGGAGATCTCCTCGACTCAGGCACCCTCGTCGCGAGGCGGGTCCGCAAAGCCACGGAACTCCACCGGAGTTCGCCGGGCTACCGAAGGAGCGCCACCACGCCGACCGCTCGCGTCGACGGTTCGGGGCGGACCAAGGAATGTCGCAGGGGCTGCTCGCCATGACGGGAGGACTTCGTGTCCAACCCCACCCATCTCAAGCGGGCCGGGCGCGCCACTGCCGCCCTCACCGGATGAGTCACCCAGCCAGCCGCCTCCCGCGACCCCCCGGCTTGCGCCGGGGGGTTTCGGCGTTTGCGGTGGCGCTCCTCACGGCCGCCGCCGGCTGCGTCCTCGTCGCTCCGGCGCCAGCCTCCGCCTCCCGAGTCGCCGCGAGCCAGTCGCTCGTCGTGCTCCTGGGAAACCACGTCGCCCGAACCTCGCCCAACGCTCGTGCACGCCGGATCGAGACCGTCAGCGCTTGGCGCCCGCTCACCGGCGTGCGTACCGTCCTTCCGGTGCTCGGCCATGCCCGCAGCCGCGGACGCTCCTGGTTGCGCG
Organism: Chloroflexota bacterium; assembly: GCA_030948505.1. Classification (GTDB taxonomy): domain Bacteria; phylum Chloroflexota; class Limnocylindria; order Limnocylindrales; family CSP1-4; genus JACDAV01. Next base: position 1,318 of record JALZAF010000234.1, read on the forward strand.
TTCGACTCCCTGGGCGACCCAATGGTCACCAGGGCTGGATCGGTGCCCAGCAGGCCAGGCGCACATCCACGGAGTGGCGCATCTTCGTCGACCTCTCCGCCCGCCGGGTCACCGTCTACCACTTCGGCCGCGCCGGACGCCGGTTCCGAGCCGTCATCGGCAAGCCTTCGACGCCCACCCCACGCGGGCAGTACTTCATCGAGGAGGCGCTCGCCCTCTCGTCCGGAGACGCCGGCGGCCCGTTCGCCCTGGCCACCAGCGCCCGATCGAACGTCCTGCAGGAATTCGACGGCGGCCCAGGCCAGATCGCCCTCCACGGGACCAGCCACCTCTCGGGCGCTCCGGGCACCGCAGCCTCACACGGCTGCATCCGCCTCAGCACATCGGCGATCACCTGGCTGGCCGCGCGCATCGGCAGCGGTGTCCCGCTGACCATCACGCGATAGCGAAAGGCCCGCGGATCAGCGGAGCTCTTCGGCCGGCTGCCGGTCGCGGAATCCGGGGCCGCGCTCCGGTGTCACATTGCGTGCGTCGATCTCCTCGCCGCAGTGCTGGCACGTGAGGCGCGGGTCCGCGATCTCCCCGCATTCGTCGTGGCGCAGGACGATCGGTGGACCCTCCGGTTCGGCGAGGTGCGCGTCCCCCCAACGCATCAGCGCCACGATCGCCGGGAACAGGTCGCGCCCGGCCGTGGTGAGACGGTACTCGTGGCGGTCGGGATCCCGAGCGTAGGGGACACGCTCGAGCAGGCCGGCTTCGACGAGCGTCCGCAACCGTGAGGAGAGGGTCGGTCGCGGGATGTTGAGGTTGCGGGCGAGCTGTCCGAAGCGCCGCACGCCGAAGAACGCCTCGCGGAGGATGAGCAGGGGCCAGCGCTCGCCGACCAAAGCGAGCGTTCGTCCGACGGACTCTCCTTCGAACCGGTGCGAGAGATCGTGCCCGGGTGCCACGGTTCGGTAACTGTACCGGTAC
>JALZAF010000252.1 GCA_030948505.1 Chloroflexota bacterium
CCGTCTCCTGCCTTGCGGTGCCGTGATCGCGATCAGTCGTCGTCGCCGCCCTCGTTCGACCGGCTGCAGCTGACGCGCGGGTTCCAGTCCTGGAACATGCCCCGCGGGTTGTGCTTCCAGAGCCACACGTGGAGCTCGTAGAACGCCGGGATGCCGTAACGGTTGCCCGCGCCGACCGGCGTGAACTCGTGACCGAAGAGCGACGGCCGCGTGGAGTGCTCTGCGTCCCAGGCAGCCTGGAAGACGATGTATTCGAGGGCCACGAGCTTCAGCTCCCCATCCTTGGGCTCGTAGACCAACGCCTCGGGCCGCAGCGGATCGACTGTCGACGGGCTGCCGGGCGGGTTGTCGAGGACCAGGTCGAGGTTTACATAATGGATGCCCATCCCGCCGAGCGGGTTGTCGATGCAGGCGATGCCGGCCGCGTCTGGGAACCTGCCGTAGCCGGCCGCGATGGCCACGTTGACGTTGCGGAACCGGGCGGTCGCCTCCCGCACGTCGCGCAGCTTGCGACCACCCTCGCCACCGCCTGCGGCGACGACCCCCGTGCTGATGAACGTCAAAGCCAGAAGGACAGCAACGGCTCCGGTGAGCCGTGCGGTACGAAACGCAGTCATCACGCTACCTCCACTGGAAGCTCGTAGACCTCGGCCGTCGCGTGCCCGGCGCGCTGGTGGATCCGCATCACGGACTCGCGCGATGGGCCCGAGGACAGGCAGAAGACCTTGCCGGACTCCGGGTCGAGCCAGGCGCGCTCGAAATGCACGCCCTCCTCCTTCTCGATCGCGAGGTCCCGCTCGTGCGCCTCGCGAAGCTGGGCCTCGGTCACCCCGACGAAGCCGTTGTGAACGTCCATGAATTTCGCCATCGCTTGCTCCTTCCGGGCCGGTAGGCCCTGCTTTCGGCCCATCGGGCCATGCTTCAGGCGGTGCTGCTGCGCGTCGCCAGAGCTCGGACGATCGCCTCGACCCTGCCCAACAGGGACGGGGCGTGAAACCTGTTCACCGCGGCCGCGGCGCTCGCAGCCACGTCCGCTTTTGCGTCCAATGCCCCCTGGCGCGAAGCGCGAAGACGAGCGTCCCCGCTGGCCTCCCGCGCGAAATCCGCGTGGCGACCAGCCGCGAGTCGTTCAGCAGTGATCCAGTGGTTCATCGTCGCGCTCCCCTTTGACGGCCGTTCGATGGGAGGTTCGGACCGGGCGGGCGACCGGTCATCGGGCGAACGACCGATGAGCTCCCGCGTCGGCGCCCTAAACTCCATCGACATGCCGCCGCTTCACGCCACCGCGAACAGCCACGGAGTCGACTGGACGCTCGACCTGGACCGTGGCGACCTGCTGCCTGGTCGCCTCGCCACGGGGCGCCTTCGCCTGGTCGCCCAGCACGATGTCGCCGCCCGTGGGCTCATCGCGGCGCTCATCGCAACCGAGCACTGGCAGCACACCGAAACCCATACCGACGGCCAGGGCCATACGTCGACGCGTACGGTCACCAGCACCGACGAGCTGCTCCGCGAGCCCGTCCAGCTCCTCGGGCCAACGACGTTGCGGGCCGGTGAGAGCCGCGACATCCCGGTCTCGGTGCCTGTCCCGCCGCTCGGTCCTGCCAGCCTCGACGCCACGGTGAGCGGCCTGTCCTGGGATTTCGAGGTCAAGCTGGACATGGCGGGCGGGTTCGATTCGGCGATCGTCGTCCCGGTTCGGGTGCTCCAGCCGACGGCTCTCCTGCGCGCCGGCGTGGTCACCGTGCGCGAGTTCGCCCTCTACCCGGCGGCGGACGCCGAAACGGACGGGGCCAAGGCGTCGGTCGCGCTCGATCCGATGCCCCTCTGCGTCGGCGGCCCGTTCGAGGGTCAGCTCACGATCGAGACGGACAAGCCGCTGAACGTACATGAGGTGCGGCTCGAGCTGCGGGTGCACGTCAAGGCAACCGTCTCGTCCGGGCTGGAGGAGGACATCACTGCCTGGACGGGCCCACTCGCCGGTGCGGGCCAGTTCGGCGGGGCGAGCCAGGCGATGTCATTCAAGGGCGACCTGCCGGCGCGCGACCTGCCCACGATCGAGCTGCCGCACGGCCGGGCGGACGGGGCGTTCCACGTGATCCTCGCCCGGGCATGGGCGCGCGACCCGCACCTCGTGCGCGACGTCGCGGTCTGCTCGACGACGGAGCTCTAGCCCGGGGGCGCTGCCTCCTTGTCCAGTCGGGCCCGCGCGGCCGCGAGGGCGCCGCGCACGCGCTTGGGCGCAGTCCCACCTTCCACGTCGCAGCTCTCGAGGGCGGCCTCGACCGTTGCCGCCGACCTGAGGGCCTGCCCAATGCCGGCCTCGGTCGCGAGCCTCCGGGTGACCGGGTCATCGACGGCCGAAAGGGCCTCCGAAACCACCTTGTCGTCGAGCGCGGTCAGCCGCTTGCCGGCCTTCTCGGCACCGACGACGAGGGAACCGACCACCTGGTGGGCAACCCGGAACGGGACGCCACGCCGCACCAGGGCGTCGGCCACAGCCGTCGCGGTCGTGTGGCCATCCTCGGCTGCCTCGCGCATCCGCGTGCCGTCGACCGTGAGCGTGTCGAGCAGCCCGGCCATGACCGCCAGCGAAGCCTCCAGACCGGCCACGGCACCGAACAGCGGCGGCTTGTCCTCCTGGAGGTCGCGCTGGTAGCCGAGGGGCAGGCCCTTGAGCAGCGCCAGGACGGCGGTCAAGGCTCCGATCGCTCGGGCAGTCTTGCCGCGGATAAGCTCGGCCGGATCCGGGTTGCTCTTGTTGGGCATCATCGAGCTGCCTGTCGAGAACGCGTCGGCCACGCGCACGAACCCGAAGGCCGGATTCGACCACCAGGTGATCTCCTCGGCCAGGCGTGACAGGTGGACCATCGCAAGGGCGACGGCGGCCAGGGTTTCGGCGGCAAAGTCGCGGTCGGAGACGGCGTCGATCGAGTTGGCCATCGGGCCGTCGAATCCCAGCTCCTTGGCGGTCGCGCGACGATCCAGCGGGTAGCCCGCCCCAGCCAGGGCTCCGGCGCCCAGGGGAGAGAGGTTCGCCCGCCGCCGGGCGTCGGCCAGCCGGCCGCGATCGCGCTCCAGCATCTCCACGTAGGCGAGCAGGTGGTGCGCGAGCAGGACCGGCTGGGCGGGCTGGATGTGGGTGGTACCGGGCATGACGACGTCGACGTTGCGCTCGGCCAGGCCCACCAGCGACCGCTCGACGGCGACGATGCCCGCGTCGAGGCGATCGGTCGCCCGGCGCAGCCACAGCCGCATGTCGGTGGCGACCTGGTCGTTTCGGGAACGTCCGGTGTGGAGCCGTCCAGCGAGTGCGCCGATTCGCTCGCCGAGCGCCGCCTCAAGATTGAGGTGAACGTCCTCCAGCGCGGGGTCCCAGGCGACCCGGCCGGCGCGGACGTCCTCGGCGAGACCCTCGAGGCCCGCGACGAGCGCGGTCACCTCGGCAGCCGTGAGCAGGCCGGCCCGGCCAAGCCCGCGGACGTGGGCGATCGAGCCGGTGAGGTCGTCCTGGGCCAGCTCCCGATCGACGTCGATGGAACGGCCGAAGTCCGCCATCCGCGGATCACTGGGCTCGGCGAACCGCCCGCCCCACAGTCGCATTCGCGCCTCCTCGTCGTGCCGCGCCATCCTAACGGGCCATTGCCAGCCGGCATCGCTCCCCCCGAATAGGCGATGCCGCGGACCCCCGCTGTGGGTTACGCTCCCCGCGTGCCGGACGCATCGAGAGGCCGTCACCCGCGGCCCGACACAGGGGGAGGTCCAGCCTTGCGCCGCTCGGTCCGATCGATGACGCCTCGCGTTGCCGCGCTCGTGTTCGCCGTGCTCCTGGTGGCACCGTCCGTGGCGGCGGCGCCCGCGCCCGCGATGCACACGCGATCAGCGTTGGCGGGGGCGCCGGCGAAGTCTTCGTGGGTCAGCTCGAATCGAGCGGTTCCGAAGCCGACGGTCCACAGCCGCGGCAAGATCGATCCGATGAAACTGCCCAAGGTCGCCCGCCCGACGGGCGTGAAGTCGACATGGCCGAAGCTCAGGCTGCCGTTTGCTGCCGCGGCGGCTGCGGCCGGACCCAAGGTTGGCGGCCCGTTGACCGCCACGGTGTTTGCCGGCCCACCCACCGCGAATCCGGCAATCGCAGGGCCGGCACTGCCCGGCCTCAACGCGGGAACGCCTTCGACCTCGGTCGAGCCGCCCGATGCGTTCGTGGCGGTGGGACCGGAGCACGTGGTCCAGACGGTGAATTCCGCGATCCGCATGCAGCGGCGCCAGGGCGAGAGTCTTGTCGACACGCCACTGACGACCTTCTTCGGGATCGACCCGACGCATCACGTCAGCGACGCCCGCGTCATCTACGACAGCCTGCATGCGCGGTGGCTCGCCATCCAGGTGGAATATGACTGCAGTGGCAATCCGGCGCTTCCGTTCAGCCAAGGTGAGTTCGGCCACGGATACATCGACGTCGCGCTGTCCGATACGGCCGACCCAACGAGGACATGGACCGGGTGGTATCTCCAGTTCGACGATTACCTGGCCGACTATCCGGGCCTCGGCACCTCAACGGACAAGATCGCCATCGCCTCGAACATCTTCCCGTTTACCAGCTCGGTCTGCGACGGGAGCAACTTCGGTCCCTACAGGGGCAACGAGATCGATTTCGCCGATTGGGGCCAGATGCTTGCCGGCGGTGACAGCCAAGGCAACATCACCATCCGATCCCGGATATCCGACAACACGATCTTCGCCACCCGGCCGGCCCTGCAAACACCGGCGACGAGCTCGACGATCTTCGCCGTTGATGTCACCACTAGCGGACCCGCATCCGACGTCGGATGGGTCAACTTCACGGGCAGCGTGCCGGCCGACACGGTGGCCCCCGCGGGCCAGGGCGACCTCACCACCTCGAGCGCGCTCCCCGCCTTCGGGGATCCGCACCCGCCCGTCCAGCCAGGAGGCGTGGTGACAAGCGTCGACGGCACGGATGGACGCCCGACGGACGCGGTCTGGCAAGGCAATCGGCTGATTTTCACGGCCACCACAACCTGCACGCCACCGGGGGACAGCGCACCCCGCGATTGCGTCCGGGTGACCGAGCTCGCCACTGGCATACCGAGCGCGACGCCAACGCTCCGCCAGGACTTCAATCTCGGCGCCCTCGGCCAGGACTTCTACTTCGGCGGGATCGGCCTGTCGCTCAATGGCTCGCTGCACGTCACGTACACCAGGTCCTCCGCCGCCGTTTACCCGAGCGGCTACGCCGTCTACCAGCTACCCACCGACGCGACCAACAGGGTCAGTGCCGCGGAGCTCGTTCTCGGCGGAGATCCTGTCAAATACGCCGGCAGCCGCTGGGGCGACTACATGGGTGTGGCCACGGATCCGCAGGCCCCGGGGACCGCATGGCGGACCAACCAGGCGTCGAATGTCAGCGGCACGTGGAAGACGAACATCGGGGCGCTCAACACGGACTTCGGGTCCACCTACGTGCCGATCGACCCGGTCCGCGTCCTCGACACGCGCATCGGGTTGGGCCTGTCGGGCCGCTTCCAGTCGAAGGTCGCGCGCACCTTCCAGATCGCCGGCGTGGGCTCGCCTGCGATCCCCGCCAGCGCGGTCGCCATCACCGGGAACGTCGTCGAGGTCCAGCAGACGGCCGCCGGTTACGTGTCGGTCACGCCGCGACCAATCAACAAGCCGACCAGCTCCACGGTGAACTTCCCGCTTGGCGACACGCGCGCCAACAACGTCACGACGCCACTCGGGCCGGGCGGCACGCTGTCCGCGACGTATGACAGCGCCACGGCGGGCAAGTTCACCCACCTCGTCTTCGACGTGACCGGCTACTTCGTTCCCGGCGCGACCGGTGCGGGGCACACGCCGGTGACGGCTACTCGACTCCTCGACAGTAGAGACGGCACGGGCGGTTACTCGACCCCCTTTGCCATGGGCGTTCCGCGCAACTTCCCAGTCTGGACACAGGGCGGTGTGCCAGTCAACGCAGTCGCCGTCACGGGCAACCTCACCGTCACCAGGCAATCCTCCGGTGGCTTCGTCACGCTCGGGCCCGTGAGCGTCGCCGACCCACCGACCTCGAATCTCAACTACAAGTTCGGCGACGACCGCGCCAACGGCGTGTCGGTGAAGCTGAGTTCGACAGGGGAGCTCTGGGCGGTATTTCGAGCGACCAGCACGAGTGCCAGAGCTGACGTGATTTTCGACGTCACCGGCTACTACATGGCCGCCGGCGCCGGCTACAAGTACTTCCCGCTCAATCCGGGGCGAATCATGGATACCCGCCCAGGGGCCGTCTTGAGCGGCCTCAGCGGCGCACAGGCCGGAACCACGACGACCGGGAACCGGGCGCTCGACACGGCCGGCCATTGGGGTGTCCCGCTCGATGCCAAGGCCATCACAGGCAATCTGACCGTCACCCAGCCCACGAAGAATGGGCTTATCGCGATCAAAAAGGCTGCCGGCGATGCCCTGACGTCGACGCTCAACTTCCCGGCCGGAGACACGCGGGCGAACGGCATGACGATGCCGCTGAATGATCTCGGCGACATGCTCCTCCTCTATCGCACGGCCGGAGGCGGAACCACTCACCTCATCCTCGACATCACTGGCTACTTCCGCTGACCGCTGCCGTCGCCATCTCGCGCGACGCATGCAACCGAAATTGCCGGTCTGCTGTTGGCCTAGCGCGTTAGGCCAACAGCCAGTTATCATCGCCCGGTGAGTCCCGCCTCATCGCCGTCTTCCCGCCTCGACTGGCTCGTCTTCATCGCCCTCGGCGGGATGTGGGGCAGCAGCTACCTCTTCATCAAGTTCGGGGTCGAGGAGGGACTGACCCCCTTCACCCTGGTCGCCCTCCGCCTCGGAATCGGCCTGGCCCTGCTGGCGATCGTCGTCGCCGTCGCGCGCGAGCCGTTGCCGCGAAACCCGCGCATCTACGGCCACCTGGTCGTCATGTCAGTCATCAACATCGTCCTGCCGTTCTTCCTCATCACGAGCGCAGAGCGGACGGTGGATTCGGCCCTCGCCTCGATCCTCAACGGGACCGTGCCGCTGTTCGCGATCGTGATCGCCGCGTTCGTCCTGCAGGACGAGCCGATCACGCTCAACCGGCTGGCCGGCCTGGCCATTGGCTTCGCCGGGATCGTGGTTCTTACCGGCGGCAGCCTCGGGTCAGGGGGAGATCTGATCGGCCAGCTGGCGCTCGTCGGCGCGGCTGTCTCATACGGTGCCGGCGCCGTGTACGCCCGCCGCAACATTCGTGGCCTGCGGCCGATGATCCCCTCCCTCTTCCAGGTCGGCTTCGCGTTCGTCATCAGCGCCACGCTGGCGCTCGCGCTTGAGCACCCGTGGACAGAGCCCCTTACCGGCAAGGCGCTGTTCTCCGTTGCCTGGCTGGGGATTTTCGGCTCCGGACTCGCCTACCTCGGTATGTTCCGCCTGATCGGCCGCTGGGGAGCGACGCGGGCCTCGATGGTCGCCTACCTGCTGCCGGTCTTCGGCATCGCCCTGGGCGTGCTCGTGGCGCACGAGACGATCGGGCTGCCGGTGCTCATCGGGACGCTGCTCATCGTGGCCGGGGTCGCCCTCGCCAGCAGCAGCAGGGGTGCCCGCCGGATCTTCGGCCGCACGCCGACAGCCCCGGTCGAATTGCGCGAATCACACCCGGGCGGCTAGCTCTTCAGGCTCAGGAGCACCGCGCCGGCGACGATCAGCGCAGCGGCCGAAATCCGGATGGCCGCCTCGCGCCGGCCGGACGCCTCCCCGAGTCTTAGAGCTCCCCAGCCGGAGGCCAGCACGATCGCCGACTCCCGCAGCGGCGCAACAGCCGTCAGCGGCGCCAGGTTGAAGGCGAACAGGATGCACATGTAGGCGGCGATGGTCAGCACCCCGCCGACGGCCGCCCGCGGAATCGAAACACGCGCCCGGTCGGGGTCGCGGCGGCCGGGTCGTACGAGCGCCCAGCCGACCAGCACGACCGCTCCGCTCAGCCACAGGATGGCGGCGTAGATCCACGGCGCGACCAGCCGGCTGCCCACCCGGTCCACGGCGGAGTAGCTGGCGATCGTGACGCCGGTGGCGAGGGCGAAGGCGACGGCGGGATCGATGCGCAGCCCCGCGGCGCCGCCGCGGAAGGCTCGCCAGGGGCGTTGCAGCAACCCGAAGCCGGCCAGGAGCGCGACGACACCCGCGATACCGGCCGTCCCCAAGCGCTCGCCGAGGATGACGATGCCGAACGCCACCGCCAGCAGCGTGGCCGAGCCACGCGCGATCGGGTACACGACCGACAGGTCGCCCCGCCTGTAGGCGGCGGCAAGGAACCCGAAGTAGACGCCCTCGAGCACCCCCGAGCCCATGCCCAGCAGGACGACCTGGCTCGGGATCGGTGGCTGCCCTAGCAGGAACCAGGCGACCACCACCGCGGGCACGAGAACGAGCGTGCCGATGACCATACTGAGCGTCGCCGCTGCGAGCGGGTCGCCGGCGGTCTTGAGCAGGACGTTCCACGTCACGTGGAGCGCGGCCGCGACCGCGATCAGGACGAAGACGGCCGGTTCCACGGTCGCGAGTGTACGGACGCCGCAAGCCGCCCGCGGGGAGGGTGGCGAACTGGACGGCCGGGCGTACGCTTTTTGGCGAGGAACGGGGCCACGGGGATAGGGGTGAGGGATGATCTCGATCAAGCGTCTGTTCGTGGTCGCGGTTGGGCTGGCACTCGTGCTGGCGCTGCTGACGATGGGCGTCGTCCTGGCTCAGGGCGGCCTGCTCGGTGGCAAGATCCTGTCCGGCTCCGACGTGACGATCCCGGCCGGCGAGGTGGTCGATCACGACATCTACGTTTTCGGCGGGTCATTGACCTCCAATGGCACGATCAACGGTGACGTCGTCGCGATCGGCGGCACCATCGCTGTGAACGGCCCGGTGAAAGGCGACGTCCTCGCGGCCGGAGGCAGCATCTCGATCAGCGGACCGATCAGCGGCGATGTACGCGTCGCAGGCGGGCAGGTCAGCGTCGCCGGAGACATAACCGAGGACGTCCTCGCGGCCGGAGGCAGCGTGGCCATCGGCGGCCGGATCGGACAGGACCTCATCGTGTCGGGGGGCCAGCTGACGCTGACCGGATCGGTCGCGGGCAGTGCGATTGGCAACGCCGGCACGTACTCGAAGAGCGGCACGATCGCCGGAACCGATTCGATCACCATCACCGGCAATCGAGCGGCGACGGTAACTCGGGCGCCGTCGAACCCGGTGCTCGATGCTATCCGCCAGTTCATCGTCGTCCTGCTCGTCGCCGTGCTGGGCCTGTGGTTCGCACCACGGATGTTCGCCGCCGCAGAGGCGCAAGTTCGGCAGCGCCCGCTGCCGTCGTTCGGCTGGGGGCTCGCGGCAGTGGTTGCCTACATCGTGCTGATCGTCGTCATCTTCGTGCTCATGATCCTGCTGGCGATCGCATTCGGCTCGCTCGGGTTCGACTCGCTGGTTGGAATAGATGTCGTCGGTGGCATCGTCCTAGTCATGGGCATCACGCTGACCTTCCTCGTGGCTACTGGCTTCGTCGCCCAGGCGGTCGTGGGTCTCGCGCTGGCGCGATTCGTGGCCGGCGAGACAGGTCGGACGGTCTTTCCCGACGGGTCGCGGATGCTCGCCAGCGACCGCTGGGCGGACGTCGGGCTGCTCGCGGCCGGCGTGGCGATCGTCGTCATCCTGACCGCGCTGCCGGTCGTTGGCGGACTGGCCACGTTCGTCGTGGCGGATGTCGGCCTCGGTGCGCTATGGCTCGCTTCGGGCAGGTGGCGCCCGCGGACGTTCGCCTCGACGACCTCTTCGGCACCGCCGGCCGAGTCGGGCTCCGCGTCCGGATAGAAAGGCGGCCGTCGAACCTCCGGGGTCAGACCCCGATCGGGTGCCACACGGTCTTCATCTCGAGGAAGGCCGCGATCCATTCGGGGCGTTCGGTGGCGCGATCGTCGAGCCAGTCGAAACGGGCCTCCGAAACACCCTTGGGACGTCGCGACAGGCGCTTGACGTTGTCGGCGGCAAGGGTCTCGACGTCGATGCGCATTTCGTCGTCGACGCCCCACGTGTCGATGGCATCGACGTCGTCGTGCGCGGCGAGCACCGGCACCAGCTCACGCTTCAGGCCGGTGAGGACGTTGACGACGCCGCCAGGCACGTCGGACGTGGCGAGGACCTCGGTCAGCGTCACGGCCGGCAGGGGGCGGGTCTCCGAGGCGATGACGACGACGGCATTGCCCACCACGAGCGGTGGCGCGACGCGCGACACCAGCCCGAGCAGGGACGAGGTCTCCGCGGCGACGATACCGACCACGCCCGTCGGCTCCGGGATCGTGAAGTTGAAGTAGGGCGCGGCGACGGGGTTCGATGAGCCCAGGACCTGGGCGATCTTGTCGGCCCAGCCGGCGTACCAGACCCAGCGGTCGATCGCTCGAGCAACCAGCGCGCGCCCGCGCGCTTCGCGCACCCCCTCGGCTTGCGAGACCTCGCTCACGAACTGGTCGCGCCGGCCCTCCATCAGCTCCGCGACGCGATACAACACCTGGCCGCGGTTCATGGCCGTTCGGGCGGCCCAATCGTCGGAGGCTTTGCGCGCAGCGCGCACGGCGTCGCGCAGGTCCTTGCGCGAGGCGCGGCAGGCGTTGGCCAGCGGCGACCCGTCGGCCGCATTGACGAGGTACGACCGGCCCGACTCCGAGCGCGGGAAGGCGCCTCCGATGTACAGCTTCCAGGTCTTGCGGACGGGGATGCGTGGCGCGGCGGCCACAGCGCGGGTCAGCGCCCGGGTGCGAGTAACCGCCCTGGCGCGAGTAACCGCCTTGGCCTGGGCCATCAGCGATCCTCCAGGCGAACGTACGCATGCAGGCCGTGCATGCCCCCTTCGCGGCCGAAGCCGGACTCCTTGTAGCCACCGAACGGCGACGTCGGGTCGAATCGATTGAAGGTGTTGGCCCACACGACGCCCGCCTTCAGCCGGCGGACCATGGCCAGGATTCGGCTGCCCTTCTCCGTCCACACGCCGGCCGAAAGCCCATACGGCGTGTTGTTGGCCTTCTCGATCGCCTCCTCGGGCGTGCGGAAGGTGAGCACCGAGAGCACCGGCCCGAAGATCTCCTCCTGCGCGATCCTGTGGCTCTGGGCCACGTTGGTGAACAACGTGGGACGGAAGAAGTAGCCGCGGTCGGGCAGGTCGCAGGCCGGTTGGTACATCTCGGCGCCCTCGGCCTGACCGGCCGCCACGAGCTCCGTGATCTTTTCCAGCTGCGCCTTCGAGTTGATCGCCCCGATGTCCGTGTTCTTGTCCATGGGATCGCCCACGCGGATCGTCGACAGCCGGTCCTTCAGCTTCTCGATCAACGGCTCGACGATCGACTCCTGGGCCAGCAGTCGCGAGCCCGCGCAGCAGACTTCGCCCTGGTTGAAGTAGATGCCGTTGACGATGCCTTCGACGGCCTGGTCGAGCGGCGCGTCGTCGAACACGATATTGGCCGCCTTGCCACCGAGCTCCAGGGTCAGCGCCTTGTTCGTCCCGGCGACTCCCTTGGCGATCTTCTTGCCGATCTCCGTCGAGCCGGTGAACGCGACCTTGTCGACGCCCGGGTGGCTGATGAGGTGCATCCCGATCTCGCCCGGCCCCGGCACGATGTTGACCACCCCGCCGGGCAGGTCCGCCTGTCGGCAGACCTCGGCGAAGAGCAGCGCCGACAGAGGCGTGGTCGAGGCCGGCTTGAGGACGACGGTATTGCCCGCCGCGAGCGCGGGGGCGATCTTCCAGGACAGCATGAGCAACGGGAAGTTCCATGGAATGACCTGGGCGGCGACACCCAGCGGCTTCGCGACGCGGCCCGGGAACGCGTAATCCAGCTTGTCCGCCCAGCCCGCGTAGTACCAGAAATGGGCCGCCGCGAGCGGGATGTCGACGTCGCGGCTCTCCTTGATCGGCTTGCCCGAGTCCAGCGTTTCGAGGACGGCGAACTCGCGCGACCGCTCCTGCAGGATCCGCGCGATCCGGAACAGGTACTTCGCTCGTTCCTTACCGGGCAGGCGGCCCCACACGGTCGACTGCGCCCGGCGGGCCGAACGAACGGCGCGGTCGACGTCAGCCGGGGTGGCCCGGGCGACCTCAGCCAGGGGCTCCTCCGTGGCGGGGTTGACGGTAACGAACGTCGCGCCGTCCGACGACTGGACCTCGCGGCCGCCGATGAACAGGCCGTAGGTCTTCTTGAGAGTGACGATGTCGCGCGATTCGGGCGCCGGCGCGTACTCCCAGGGGATCGCCTGACCATCGCCGAGCCCCCAGCTCGCGGGGGATCGCTCCGCGCGGCGCGTCAGGGCCTTCTTCGCCTCGGTGGTCATCGCGGGGATTATCGCACCGGCCCCGCCGGCGCCCCGCCGGCGCCCCGCCTGGCCGCCCGCCTGGCGGCTCCAAGCAGTCCCTGGGGCGGTCCGTGGGGCGCCCGGGCAAAGGCCCCCATCAAATCGAAACGATTTCGTAGGACGATTTCGTTTGACTTCTGGGTGGGCGAAGCTGCCCGTCTGGCCGCCTGGCCTGGCGGCGCGCCGCAGGGCGCCCGGTGTAGCCTGTCGTCCCCTCCACGCGCTCGAGGATCACCCCTGCCATGGATCGCCTCGCGGGCGCCGCGGAGCTGTTGGATGGCCCGCTCGACGATCCGGCTGCCCTCGTGGGCAACCTGCGCGATCTCAGTCGGGTCAATCGGCTGCTCGGCGGGGTGTCGCTCAGCGGCCGCGGGTTGGACGCGCTGGCCGGCCGCCTCGCGGACGCGGGGACGGCCGTGTCGCTGCTCGACGTGGGAACGGGCGGAGCGGACATCCCGCTGGCGCTGCTCGATGATTGGCGCAGACGCGGCAGGCGCCTCAACGTCACCGCTGTCGACGACCGACCCGAGGTGCTCGCCGCGGCCCGGGTTGCCGACCCGCGCGCGAGTGGTGCGGCGGGGCTGACGTTGGAGCAGGCCGACGGGCGCTCCCTCCCCTACCCCGACGGATCGTTCGACGTCGCTCATTGCTCGCTCGTCCTGCATCACCTCGAGCCGGCCGACGCGCTGACGCTGCTGCGGGAGCTCGGCCGCGTCGCGCGCCTGGGGGTCGTCGTCAACGACCTCGCTCGCGGTCGCATGGCGTGGGTCGGGGCGCGACTGCTCGCCGCGCTGGGCACCGGGAATCGCTACAGCCGCAAGGATGGGCCCCTTTCCGTGCGCCGCGCCTACACGATTGCTGAGGCACACGGGATGCTGGCCGCGGCCGGGCTCCGGCCGGTCGCCGAGCTCACCGCGCTGTTCGGGCACCGCTGGGCCATCGCGGCGGTCCGGAAGTGAATCGTGTGGAGGTTGCCGTCGTGGGTGCCGGACCGGCGGGTGCGGCCATCGCGACGCTCCTGGCGCGCTCGGGCCGAGAGGTGATGGTGCTCGAGCGCTCGCCACAGGCTGCATGGCGCGCGTGCGGCGTGTTCAGCTCACCGGCGGGTGTCTCGGCGCTACGCCGACTTGGCCTCGACGAACCCGCCGTGGGTCGCCTCAGCCGCCCGATGCCGGCGTTGCGCGTCGAGACGCTGCAGAGAACGGCCTTCCGGCTGACGTACGGCGACGATGGCTGGCTCCGTACATCGGCTGTCGGCTTCGATCGTCCCGCACTGGATGTGGCGCTCGTGGAGATGGCTGCGAGCGCCGGCGCGAGCGTCCGGCGCGGCGCCGCCGTCCGCGCGCTCGAGTTGCCGGCAAGTCCGGGACAGCCCGCGACGCTGACCATCCGATCGGCGGACGGCGACGAGCGGCTGGAGGCGTCGGTCGTGGTCGGCGCGGATGGCCTCCGCTCGATCGTGGCGCGACGCGCTGGCGTTGTGCGGCCGGCGCCGCTCGGCCAGCGCGTGGGCCTGACTTATCACCTGCCGGATCCGGGCGGCATCGCGCCGCGCGACGGCCGGATGGTCGTGCTCGACGGTGCGTACTGCGGCATCGCACCGGTCCCCGGTGGCCGCCTCAATATCGGCATCGTCCTCGCCAGCTCGGCGCGAAGGGCGCAACTGGCGACCGACGGCGCGGTGGCATTGGCCGCCGGCATCGTCCGCTCGATCGCTCCATCCGAAGATGACGACGCCGAATGGCGCCTCGGGCGGCCATGCGACGAGATCGCCGGGGCCTCCCCCCTGGGCCAGCGCGTGTCGCGCCGGGCCGGGGAGGGCTGGCTGCTCATCGGCGACGCGGCGGGATTCCTTGACCCGTTCACCGGCGAGGGCCTGCACCGCGCGCTCGTTTCCGCGGAGCTGGCCGCGCTCGCCGTCGACGAGCTATTGCATGGCGATCGGCGCGCGCTGCAGCGCTACGAGCGAGCGATGGCCCGTTCGTTCGGCACGAAGGACATCGTCAGCCGGGTGGTGCAGACCTTTGTCGCGCGACCGGCGATGTTCGAGTACACGGCTCGCCGTCTCGCCGGGCGGGCGCGGGTCCGTGAGACGATGGGCCTCGTGATGGGCGACCTCGTTCCGGCCGGCCGCGCCCTGGATCCGCGGTTTCTCGTCGCACTGCTTGCGCCATGACCCCGCGCAGAGCGTGATCCGATGCGAAGCACGATCTCGATCGATGTGGCCGCGCCGCCGGAGCTCGTGTTCGACCTGGCTCGCGACGTCGAGCGTTGGCCCCTGTTGTTGCCGCACTACGTCGACGTCCGCGTGCTGGCGCGGCCCGGTGATGGCTCCGTGGTGGCGCGGATGGTCGCCCGCCGGCCGTTGATCGACCTGCTCGGCCTCGGGCTTCCGGTGGCTTGGCGAGCGCGGGCCTGGTCCGAGCCGGAAACGAGGCGCCTGCGGTTCGCGCATCGCGGCGGCGCCACGGCGGGAATGGACGTGACCTGGCGGATCGAGCCGACGCCGGGCGGCTGCCACGTATCGATCGAGCACGACTTTCGGCCCCGCTTCGGGCCCTGGGCGACGATCGTCGATCGCGCGTTCACGCGGCCCATTGCGACGCGGACGCTCGCCAGCTTCAAAGCCCTCGCCGAGGCACTGGCACCGCGATCGGCCGGGCGCCCGGGGAAGTCCGGCCACGCGTCAGCAACGAACCAGTTGGCATGAACGACGATCGGCGGCGCGTCTGGATCACCGGCATCGGGCTGGTAACCCCCAGTGGCATCGGACTCGAGGCGTTCCGCGCCGGGCTGCGCGCGGGCCGGTCGCCGGTACGGCGCATCGATCGCTTCGACCCATCGCCGTTCCGCTCGCAGATCGCCGCCCAGATCGACGACTTCGAGCCGCTCGACTACATGGATGCGAAAGCTGCCCGCCAGTTGGATCGCTTCAGCCAGTTCGGCCTGGCTGCGGGACGGCTCGCGCTGGCGGACGCGAGCCTGCGCCCTGGCGAGGACGGCTCCGCGGACCGTGAACGAATCGGGATCTATCTCGGCAGTGCGCTGGGCGGCATCGCCTACGCCGAGCTGCAGCACGAACGCTACCTCGCGCGCGGCATCCGGTCGGTCTCGCCCAACCTCGCGCTGGCCGTGTTCGGCGGGGCCGCACCGGCCAACCTCGGGATCGCCCTCGACGTGCGTGGACCGATCCTGTCGACCGCGAACTCCTGCGCCTCCGGAGCGGTCGCGCTGGGCGAGGCCCTGGACGCGATCCGGGCGGGCCAGATCGACGCTGCGATCGCCGGCGGAGCGGAGGTCCCGCTGAGCCCGCTCGCCTTCGGTGCCTTCGACATCATCCGCGCCCTGTCCTCCGGTTCGAACGACGATCCCGAACAGGCCGCCCGACCGTTCGACGCAAAGCGCGACGGCTTCGTCATGGGCGAGGCGGCCGCGCTGCTAGTGCTCGAGGCGGCCGATGTCGCGGCCGCGCGTGGCGCTGTCCCCTACGCCGAGCTGATGGGCTACGGCGCCACCTCGGACGCGTATCACATGGTCCAGCCGCGCGCCGACGGACGCGAAGCGGCGCGAGCGGCGACGATCGCGCTCGACGACGCGGGCGTCGATCCGGGCGAGATCGACTACGTCAACGCCCATGCCTCCTCGACGCCGATCGGCGACGTGGCCGAGGCGCGAGCGATCGCCCGGGCCCTGGGTGAACGCGCGGCAACGGTCCCGGTCAGCGGCACGAAGGCGCTGTACGGTCACCCGCTGGGAGCATCTGGTGCGATCGAGGCGGCGATCTGCGCCCTTGCCATCCGCGACGGTTGGGCGCCCGCCAGCGTCAACCTCGTCCAGCCGGATCCGGACTCGGCCGATCTGCTGCCCGGCCTGCTCATGGCCGGGCGCTCCGGAGACTACCGACGGGTGCTGTCGACCTCGTTCGGTTTCGGTGGCCTGAATGCCGCGCTCGTGCTGGGAGCCGTCGGCGCCTGAGCGCTCACCGACAAACCTGACGGATCAGCGGGCGGCGGCACCCGGCGAGGGATGTTGGCGCCGTCGTCGCGCCGGTCGAGCGGCAGTTCGCCGGCCCGACTTTCGTGCGCCATCGCTCCGAGCGTGCGTCTCGTCGATGTCGGCCACGATCCGGCCGCCGTAGCCCACCAGGAGGCGCCGCGCCTCGATGCTGGCGCGGTCCGCGAAACGGCCGGCCACGACACACAGGCGCAGCGACGGCGCACCTGGCAGCTCCACGTAGGTCAGGCCGACGGCTCGCTCCGGCAGCTCGAGTCGTTCGCGCAACGCGGTCGCTACCTGCGTGGCGGTCGCCTCGTCATCGAACACCGCGGCGAGGACGCGGCTGCCACCCGCGTCGGCATGTGCCGGCGGTGCGGCGTCTCCGGCCCGCGTGCGACGGGCGATGCGGGAAACCAGGCCGAGGTCGCGCTCGCGCAACACCCAGCTGCCGCCCACCCTCGTGCACGGCAGCCGCCCAGCCGCGCACCACTGGCGGAGGAGCTCCGGGTGGCGACCCGTCTGGACAGCGACCTGGCTCAGCGTCAGGTACGGGGACTCGGTGGTTGACATGATTTGGGAATCCCAAGTAGCCTCAGGGCCTGCCAGTCCAGCCTAGCACGGTTCACCACCGTACTGGATGGGGGACCAAAAAGGACGTCATTCCGGCATGCAAACCGGTCGCCGTGAGCCCATCCCAGCCCTGTTGCTGCTCGATGCCGAGCGACGGATTCTGTCGGCCACCGAGACCGCCGCGAACGTGTTGCATACGACCGTGAAAGACCTGGTGGGGCGCCGCTTCGACGAGGTCGCCGAGCAGCACCGCGCCGCCGGCGGCGGGATCGACGATTTCGTCCTGCGCCGTGACATCATCCCGGGCATCCACCTCGCGCTCGTGCGCACAGCCGGGGGCACGACGGACGGCTGAGGCGGGACTGCAACGGGCCCGCGAGGCGACCACCACGAGGGACTACGCGGATGACCGACTTCTGTCCGCTCGCCGCGCCGTTGTGAGATCGGTCAGCGCGGTGGGGTTGCCGTCTGTCACCGCGCCCGGGCGATCATGGCCACCAATTCGCATGGGAGTTTCCAGGCCCAATGAACGACGAACTGATGCTGGCCCACCGCCACGTGGATACCGAAGAGCCAATGCGGCACGTCGAGGACGAGCGGATCGACGGCCTGCGCGTAAGCGAGTACACCTGCAGTTGCGGGTTCGGCGCTGCGGTGCTGTCCCGCGTCGACGAGGAGCAGCAGGGAGCTAGCTGGCCCTACAAGCTGCCGACGCCGGCCCCGCTGGCCTGACGCCGCATCAACGCCTGGCGCCGCATTCAACCCGCGGTGAGAGTCGAGCGCAGCAGGATGCCGTCGGCCCAATAAGCGCCGGTCGGCCCCGACGGCAACAGGTCGAATGTCTGTCCGCCGTCGTACGGTTCCAGCGCCGCCTGGATGACTGTCGCGCCGTCGACCTGGTCGCCGGCCCGGATCGTCCCGAGCGGTCGGCCGTCAGCAAGGCGATGGTCGGACGAGGCCCGCACAGAGCGGCCGTCGTCGAGAACCAACCGGACGACCCGGTGCCACGGACCAACCGCGACCCGGCCGACCCGCAGCACAACGGCCTCGATCGGGCGCCCGGCCTCGTCGACCGACAAGACCGGCATCCCGACCCGGACGTCTTCGATCGAAACATCGGTGCCGATCCCGGCGATGCGCGTTCCTCGCGCCAGGCAGATCGGGCAAGGCGGCTGCCCCGCCGGAGCCTGCTGCTCGACCGTGATCGTGCCGTGCTCCTCGATCGTGCCGGCGCTGCGCAGGCCCTCGGATGATCCGGCGGCTGCCGGCATGGCGAGGTAATCGAAGCGGTAGGCGGCGTTGCCGATGGGATCCAGGATCGTCGCGTTGAGCTGCTTCCACTCCCGGTAGATCGCCAGCTTCTGCTGGTCAGTGAGGTTCGGGCCATCGGCCAGGGCGAGGTGGGTCAGGATCGTGGCAAACGTCTTCTGGTCCGCCCGCAGCTCCGGCAACCGCTGGAGCGCGAGATCCATTTCGTTGGCCCGGGCAATCGGGTAGAAGTCGGGATCGCAGAACCAGCGTGGCCCGAACCGATCGATGAGGCGGTACTTCAGCACCGCCTGCGCGAGCGCCGGGCCGGGGATGGGTGAGGGCGACAGGCGGGTGCTCGCGCCCGCGCAGGCGCCGAGGGCGATGGCGACGAACAAGAGGGCGACGATCGGCTTGGGCTGCATTCGCCGGCTCCTGGGGAGGTGTGGCGCCCTCGACGCCCGGCCCCTGGGCGCGGTTCCGGTACGTCCCCGGGCTCCCCGCCTCCGGTGTGCGGTGAGGATCAGTCCAGGCTGAAGTGGTCGGGATCCTGGTAGCGGCCGGTCCGTTCCTTCTCAATCTGCATCAGCACGTCGTTGAGCAGGCTCGACGCACCGAAGCGGAACCAGTCCGGCGACATCCAGCGCGGCCCGAGGGTCTCGTACAGCACGACCAGGTACTGGATGGCTTCCTTGGCCGTCCGGATGCCGCCGGCCGGCTTCATCCCCACCTGGCGTCCGCTGGCCCGCTCGAAGTCACGGATCGCTTCCAGCATCACCAGGGTGACCGGGATCGTGGCCGCCGGCGTGACCTTGCCAGTGGAGGTCTTGATGAAGTCGGCCCCGGCGGCCATGGCCAGGACGCTCCCCCGTCGGACGTTGTCGTACGTCTCCAGCTCGCCGGTCTCGAGAATGACCTTGAGGTGGGCCTCCCCCGCGGCCTCCTTGACGTCGACGATCTCCTCGAACACGGTCGCGTAGTCGCCGGCCAGGAAGGCGCCGCGATCGATGACCATGTCGATCTCGTCGGCCCCGGCGGCGACGGCGGCCTTGGTTTCGGCCGTCTTGATGTCGCGGAACGTCTGGCCCGAGGGAAACGCGGTCGCCACGCTGGCGACCTTGACGGTCGACCCGGCGAGGACCTCCTTCGCTTCGGCGATGAGGCTGGGGTAGATGCAGATCGCAGCGACGGACGGGATCGTCGGATCGCCCGGCTTCGGATGCATGCCCTTCACGCACAGCGCGCGGACCTTGCCGGGCGTGTCCTTCCCCTCGAGGGTAGTCAGATCCATCATCCGGATGGCCAGGTCGAGAGCCCACAGCTTCGAGGTCCGCTTGATCGATCGCTTCCTGAGCGAGTCGACGCGCTCCTCGATGCCGACCTGGTCGACGGCGGTCACCCGCCCGAGCAGGTTTCCGAGATGGCCCGGCCGCGGGTCCCAGGCCCTGATCAGGTCGTTGGCGCGCTCGCGGGCGAGGGTGTCGGGTCGTCTGGCGGTCGCCATGGGCGGCGAGAATACACCGGGGCCAGCTACTTCCCAGCGCGGGCCTTCGGAAGCGGCGGCAACCCCGTTCGACGGGCCACCAGGTAGTGCTGGAACCAGTCCCGGACCTGGACCAGGTTCTCGACCCGCCGGAAGGGCGTGTCGGAGCGGGTCAGCTCGTGCGATTCGTCGGGCACGCGCATCAGCCGCACGGGCCGGCGATGCGAGCGCAGGACCGTGAACAGGGCCTCGGCCTGGCCGATGGTCGCTCGCAGGTCGTTCTCACTGTGCTGGATGAGGAGTGGCGTGCGGATCTGGCTGGCGTAGGTCAGCGGCGAGATCCGGCGGAAATACTCCGGATCCTTCCACGGTGTAGCTCCGAACTCGACCTTCGCCCACTCACCGCCGCTGATGTCGCCGGTCAGGAAGAGCATGCCCATGTCGCTCACGCTGCGGCAGGTGACGGCGGCCCGGAATCGCTGGTCGTGGGCGACGATCCAGTTGGTGAGATAGCCTCCATACGATCCGCCGGTGACGCCAAGGGCGTCGGGATCGGCCAGGCCGTCGGCGACGAGGGCGTCCACGCCGCCAAGGACGTCACGCATCGGGCCTGGGCCCCAGTCGCGCAGGTTGGCCTCGTTGAATGCCCGCCCGTAGCCCTCGGAGCCGCGCGGATTCGAGTAGAGGACGCTGATCCCGCTCGCGGCGAGGACCTGGAACTCCCACACCGGCGCCAAGCCGTACAGGGTGTGCGGGCCGCCGTGGATCTCGGTCACCAGCGGCTGCCGCCCCTCGCCGGCGGGAATGAGCCAGCCCTGGATCTCGCGGCCATCGACGCGCCAGCGGCGTTGGGTGGGCTTTCGGAGCTCCAGGTCGGCCAGGACGTCCGCGTTGAGCTCGGTCAGGCGGCGGGCCACGGCGGGTTTGGCGCTCTTGGCGGCCTTGGCCGTGGCCGGCCCCGCGGCCGAGGACACATCGAGGACATGGACGTCCGGCGGCTCGGTCGGGCTCGAGCGCAGGAACGCGATCCTGGCGCTGGCGCCACGCAGCGGCACCTGGTCGAACGACGAGATGTACTGGCGACCTTTGGTCAACCGTTCCAACCGACCGTCGCGGGTGGCGATGCGCCACAGCTCGTAGCTGCCGTCGGCGGGCGCCGTGAAGGTAATCCAGCGGCCGTCTCGCGACGGGGCGAGGAGCGGAGCCTCAGTCGGGGTGACGTCGCTGT
Source organism: Chloroflexota bacterium (assembly GCA_030948505.1). Classification (GTDB taxonomy): domain Bacteria; phylum Chloroflexota; class Limnocylindria; order Limnocylindrales; family CSP1-4; genus JACDAV01. Next base: position 20,928 of record JALZAF010000252.1, read on the forward strand.
TCATGCCCGAGGCGGGCATCAGGTCATGCTCGCCGGATAGATTCCGCCCGCCGCCGGGACCGGCGTCCGAGCCGTCGGCGGCGAACAGCCAGATGTCGGCCCGGTAGACGTTGGCGGGCACCCGCCCACCGAGCGCGGCGATCGTCCGGCCGTCCGGCAGCCAGGCCGGCGCGGCGAACAGCGAGTCGGTTCCGCCGGTGATCGCGGTCGTCTTGCCGGTCTCGACGGCGACGACCATGATGTCGCGCCGCTGGCGAAGATCGGGGTCGCGGCGGCGATTCGAGGCGAACGCAATGCGCCTGCCGTCCGGCGACCAGCTGGGAGACTCGTCGGCCGTTGGCCCGTCGGTGAGGCGCCGTGCTTCGCCGGTCGCGACGTCGACGAGCCACAGGTGCGGGACCTGGTCGTAAACAAAGCCGGCGCCGTTGAACATGTAGCCGAGGCGATCGATATAGCGGTAGTCGGATTCGGGCGGGCTGCCGGGCTTGCGTTTGGGGGACTTGCCGCGGCGACGGGTGTCCTCCTCGCGCGTCGCGCCGAACGACTTGGAGACCACCACCAGCTGCCGGCCGTCAGGCGACCACTCGGCGCCCTCCACGCCGCGCGGCAGGTCCGTCAGGCGGCGTGCCTCGCCGCCATCGAGGGGCAGCAGGTGGACCTGGACGGCATCCTCACGGGTTTTCGGGTCGCGGACCGCAGCAGCCGGGTCCTGCGCGGCAGCGGGGTCCTCCTCGACGGCCAGGCGACGGTCGGACAGGAAGGCGAGCCTTCGGCCGTCGGGCGAGAAGCGGGGGTGGCGGTCGTGCCTGGCGCCGATCGTCAGCTGTCGCGCTGGGCGCGAGCCATCCGCCGGCACGATCCAGATGGCGTCGCGATAGCCGTCCTGCCCGGGCGCGACCGTCTGGACGACGAAGGTGACGAGGGATCCGTCCGGCGACAGCCGCGGTTCGGTAGCGACACGGAGCCGCGAAAGATCGTCTGGGCAGGGCGGGCGCGGCATCGGCATCTCCGGAGCGTCGTATTGGAGGCGTCGCGCAACGGCGGCGGGTCACACCCGACCTCCGGATCGGTGGAGGGAGTGGCGACGCCGCCGAGTCTAGCGGCTACCATCGGGCGGCGATGACCGACCAGCTCTCGCTGCGGCTCGAGACGGACCTGCCGAACCTGCCGGCCACCCTCCGGCCGATGCTGCCGCGATTGCTGCCCGAGCCGTTCGACTCCGCGGACCACTTGTTCGAGCCATCCTGGGGCGGCTTGCGGGCGCTCGCGCTCATCGGACCGGCCGAGTCACCCGGTGGCGGCGACGTCCGGCTGGTCGATGGCGACGGCAGGGACGTCGGGGCGAACCTGGCCGAGCTTTCCGGGCTGGCCGTGCGCGTCGATGCCCGATCCGCCGTGCTCGACGGCGAGCTCGTCGTCGTCGACCCTCACGGCCGGGCGGACACGGCCGAGCTCGACCGTCGGATCGAAGGAACTGCGGGCCGGCCGGTGGCTTACCTCGCCTTCGACCTTCTTCACCTCGACGGCCGATCGCTGCTGTCGCTGCCACTCTTCCGCCGACGCGAGATGCTGCGGCGCGTCCTCCGACCGGGCGACGAGGTCGTCGCCGTGCCGGCCATCGCGGGCGAAGGGCGGGCCCTGTTTGACGCCGTGGCGGCGCAGGGGATCGCCGGGGTGATGGCGCGGCAGCGCACCAGCCCCTACCTGTCTGGGGTCCGGAGCCGCTTGTGGCGGTTCGTTCCCGCCAGCCCCCGGGCGACGAAGGCGCAGGTCCGCGCCGAGGCGGCCTCCGGTGTCGTCGAAGGGGCCGCGGTCGGGCCGGCCAACGGCCCGGTCATCGCCCTCATCCGCCGCCTGCCGCTGCCCGAGGACGATTAGCGGCGGCCCGGCGCGACTGAGCTACTGGCTCCCCAACACCGCGCCCACGATCGCCCGGACACCCGGCCGCTGGCCGTACAGCAGCACCCCCGCGGCGTAGACGCGCACCGCGACGGCGAACACCACCCCGATCGCGACGAGGAGCATCCCGAACGAAAGCACGACTTCCCACGGCTCGACGCGCCCAACCGCCAGGCGGGTCAGCATCACGAACGGGCTCCAGAACGGGAAGTACGAGGCGAAGCGGATGAATCCGGCGCTGCCGCCGGTGAGGGCGAGGACGGCCTGCAGGTAGCCGACGATGGCGATCAGGCTCAGCGGCAGGGCCAGCATCTGGAGATCCTCGGCCCTGCTGACCAGAGATCCCGCGGCGGCGTAGATCAGGGCGTACAGCACGAAACCGAGAACGAAGTAGGCGAAGAAGGCGGCCACGAACGCGGGTGACACCCCGGCCAGCGAGGGAGCCACCGATGGCCCCGGCCCAAGCAGCCGCGTGGCCAGCGGATCCTCGATCGCGATCGCCAGCAGGGCCGGTCCTACGATCGTCACGGCCTGCGTCAGCCCCGCCGCGCCGATCCCGGCCACCTTGCCAACGACCAGCTGCCGGGGAGAGGCCGCGCTGATCATCAGCTCCATGACCCGGCTGGCCTTCTCGGCCACGACGCCTGCGGCGACCCACATGCCGTAGATCACGAGGGTGATGAAGATCAGCACCACGAACACGATCCCCACGATGCGCCGGCTGGCGAACTCCGCACCGCTGATCGGCTGGCCGCCGATGGTCGGCCCGCCAGCGGCCAGCACACTCAGGCCGGGCAGCTGGAAGGCCGGACCGTTGCCGAGATTCTGGCTCGCGGTCCAGTCGAGAATGGCGACCGCGAGGGTGCCGATCGACACGAGCTGAGTCCGATCGGCGGCGATGTTCTCACCGGTGTGGAACGTGAAGTCGATCCGTCCGCTGGATTGCCGCGTTGCAGCGAGCAGCGCGTCAAGGCTCCCGTCGACGACCAGCTGCAACGCCTGCTGCTCGTTCGTCAGCCGCAGGAACCGGTAGGCGGACGTCGGAGCCCCGCCGGGGGTGGCTGCATTGAGGACGCCGTCGAGGATCGCAATCGACCGCCGCGCGAGGGCGTCGTCGGAGGCCACGACGCCGATGGTCGTGAGGGTGCCACGGTCGGCGACGCGGGCGAAGAACGGGGCGAAGGCGACCAGGATGGCCAGGCTGGCCAGCAGCAGCGTGGACAGGTGGAAGAGGCGGCTGCGGACGCGCTCGCCGTACTCGCGCCGGGCGACGATGAGGGCGTTGGGCAGGAGCGGGTCGCGCCGGCTCACGCGGCCGGCTCGTCGGCCAGTCGCATCTCCTCGTCGGCGGGGCGGCCGACGTGGTCGATGAAGACCTGCTCGAGGGAGGCATCGGCGATCTCGAAATGGGTGATCCGCAGGCCTCGCTCGATCGCGGCGGCCAGGAGCGCCTCCGGTTCGACACCCGCTTCCAGCTCGATTTCGGAGCGGTCGATCCCGCGTCGCATGACCCGCGCCCCGGCGACCGCCGAGAGCCACTCGAGGCGGTGGTCGTCCTCGATGCCGAGGATGACGACGCGCCGGCCGGTCGAGCGCTTGACGTCGCGCAGCGGGCCGCCCACGACCACCCGGCCACGATCGACGATGGCGACCGACTCGCACATCGCCTCCGCCATCTCCATCTGGTGGGTCGAGAAGATGATGGTCTTGCCCCGGTCGCGCAGCTCGAGGAAGGCCTCGCGGAGGAGGGCCGTGTTGACCGGGTCGAGGCCGGTGAATGGCTCGTCCATGAGGAAGACGTCAGGATCGTGCAGCGTGGCGGCCAGGAACTGGACCTTCTGCTGGTTGCCCTTGGACAGCTCCTCCGCTCGTCGATCGGCGAACTCCGGCACGCGGAAGCGGGCCAGCCACGCCCGGGCCTCGCGGGCGGCGCGTTCGGGCGGCAGCCCGTACAGGCCGGCGAAGTAGACGAGCTGGTTGAGCACGGTCATCCGGGGATAGAGGCCGCGCTCCTCGGGCAGGTAGCCCCACGTGGCCCGGGGCAGCTGCTCGGCCGGCACACCGCCCCAACTGATGCTGCCCGAGTCCGCCCGCAGGACCCCCAGGGCGATCCGCATGGTCGTTGTCTTGCCAGCGCCATTGGCACCCAGGAAGCCGAAGACCTGGCCGCGCGGGACCTCGAAACTTAGCTCATCGAGGGCGAGCACGGCACCGAAGCGCTTGCTGACGCGATCGATGACGAGGGACATCTGGCGGAGGATAGCCACCCGGGTGGCCCGATTGGCCTGACCCGATGGTCCCGCCCCGGGGCGGCCGTCGGCCGTGTCGAAGCGCAGGAGCGCCGTTCGTCGTCCCGGTGGCGGCTCCTCACCGTGGCTGGGCCCTCACACTCGTAGCGCGAGGTGGACCGATGAAGTTCCTGCTCCTGCTCTATGGCGACGAGGCGGCCGAGGCGGCACTCAGCCCGGCTGAGCGGCGGGCGATCGTCGATCGTCACGGGGAGTTCTCCCGGATGCTGGTCGATCGCGGCGCCCTGATCGGCGGCGAGCCCCTGGCCCCCAGCGCCGGGGCGGCGGTGGTCCGGGCGGGCGGCCGGGTGTCCGACGGCCCGTTTGCGGAGACCAAGGAGCAGCTGGGAGGCTACTACCTCGTGGAGTGCGGGGACCGCGCCGAAGCGATCGAGCTTGCCCGGTGGGTTCCCGTGAGCCCGGGCCTGGCCGTGGAGGTGCGGGCGCTGGCGGACATGGGGGGCGGGTAGCGCCCCGGAAGGGCCTGCGGGCGGGCTGACAGGGGCCGCCGCCTACAATGAGCGGGTGAGCCAGGGGCCGTCTCTCTCGCCCGTCGTCCCCACCCGGATCCATGCTGATCGGGCAGCCGCGACCCTCGAGATCGACTGGCAGGACGGCCACCGCACCAGCTATGACTTCGTGCCCCTGCGCTGGCTCTGCCCGTGCGCCTTCTGCCGTGGCGAGGCGGGCCTGCCGGGCTGGCTCGACTCCCGACCGACGCTCACCCCGGCGCAGACCCAGATGGTCGACATCCAGCTGGTCGGCAACTATGCCGTGTGCCCTTCATGGGCCGACGGCCACCACACGGGCTACTACACCTTCGCCGTCCTGCGCGATCGATGCCCCTGCCCGGAATGTATGGCTCGGCGAGAGGCGTCGCCGTCCGCCGCCAGCGGGTCCGGCCACCTCGCCCACGTCCCCGAAGCGAAGGAGATCTCATGATCGTCGCCACCACCCCGTTCGTCGCCGGCCATCGCGTGACGGAGACAAAGGGCCAGGTCTTCGGGCTGGTCGTCCGCAGCCGCGGCCTGGCCGGCAACTTCACGGCCGGCCTGCGCTCGCTGGTAGGTGGCGAGATCCACGAGTACACCCAGCTGCTCGAGGACACCCGACGCCAGGCGATCGACCGGCTGGTTCAGAACGCGACGCTGATGGGCGCCAACGCGGTCATCTCGATGCGTTTCGACAGCACGGAGCTGGCCAGCACCATGTCGGAGATCGTGGCCTACGGAACGGCGGTCACGGTCGTGCCCGACGCGTCCGCCAAACCGACCGTCGAGTAGCGGATGGGCGTCTACCAGGTCATTCGCTGGGCTCTGCTCGTCTGTGGCGGGCTGATGCTCCTGGGCGGCATTGTTACGTTGACGCTGGGGCTCGCGTTCGCGGGCGCCGCGCTGTGGAGCATCGCTGTCGGTGGTGTCCTGGTCATCGCGGCCGCCCTGGAACGGACGCGCTATCGCTCCGAAGCGGCCGAACGCACGAGCGAAACCGCCGGGCCCGGCGGCGGAGAAACCGCCGCGGTCGAGCCTCGATTCCGGCCCACGGATGAGGTCTTCGTGGATCCCACGAGCCATCGCCGGATGCGAGTCCTGGTCGATCCGCGGACCGGCGAGCGACGGTACGTCGCCGAAGCCTGAGCAGGGGCCTCAACACGCCCGCAACGCCGACGCTCTCGCTGACTAAAGCTTGTTGAGGCAATGGAAGCCAACCTCGAGCCAGCGGGCTCGCCGCGTGCCCCTCGGGTTAGTTCCCGTGGAGGCTGGCCCCAACTCCCTTCTCCTACTCCAGCGCAGCTGGCTGCCCTGTTCAGTGCCGCGCTGGCCCTCCTCGTCTACCTGCGGACGCTCCTGCCGGGCGTGAGCGTTGGGGACTGGGCAGAGAGCCAGTCCATTCCCGCCCGACTGGGCATCCCCCACCCGACCGGCTACCCGCTCTTCGTCCTGACCGGCAAACTCTTCAGCCTGCTGCCTGTTGGGTCCGTCGCCTTTCGGGCCGGCCTGCTGTCGGCGGTTGCGGCCGCGGGGTGCGTCGCCGTCGCGGTCCTTCTCGCGACCCGCCTGGGAGTGCGGCCGCTCATCGCCGCCGCGGCGGGGTTGGCCCTGGCCTTCACCGGCACGCTGTGGCTGGAGGCGACGTTTCCGGAGATGAACAGCCTCCATCTGCTGCTCGTCGGCCTGGTGCTCCATCGGGCGATCGTGTGGAAGGCCGAACGTCGGGACCGCGACCTGCTCATCGGAGCGCTGCTATGCGGGCTTGCGCTCTCGAACCACCTTCTTGCCGCGACGACCGTCCCGATCGTGATCCTGTTCGTCCTGTGGCAGGCTCGGCGGCGCCTCCGCGAGCGCCCGATCCTGCTGCCACAAGGGGCGCTGATGGTGGGGCTCGGGCTGA
>JALZAF010000278.1 GCA_030948505.1 Chloroflexota bacterium
GGGGCCGTTCGATAGGAGGAGCGAGGAGCGAGACCGGATCAGTCGCGGGCGGTTGCCTCGCGATAGCGGGGCGCCTCAGGCTGCCCTGCGCTCGCGCGCGCAGCAGCGGCCTGCTCCGGGCTGAAACCCTTGCGGAGTGGCAGCTCTCGCATGCCGGCGGCCGCGACTGCCGCAATGGCCGCGGCCACGACGCCGATCCAGAACGTCTGGGCAACCGCCAGGCTGAATGCCTGGTGAATGCCTGTGACAACCTGCGGGATGAACGGCTGGATGGCCGATTGGAACTGCGTCGGGATCGAGTTCAAGATCGCCGTCCCGAGGTCACCCACGCCGGTCAGCTTGTTGAAGTCGAGCGCGCCGCTGCTGCTCGCCTGGCCGAAGCCCGTGACGACCTGGGCCGGGACGCCGGCCGCCGCCATCTGGGGCGCGAGCTGGTCCTTGAATGCCGACCCGAAGATGGTGCCGACGATGGCCAGCGACACCGAACCACCGATCTGGCGGAAGAACGTGAGATTCGAGGTCGCGACGCCGAGCATCTGGAACGGCACCGCGTTCTGGACGATGATCGTGAACACGGCGAAGGTGGGTCCGACCCCCAGGCCGGAGAGGAACATCCAGAACCAGACCACCGGCAGTGGCGTGTCCGCGGTCAGCTGGGTCATGAGCAGGGTCGAGATCCCCATCAGCGCGATGGAGCCCACGGTCAGCCACTTGTAGCGGCCGGTGCGGGCGACGAAGATGCCCGACGCGATCGAGCTGCTGATCAGGCCCACCATGAGCGGCAGCGCCGCCAGGCCGGAGTAGGTGGGCGAGAAGCCGTGCACGAACTGGAACCAGCGGGGCAGGAAGATGATCGCCCCGAAGAAGGCGAAGCTGGCGAAGAACGTCGCGATCATCGAGCTCGAGTAGGTCCGGTTGCGGAACAGCCCCAGCGGGACGATCGGCTCCTTGGCCCGAGCCTCGGCCAGGATGAACAGGACGATGCCGACGAGGCCAGCGACGATGAAGCCGCCAACGGTCGGGTCCGTCCAGTCTCCGAACTGCTTGTTGGTCAAGCCGACCAGCAGGATGCTGATGGCGGCGGTGAAGATCACCCCACCGATGATGTCGAAGTTCCGGGTCGCCCGGGCCGTCTTGACGGTCGGCAGCAGGCGCCAGATGAAGTACAGCGACACGAGCCCGATGGGCACGTTGACGTAGAAGATCCAGTGCCAGCTGATGTTCTCGGTCAGGAACCCACCGACCAGCGGACCGACGATGAACGCGATGCCGAACACGGCGCCGAAGAGGCCCTGGTATCGACCGCGCTCGGCCGGCGTGAACAGGTCGCCGATGACGGCCAGCGCGACCGGGAAAAGCGACCCGGCGCCGATGCCCTGGAAGCCCCGGAACAGGATCAGCTCGGCCATGTTCTGCGACAGGCCGGACAGCGCCGACCCGATGAGGAAGATCGCGATGCCGATCATGAAGATCGGCTTGCGTCCGTAGATGTCGGACAGCTTGCCCCAGAACGGAACGGTGACCGTGCTCGTGAGCAGGTAGATCGTGACGGCCCAGACGTAGATGTCATTGCCGGCCAGCTGCGTCACGACGGTCGGCAGGGCCGGCCCGACGATGGTCTGGTCGAGTGCGCCCAGGAACAGGCCGAGGAGGACCGCGAACAGGATCTCCATCTTGGCCCGCGTTGGCAGGCCGAGCGCGGGATCTTCCTCGATCGACGGGGCGAACCCGTCCTTCTGGGCGGGGAACGATGCCATGACTAAGAGTCCCTTCCTTGACTTGGAGCCGCGGCGACAGCCGTGCCGGTGAGGGCGGCGGACGGGTGGGAGTGGGTGTGAGCGTTGGCGTGGGAGAACAGGTCAGGCTCGTCCCGGGCCACCGCAACGACCGCCGCATTGATGTCCTCGGCGGCCTGCCCGAGACGATCGAGCTGCCCGTCGTCGAGCCGGGCGAGCACTCGCCGCATCAAGTCGTCACGGACGACCTCGATGTCGGTCAGAATCTGCTGTCCGCGCTCGCTGACCCGGACGAGGACCACGCGGCGATCGTCAGGGTGGCGGATACGCTCGACGAACCCACGCTCCTCCATCCGGTCGATGAGGCCGGTGGCGTTCGAATCGGACACGTCGAGCAGCTCGGCGATGCGGCTCATCGGCAGCTGCCCGTGGCGATCCAGCATCGACATCAGGTGAAGGTGGCTCATCGAGACGCCCTGCCTGACCAGCCGCTCGCTGGCGACACAGCGCAGTTCGCCAATCGACGAACGAAACTGCCCGACGATGGCATCGACGATGGCCGACCTCTCCCCGGGCGAGATAGTTCGTGACATACGAACAATACTACTCAGCCGGACCATCTTGTCAACCGGGAGGATATGGAGGAACCGATGCGCTTCGCGCTGATGATTGAGCCCCAGCAGGGGCTGACCTACGCCGAGCAGCTCGCCGTCGCCCAGCACGCCGAGTCGGCGGGCTTCGAGGCACTCTTCCGGTCCGACCACTACGAGAGCTTTCCGGGACCGAACGACAATCCCACCACGGACGCCTGGGCGGTGATCGCCGGATTGGCCCGCGAAACGCAACGAATTCATCTCGGCACGCTGGTCTCGCCGGTCACCTTCCGGCTTCCCGGCAACATCGCCAAGGTCGCGGCGACCGTTCACGAGATGAGCGGCGGCCGAATCGAGCTTGGGCTGGGCACGGGCTGGCACGACAGCGAGCACCTGCGGCATGGGTTCCCGTTTCCGCCGATCTCCGACCGGGCCGACATGCTCGAGGAGCAGCTCCAGATCGTGCGCGGCCTGTGGACCGAGCCCGACGGCTGGTCGTTCCACGGCCGGCACTACTCGATCGAGGACGCCCTCTTCCGCACCAAGCCGGTGCCGCGGCCGCGGATCCTCGTCGGTGGCGGCGGCACGCCGCGCTCCATGCGCATCGCCGCGCGCTGGGCCGACGAGTTCAACCTCTCGTCGAGCACGCCGAGGCTGGCACGCGACAAGTTCGCGGCACTCAGCGCGGCCTGCGAGGTGGCCGGGCGCGACCCCGCGTCACTCACCCGGTCGGCCATGGTCGGCGTGCTCGTCGGCGCGAGTGCCGGCGAGTTGCGCGAACGCGAGAAGACCGTGCTGGCGGCGCTTGGCCAGGACGCCGGCAGCGGCTGGCTCGACGAGCGCCGGCAGCGCTGGATCTACGGCACGCCGGATGAGGCCCGGGCGCGGATCGGGCAGTACGCGGACGCCGGCGTGGAGCGGATGATGCTGCAGGACTTCGTGCCGCGCGACCTCGACATGATCGACCTGCTCGGCCGGGAGCTCGTGGCCGGGATGTAGCCCTATTCGCCGGCCGCGGCGGCCTCGAGGTAGCGCGGGTCGTCGCGGCGGATCGCGTCGGGGTTGGTGCCGGCGGCGCGGGCGATCCGCTCGGTCAGCAGCTGCAGCGGGGTCGCGGTGCCAAGCAAGGCGGCCACCGGCGCGGGCAGCGACGGCGTCTCCGGGACGATCAGGCGGCCGGCCGGCGTCAGGCCCTGGTCGAGAGCCGTGGCCGCGTCGGCGGCCAGGATCGCGGCGACCTTGATGCCGACGACGCGTGCCGCGGCGAGCGCCTGCCGGGCGCGCGCAAGGCGCTCCGCCCGGTGGTCGCGATCGGCCAGGATCAGCACCAGCCCGGTCGACTCGCCGGTGGCCGGCAGGTGGCCGTGCAGGAATGTCTCGAGGTCCCGCATCGCCGACGGCAGCCACGCGGCTTCCTCGATCTTCAGCACGAGCTCACGTGCGGCGGGCCGGTCCGCGCCGGAGGCGATGACGATGATGTGCGACGCGCCGGCGAGGATCCCGGCGCTGGCCTCGGCCCCCGCCTCGTCGCGCGAGCCCATCGCCATCAGCTGGGAGATGGTGCCTGGCTCCAGCCGCCGCCCGGAGATGATCGAGCCCGTGGCGGCCGCGGCGAGCAGCGGGGCCAGGTAGCCGATCGTGTGGCACCAGCTCTGGTCCATCTCGTCGGTCGTCACCACGATGCCGGCAAGCGCGGCGCCGGGCGATGCCGGTCCGGCCGTGATGAGGGCGACCCGTGCGCCGGCTGACCGAGCTGCCTGCATGACCGCGTTCGTGGCCGCCGAGCCACCTTCGTGGGAGACCCCGATCAGGAGACCGGAGCGCTGCGGATCCAGTGCCGCCTCGAATGCCTGGGCGGACATCACCGCGTTCGGCTCGACCGAGACGCCGCCCGCGCGAAGTGCCTCGCGCAGGATGTCGGCCACGCCCTGGGCGCCGTGCTCGCTCGTGCCGCAGCCGGTCACGACGATCGGGTGACCGACCGACGCCGCGTCGCGCACCGCCCCGGCGAGCTCGCCGGCCGGTGAGCCGCGCGACAGAAGGCGTCCCAGGAGGCGACCGGCCAGGTGCGGTTCGGCCGCGATCATGTCGGTCATGTGATAGGGCGGGCCCGACCGGGCGGAGGGCATGTCGGAGCCGGCCCACGGGTCCGGCGGAGCGGGCAGGGGAGCGGTTGGGTCGAACTTTGGGGCGTCCATCGCCGGAGTCTAGCGGCGGCGAATGCGTCCGAAACGTCGCAGCGGCGCGTAGCGGAACCACGCTTGCCCGACCAGCAGCTCCACCGGCACTGGCCCGTACTTTCGCGAGTCGCGCGGCTCGCCAAAACCCGCCCTGGCAGCAGTGGCCGCGTCCGCGTCGGACGTCAGCCAGGCCTCATCCGCAGCGAGCACGAGGTAGCCCTCGGCGAAGGAAACCCGCTCGCCCGGGCCGGCCTCGACGCGCTTGATCGCCAGCTGGTCGCCCTCGGGCTCATGAAAGACGACCACGGCGCCGGCCCGAGGCCAGCGCCGGATGGTGGGATTGACCAGCAGCCAGTCGCCCGGCTCGATCGCCGGGCGCATGCTCGCCTCGACGACCGCAACCCGCCACGGCCCGCGGGTCGAGCGGGCCACCGCGTCGGTGGGCGCGGACTTGCTCAGGCCGGCTGCCTGGCGACCCGGGTCTTCTCGGCGCCGCCCGTCGCCTTCCAGGCCGCGGCGATCTCGTCGATCTGATCGAGCAGTTTCCTGGCGTCCGCGAGATCGGTTGAGGCCTTGACCTTGGAGACCTGCTTGGTGGCGTTCCAGAACATCTCGTGCAGCTTGGGTACCTTCTCGAGGTGCTCCGGCTTGAAGTAGTCGTGCCACAGCACGTCGAGGTGGTGCTTCACCAGCTCGGCGCGCTCTTCCTTGATGGCGATCGCGCGGGTGCGGAAGGTGGCGTCCGAGTTCGCCGCGTACTTCTCGATGATCTTGTAGCAGGACTCAGCCTCGATCTTCGCCTGCTCAGGGTCGTAGATCCCGCACGGCAGGTCGCAGTGGGCGCGAACGACGGTGCTGGGGGCTAGCCAGTGCGTGAGTCGGGACATGTCGCTCCTTCGGGGCATTGAAGGTGTTTTTCGTGCCGCTGGGGTGCGGGCGCGACTGGATTGCCAAGTGTCGGAGCGGCCGCACAGGCTGTCAAACGATGGAGGGCCGGCGGTCGCCGGCCCTCCACGCTGTTCGTCGGCGAAGCCGGACGTCAGTGGACGACGATCGTGCCCTGCATCCCGGCATGCACCTGGCAGAGGTAGTGGTACGTCCCAGGCACGGCGTTGGTGAACCGAACGCTCCACTGGGCGCGTGCCGCGTCGAATGGCAGGTGCGCGGCCACATCCATGGCGTGGCTCTGGAGGATGCCGGAGTCCGAAATCGTGCTGGTGTTGGCGATTTGGCGCACGCCGTTTCCACCGCCGAGCTCGATTTCATCCGCCGGGCGCGTCGGCGGGGGACCACCGCACCCGAAGTCGAATGGCGAGGTGGGCGGGAAGTGGAGCGGCATGGCGTTGCTGTCGACGCCCGCCCCCTCTTCGCATTTGGGTACGAAGTCGGTGAACTGCTCATTCGGGAAGGTCACGGTGTGTGGCTCGTTCATCTCGGGCGTACGCCACGCGACGGTGTCGCCCTTCTTGATGTTGACGTTGCGCGGAAGCATCTCGAGGACCGCCGTGTGAACGGTCCCGGCGCCGGCCGAAAGCAGCCAGGTGTGGCTCCCGTCGGCGTTGCGACGCACGGCGGCCGTGCTGGCCGCTGTCTCCGCAGCGAAGCCATCGTGACGGTCAGCCCGGATCTGGGCGGCGACCTTGGCCCTGCGCTCGGTTTCGCTGGTTGCATGGGCCGCAGCGCCGACAACGGTCAATGAACCGCTCATGCCTGGGTGGACGCGGCACAGGAAGGCATACGTCCCCACCGGCGCGGTCACCTTGACGTAGAAGGCTCCTGGCCCCATCGGAATTCCGCTCGATACGATCGAACTCCCATTGAACGGGCATGGGTTCGAGGCGGTCCCGCACGAGAACGAGCTCGGCATCAGCGGAGCCGTCACGAAATTCGCCTTCCGCGTGCCGTTGGCGTTTCGTGTCGTGTCGTCCGAATCAAGCTTCTCCACACGGTGGAGGTTGCGGTCCTGGGCCGCGGTCATGCCGCTGGGAAGCAATGTGGCCGTGTGGAAGCCTTGAATGCTGATTGCCAGCACTCGGTCGCGATGGACGCTGAATGTCCGCGGAAAGAAGTCGTCGAACGACCAGTTGTGGCCGCTCGGGACGGCCCCCGGCCGATCCGCGGTCACGAGGAACGGTGAGGTCGCCGCGGAGGCCGAGGCGGGACCCCACAGTGCCCCGACAAGCAGCGCCCCCATGAGCACGGCAAGACGACGCGGTGCGCGCATAACAGATCCTCCTCCTCCGAGGCGACCTTCGGGAGCGCACACACCCCATCGCACTCCACCCAGGGTCGCGTTCGGTAGTTGTACTCCTCGCCGCGGCGCATGTCACGCGTTTGGCCAGCTTGTTGCCGAACTTAACGCGGCGCCGGCCCGGTATCATCGAGCCAGATGACCGATCGGGGCCTGCCCAGCATCGCCGGGGCGCCGGCCTGTCCGTTCGTCGCGTTCGAGGACGATCGGGAGGAGCGGGCGACGAGCCCGGACCACCGTCACCGCTGCTACGCCGAGACGCGGCCTGCGCCGCGCGCGCTGGCGCATCAAGAGGCGTACTGCCTGTCGAGCGCGTTTCCAGTCTGTCCCACCTTTCAGGACTGGGCGCGGCGCGAGGCGGCGCAGGCGCGGGCGATGGGTCCCGGC
>JALZAF010000310.1 GCA_030948505.1 Chloroflexota bacterium
TAGATGGCCCGCGCGACGTTGTCCCGCGTGGACAGCTCGGGCGGACGCCGCGCGTCGGTCTGGCGTCCCTCCGACTGGGCCGCCACCCAGCGTGCCGCCTCCTCGTCCGTGGCGGCGTACTCGCTCCGCCGGTCCTCCGGCAGGTACTTCCACATGAACCGCTCGCCGTCCTTGTTGCGCAGGATCCCGCCTTCGCCGCGCACGGCCTCCGTCACCAGCAGGCCGCGGACACCCGGTGGCCAGACCATGCCCGTCGGGTGGAATTGGACGAACTCCATGTCGATCAGCTCGGCGCCCGCCTCGTAGGCCAGGGCGTGGCCGTCGCCGCTGTACTCCCAGGAGTTCGAGGTGATCTCGTAGGCCTTGCCAATGCCGCCGGTTGCGAGCACCACGGACTTGGCCGGGAACGCGATCTGGCCGCCGGTCGTGCGCCAGTAGCCGAAGGCCCCGCTGACGCCGCCGGGGCCGGTGACGAGCCGGGTGACCGTGCACTCCATGTAGACATCGATGCCGGACACCACGGCGCGATCCTGGAGGGTCCGGATCATCTCGAGCCCCGTCCGGTCGCCCACGTGAGCCAGTCGCGGGTGCGAATGCCCTCCGAACGGGCGCTGCAGGATCCGACCGTCGCGGGTGCGATCGAACACGGCGCCCCAGGCCTCCAGCTCACGCACTCGGTCCGGCGACTCCATCGCGTGCAGCTGGGCCGTGCGCGGGTTGTTCAGCAGCTTCCCGCCGACCATCGTGTCGCGGAAGTGGATCTGCCACGAATCGGTTGGCGCGACGTGCCCCAGGGCCGCCGCGACGCCGCCTTCGGCCATCACCGTGTGGGCCTTGCCGAGGAGCGACTTGCAGACGAGTCCGACGCTGGCACCGCGCGCCCTGGCCTCGATCGCGGCCCGCAGCCCCGCCCCGCCCGCGCCGATGACCAGCACGTCGTACGGATGGACCTCGATGTCGTCCGGCATCCGGGCTGACGCGCGCCTAGAACCGGATCGACGGGTCGGCGATGACGCCGATCGCCAGCAGGCGGACGTACAGGTCGGCGACGGCCACCGAGATGAGGCTCGACCACGCCCAGCGCATGTGGAACAGGTTCATCCACGTCGTCCGCTGCCACAGGCTGTAGCGGACTCGCGCGCGCCGGCTGCACGAGAAGCAGTCCAGCTTGCCGCCCACCACGTGGCGCAGCGAGTGACAGGACAGCGAGTAGCCGCTCAACAGGAAGGCGTTGACCAGCAGGATCACCCCGCCCAGCCCGATCCGCCAGCCATTGCCCTCGCGCAACGACAGGAACCCGTCCTGCCACAGGAAGAACAGCGGGATGAAGGCCAGGTACAGGAAGATGCGGTGGAGGTTCTGGAGGATGAACGGGAAGGCGGTCTCGAGACGGTAGCGGCGGTGAATCGTTGGCTCGCCCACGGCGCACGCCGGCGGATCGGCAAAGTAGGCCCGGTAATAGGCCTTGCGGTAGTAGTAGCAGGTGGTCCGAAAGCCCAGCGGGATCCACAGGATCAGGATCGCCGGCGAGAACCACCACGGCAGCCAGTCCGGACGGATCAGCGGCGAGAAGAACGGCGAGAGGTAACCATGGGCCTCGTACGGCGCACCGAACACGGGACCCCAGATCAGGGCCGAGAAGAGCGAATAGACGATGAAGGCGGTGAAGCCGACGGCCACGATCGCCGGCTCCCAGGCCCAGTTGTCGCGCCGGCTCGTCACGCCGAAGCCGCCACCCGCCGTGCCGCCGGGCTTGAGCGGCGCACGGAGCGGGCTGCGGAGCGGCGGGCGGAGCGTGGTCATCGCGCGGTATCGCCCTCCCGAGGTGCCGTTGGACCGGCCAGGTCAGTTCAGGAGGCCGCGGCCGGCGCCGCTGCCCTGGTCTTCGTTTTCGCCCCGAGGCGGGCCACGATCGCGTCGGCGAACTCGCGTGTCCCGGCCGTTCCACCCAGGTCATAGGTCGTCGTGCGGCCCTCGGCGATGACCTCGCGCAGTGCGGTCTCGACTCGCTCGGCGGCATCGGGCCGGCCAAGGTGGCGCAGCATCAGCACGCCGGACAGGATCAGCGCCGTGGGGTTGGCCTTGTTTAGGCCCGCGTACTTGGGCGCCGAACCGTGGACCGCTTCGAACACCGCGGCCCCCAGGCCGATGTTGGCCCCCGGCGCGACCCCCAGCCCGCCGACCAGCCCGGCCACGAGGTCACTGACGATGTCGCCGTACAGGTTTGGCAGGACGAGGACGTCGTACTCGTCCGGCTTCTGGACGAGCTGCATGCACATGTTGTCGACGATGCGGTCCTCGAACTCGACCCGGCCCGCGTAGCTCGCGGCGACGGTCCGGCAGCTGTCGAGGAACAGGCCGTCGGTCAGCTTCATGATGTTGGCCTT
Organism: Chloroflexota bacterium; assembly: GCA_030948505.1. GTDB lineage: Bacteria > Chloroflexota > Limnocylindria > Limnocylindrales > CSP1-4 > JACDAV01. Next base: position 2,388 of record JALZAF010000310.1, read on the forward strand.
GTGCACGGCGGTGACCTTGCGCCGGCCGTTGGCCACCGCGTAGTCGAAAGCGAAGCGGGCGATTCGCTCTGACGCGACACGGGTGATGATCTTGATGCTCTCCGCGGCATCCGGCGTGACCATGTGCTCGATGCCCGCGTACAGGTCTTCGGTGTTCTCGCGCACGATGACCAGGTCGACGTCCTCGTAACGACTCTCGATGCCCCGCATCGACCGCGCCGGCCGCAGATTGGCGTACAGCCCCAGCGCCTGGCGGAGGGCCACATTGACCGAGCGGAAGCCCTCGCCGACTGGCGTCGTGATCGGCCCCTTGATGGCCACCCGATTGCGCCGGATGGAATCGAGAACGTGATCCGGCAGCGGCGTGCCGTACTCGGCCATCACCGCCTCACCGGCCTCAACGACCTCCCATTCGAAGGCCACCCCGGAAGCATCGAGGACGCGTCGGGTCGCCTCCGCCAGCTCCGGCCCGATGCCGTCGCCGGGGATGAGGGTGACTCGCTGGGCCATGCGGCCATTCTAGCCGGGCGACCGGGCACGGCGGCAGGTGGCGGTCCTGTACCATCGGCGCCCCGGCCCGCGTTCGTGGCGGGTTTCGCCGGACACCGATCGACCACCCCATGACCCAGGGAGCCGCCGCGCGTGAAGATCCAGGAAGCCGACGCCAAGTCGCTCCTCCTGGCGCAGGGTCTGCCCGTCCCGCCGTGGGAAGTCGCCCGCACCCCGGCGGAGGCCCGGGCTGCCGCGGACCGGGTCATCGCCGCGGGCGCCGATCGCGTCGTGATCAAGGCCCAGGTCCTCGTTGGTGGCCGCGGCAAGGCGGGCGGCGTCAAGCTCGCTGGCGGTGCCGCGGAGGCAGAGCGCATCGCCGCTGAGATCCTCGGCATGGACATCAAGGGCATCACTGTCCGCAAGGTCCTCGTCGCCGGGGCCGCCGACATCGTCAAGGAGTTCTACGCCGCCGCGGTCATTGACCGGGCGGAGCGCCGAATCCTCCTCATCGGGTCGGCCGAGGGTGGCGTCGAGATCGAGCAGGTCGCCGTGGATCAGCCGGAAGCGTTTCGCTACGTCCACGCCGACCCATATCTCGGTTTGCTCGACCATCAGGCCCGCCGGTTCGCGTTCTCGATGGGGCTCGGGCCGCACTGGAAAGCCGGCGCCGCGATCGCCAGGGGCCTCGTCCGGACGATGCTGGCCTACGACGCCGACCTCGTCGAGGTGAACCCGCTGGCCATCGTCCGCGAGGCCGGGCCGGGTGGCGCGGGCGAGCCAGTCGAACGGCTCGTCTGCCTCGACGCCAAGGTCACCCTCGACGATTCCGCCCTGTCCCGGCACCCGGAGCTGGAGGCGCTGCGCGATCCTGACGAAGAGGACCCGGCCGACCGCCGGGCGCGCGAGGCCGGCATCAGCTTCATCAAGCTCGACGGCACGATCGGCTGCATGGTCAACGGCGCGGGCCTCGCCATGACGACGATGGACCTCGTCAAGCGCGCCGGCGGCGAGCCGGCCAACTTCCTCGACATCGGTGGCGGCGCGCGGGCCGACAAGGTGGCCGCCGCGATGTCGCTCATCCTCGACGACCCCAAGGTCGATGCGATCCTGGTCAACATCTTCGGCGGCATCACCCGCGGCGATGAGGTCGCGCGCGGACTGATCGAGGCGCGCGCAGCCCAGAAGCGCGTGGTGCCGATGGTCGTTCGGATCGTCGGCACCAACGCCGAAGAGGCGGCCCAGCTGCTGCGCGAGGCGCGCTTCGAGACCGCGGCGACGCTCGACGACGCCGCGGCCAGGGCTGTCGCGGCATCGAGGGGCGCCGTGGCATGAGCATCCTCATCGGTCGCGACACGCGGCTCGTCGTGCAGGGCATCACCGGTCGCGAAGGTGAGTTCCACGCCCGCGCGATGCTCGAGTACGGAACGCCCCTCGTGGCGGGCGTGACGCCGGGCAAGGGCGGACAGCGCGTCCTCGACGGCCGGGTGCCGGTCTTCGACACCATCGATGAGGCAGTCCACGAGACCGGCGCCAACACGTCCTGCATCTTCGTCCCGGCGGCCGGCGCGCCGGACGCCGTGATGGAGGCGGTCGGCGGCGGCATCAGGACCATCTTCTGCATCACCGAGGGCATCCCGGCGCTGGACATGATCCCGGTCGTGGCGGCTGTGGCTGCCGCGGGCGCGCGCCTGATCGGCCCGAACTGCCCCGGTGCGACGTCGCCCGGCCGGGCCAAGGTCGGCATCATCCCCGGCTCCGTTCACCGCGCCGGCCGGGTTGGTGTGGTGTCGCGCTCCGGCACGCTGACGTATGAGGCAGTGCAGGCCATGAGCGACGCGGGCATAGGCCAGTCGACCTGCGTCGGGATCGGCGGCGACCCGATCGTCGGCACGACCTTCCTCGACGTGCTGCGCCTGTTCGCGGCGGACCCTGAGACCGACGCGATCGTCCTGATCGGCGAGATCGGCGGCGCGGCGGAGGAGCAGGCTGCCGCGTGGGCGGGCGAGAACCTGCGCGGCGTCCCAATGGCCGCCTTCATCGCCGGCCGCACTGCCCCGGAGGGCAAACGGATGGGCCACGCCGGGGCGATCGTCTCGGGCGGCGCCGGGACGGCTGCGTCCAAGGTCGCGGCACTCGAGGCCGCGGGCATCCGCGTCGCCGCGTCACCGACGGAGCTGCCCACGCTGCTCCGCGACGCCGGGTTGGCGAGCTGAGATGGGCGCACTCATGGATCTGGTCGCCGGCAATAGCCGCGAGATCCTGGTGGCGGTCGCCGTCGACGACTGGCAGGGGCTCGCCGACCGCGACCGATTCGACGCCCACCTGTCATTGGGCGGCGGCCTGGATCCCACCTGGCTGGACCTGTTCTCCGAGGCCGTCCGCGCCGTGACCGGGCGCGAGGAGCCACGCGACTTCCTCGACGCCCGCACCGAGCTCGACGGCCCGGAAGAGGCCGGCGAGCGGACCATCGAACGCGTCGACCCGGCCTGGGTGACGGCGATCGCAAGGCTCGGCGATCACGACGTCGACGCCGTGGCCGGCCGCTGGATCACCCTGCTCGAGGAGGAGATCGGCCAGCTGCCGCGCGAGGAGAAGCCGTGGATCCGCTCCATGGCCGGCGACATCGTGCGTTTCGCGCGCGCCGCCGACGGTTCGTCGGCCGTGCTCTTCGCCTGGTCGCTCTAGCGGCTCAGTCGGTGACTCCGTACCCCAGCGACTTCCAGGCAGGGCCGCCCGCGGCTTCGATCAGCTCGACGAGCACGCCGTGGGCGGAACGCGGATGGATGAACGCGACGGGCCCCTCGGCCCCCCGCCGGGGCGCCGTGTCGATCAGCTCCACCCCGTCGATCTCGAGGCGCAGCAGCGTCTCGGCCAGGTTGTCGACTTCGAAGCAGACGTGGTGGAACCCCTCGCCCTTGCTGGCCAGAAACCGCGCCACGCCCGTTGTGTCGTCGGTCGGCTGGACGAGCTCGACCTTGGACTCCCCCACCCCGAGGAACGCGATCTGCACCCGGTCGGACGGGATGTCCTTGACGGTCTCGAGCTCGAGACCGAGCAGGTCGCGGTAGAACGCCAGCGATGCCTCGACCGACGTCACGACCACCGCGACGTGATGCACGCGACCGAGCCTGCGGAGGCCTCGCGGTGGAAGGGCTGGTCGTCGTGGCGGCACGACCGCATTGTGGGGGACGCGCTCAGACAGTGATGAGCTCGCGATGCTCGCCCCACGCCACCCGCAACCGATCGCTGATCTCGCCGACCGTCGCGTACGCCTTGACTGCCTCGACGATGGGCGGCAGCAGGTTGTCCTCGCCGCGCGCCGTGTCCTCCAGGCGCCCCAGCGCCGCCGACCACGCCCCCCCATCCCGCTCGGCGCGGACGCGGCGCAGGCCGGCCACCTGACGGCGCTCGCCATCCGGGTCGATTCGCTGGATCGCCGGCAGCGTCGTGACCTCGTCGCGGAAGCGATTGACGCCGACGACGATCCGCTCCTCGCGCTCGATCTCCTGTTGCACTCGATAGGCCGACTCCTGGATCTGGCGCTGCTGGAAGCCGGCTTCGATCGCGGCCAGGGTGCCGCCCAGCGCATCGATCTCGTCGAGATAGCCCTGCGCCGCGCCCTCCAACTGATTGGTCAGGCTTTCGACGAAATAGGAGCCCGCCAATGGGTCCGGCGTCTCGGTCACACCGGCCTCGTAGGCGAGGATCTGCTGGGTCCGGAGCGCCAGTCGCGCGCTCTCCTCCGTGGGCAGCGCGAGCGCTTCGTCGCGGGAGTTCGTGTGCAGGCTCTGGGCGCCGCCGAGGACCGCGGCAAGGGCCTGCAACGTGGTCCGGACCACGTTGTTGTCAACTGACTGGGCGGTCAAGCTGGAACCCGCCGTCTGAACGTGGAACCGGCACATAATAGAACGGATGTTCGATGCACCGAACCGGTCGCGCATGATCCGCGCCCACATCCGCCGGGCGACGCGGAACTTGGCGACCTCCTCGAACAGTTCGCTCCAGGCGGCGAAGAAAAAGCTCAGCCGACCACCGAATTCGTCGACGTCGAGCCCGCGGGCGACGGCGGCTTCGACGTAGGCGATCCCGTCGGCCAGGGTGAAGGCGAGCTCCTGGGCGGCGGAGGCCCCGGCCTCGCGCATGTGATAGCCGGAGATGGAGATCGTGTTCCAGCGCGGCAGATCGCCGGCCGCGAACTCGAAGACGTCGGTCACGAGGCGCATCGACGGCCGCGGCGGAAAGATGTACGTGCCGCGGGCGATGTACTCCTTGAGGATGTCGTTCTGGGTCGTGCCGCTGATCCGTTCCCGCGGCACGCCCTGCTTCTCGGCGGCGGCGACGTACAGCGCGAGCAGGATCGCGGCCGTCGAGTTGATGGTCATGGACGTGCTGACCTCGCCCAGCGGGATCCGCGCCACGAGGGTCTCCATGTCCGCCAGCGACGAGATCGGTACGCCCACCCGGCCGACCTCGCCCTCCGCGGCCGGCGCATCCGAGTCGTAGCCCATCTGGGTGGGCAGGTCGAACGCGACGGACAACCCGGTCTGGCCCTGCTCGAGGAGGTAGCGGAAGCGGCGGTTCGTCTCCTCGGCGCTGGCAAAGCCGGCGTACTGCCGCATCGTCCAGAGCCGGCCCCGGTACATCGTCGGCTGGACGCCCCGGGTGAACGGGAACTCGCCGGGCCGGCCCAGGTCGCGGTCTTCGTCGAGGCCGGCGATGTCGGCTGGCGTGTAGAGGTCGGCGATCTCGATGTCCGACGAGGTCGTGAAGCGCGGCAGGCGCTCGGGGGATCCCTCGATGGCCTTTGCCCGGGTCGTCGCCCGCCAGCGGTCCCGGCCGGGGTCGGGGGCGGGGCGCGTTGTGCCGGCGGGGCTCTGGCCGGCCGGGGACTTGCCGCCCTTGTCGCCTGCGCGTTTGCCCGCCGAGCGCTTGTCGGTCACCTTGCTTCCCCCGCCTCGCCGCTCCCGCCCGGCCCCAGCACCGCGAGCAGGTCGCCCAGCTCGACCGCCTGACCGGCCGCCACCGCCAACCGCTCGACCGTACCGGCGCGCGGCGCACGAAGCTCGTTCTGCATCTTCATGGCCTCGACGACGAGCAGCTCCTGGCCGGCTGTGACCGAGTCGCCAACCGCGACGGACACCGATACCACCCGTCCGGGCATGATCGCACGGACCTCGGCCGCGCCATCGTCCTGGCTGACCGGGCGATCCCGGACGGCCTGCTCTCGCAGGCGGGCCCGTCCCTCCGGCTCCACGTCCAGCACGAACCGCCAGCCCCGGATCACGACCTCCACGGAGCCGCCGCTGCCTCGGATCGTGGCCGCCCCGACAACGGCGCGGGTACCTTCCAGGCGTCCGGACGTCGCCGCCGGCTTGACCACCACGGCCTGATCGCCCGGCAGCGCGGACGCCGTCGAGACCCGTACCCGCAGGGCACCTGGGCTGGATCTCCCTGAGGTCAGCGCGGCCATCGGTCCAGGCCCGCCTCGCGGCTCGCCGCCCGCCACGCTGCGCTGGCCGCCGAACCACGCCCCGGCCCCTTCACGGCGTCCGGCGGGCCCTTCGGGGTCCCGGCCGCAACGATCCTCGCGGCCACGAGCTGTGCCTCCGCGAGTGCCTTCGTCCGGTCCGTCGGGCCATCCCAGTGCTGGGCTACCCAGTCGGTCGAGATGTCGGCCGCGAGGAAGGAAGGGTGATCCGCCACGAAGCGATGGAGGGGCAGGGTCGTCTGGATGCCCGTGACCTCGACCTCCTCCAGTGCCCGCCTCAGCCGGGCGAGCGCCGCCGGCCGGTCAGCCGCCACGACGAGCAGCTTCGCCACCAGCGGGTCGTAGTCCGGCGGCACGCGCGAGCCGGCCTCGACGCCGGCGTCCACCCGAACGCCCGGCCCGCCCGGCATCGCCCAGCGGCCAACGCGGCCAGGGGCAGCGGCGAAGTCGCTGGCCGGGTCCTCCGCCGAGATGCGGGCCTCGATCGCGTGGCGCGACGGGTCGGCCGCCCGGGTCGCGGCATTGAGGGCCGCCGGCGACAGCGCCCGGCCGGCGGCGATTGCGAACTGCTGCGCGACCAGGTCGAGGTCGGCCAACAGCTCGGTCACCCCGTGCTCGACCTGCAGTCGGGTGTTGACCTCGAGGAACCAGAACCGCCGCTCGGTGTCGAACAGGAATTCGGCCGTGGCCGCGTTCGTGAGTCTCGCCGCGCGGCCAATTCGCAGGGCCATCTCGTGCAGCCGCGCCCGTTCCTCCCGGGTCAGCCCGGGAGCAGGCGCCTCCTCGATCAGCTTCTGCCGGCGTCGCTGGATGGAGCAGTCTCGCTCGCCCAGGACGACGATCGTCCCGGCCGCGTCGCCCAGGAGCTGGACCTCGACGTGGCGCGCGGGCCGCACCTCGCGCTCCAGGTAGACCGTGCCGTCGCCGAAGGTCGACGCCGCTTCGGCAGCGGCTGCAACCAGAGCCGCCGGCAGGCCCTCGCGTCGCTCAACCCGTCGCATGCCCCGACCGCCACCGCCGGCGGCCGCCTTGACCAGCAACGGAAAGCCGATCCCGTCCGCCTCGGCCAGGACTGCCTCAACCTGATCCGGGCCATCGACCGCGGCGGGTTCGAGCGTCCCGGGCACGATGGGCAGACCGGCATCCCGGGCCAGCCGCCGCGCGGCGAGCTTGTCACCGAGCGACGCGATGGTCTCGCTGGGCGGTCCAACGAAGACGAGTCCCGCGTGCTCCACCGCACGGGCAAACGACGCCCGTTCCGCGAGGAAGCCATACCCGGGATGGATCGCCTCCGCGCCGGACGCGAGCGCCGCCTCGACGATCACGTCGCCGCGCAGGTAGCTGTCGGCCGCCGGAGCCGGGCCGATACGGACAGCGCGGTCCGCCGCCCGGACATGCAGCGCGTCGGCGTCGGCATCGGAGTACACCGCGATCGCTTCCATGCCCAGCTCGCGGCAGGTACGGATGATCCGAAGGGCGATCTCGCCGCGGTTGGCCACCAGTACGCGCCCGAACGGTGGCCCCCCGTCTTTGCGCAAAGACGCCGCCCGGTCCGGGCCGGCGGTGCCCGTCACAGGGGGATGTTGCCGTGCTTCTTGCGCGGGTTCGTCTCGCGCTTGTCAGCCAGCATGTCCAGGCCGGCGATGAGCCGGGGCCGCGTCTCTGACGGCAGGATGACGTCGTCGATGTAGCCGCGGGCCGCGGCCGCATAGGGGTTGGCGAACTGCTCCTGGTATTCGCGGACCAGACGGGCTCGCTCGGCGTCGGGATCAGCCGCCGCGACGATGTCGTCCTTGAAGATGACGTTGACGGCGCCCTCGGCACCCATGACGGCGATCTCAGCCGTCGGCCAGGCGATGTTGAGGTCGGCCCGGATGTGCTTGGAACTCATGACGTCGTACGCCCCGCCATACGCCTTGCGGGTGATGACGGTCAACTTCGGGACGGTCGCCTCGCAGTAGGCGAACAGAAGCTTGGCGCCGTGACGAATGATGCCGCCATCTTCCTGACTGACGCCGGGCAGGAAGCCAGGCACGTCGACGAAGGTCAACAACGGGATGTTGAAGCAGTCGCATGTGCGGACGAAACGGGCGGCCTTGGTGGATGCGTCGATGTCCAGCGCGCCGGCCAGAACGGCCGGTTGCTGCGCGACGATGCCGATGCTGCGCCCATCCAACCGGGCGAAGCCGACGATGATGTTCTGCGCCCAACCAGGCTGGATCTCGAGCAGGGCGCCGTCGTCGACGACAGCGGAGATGACACCGTGCATGTCGTACGGCTTCTGCGGATCGTCGGGCACGATGGAGTTCAACCTTGCGTCGCGACGATCGCGCGGATCGTTGGTCTCGCGGCGGGGCGGGTCCGACAGATTGTTCTGCGGCAGGAAGCCGAGGATCTGGCGGGTGACGTCCAGCGCACTGGCCTCGTCGTGCGCAGCGAGGTGCGCCACGCCGCTGCGCGTGGTGTGGGTCGTCGCGCCACCCAGGCGCTCCGCGTCGACGTCCTCGCCCGTCACGGCCTTCACGACATTCGGTCCGGTCACGAACATGTAGCTCGTTCCCTCGACCATCACCGTGAAGTCGGTGATCGCCGGCGAATAGACGGCGCCGCCGGCGCAGGGTCCCATCACCACCGACAGTTGCGGAACGACGCCCGACGCCAGGGTGTTGCGCAGAAAGATGTCCGCGTACCCTCCGAGCGAAACAACACCCTCCTGAATGCGCGCCCCGCCAGAGTCGTTGAGACCAATGATCGGCGCACCGACCTTCATCGCCAGGTCCATGACCTTGCAGATCTTGGCCGCGTACGCCTCGGCCAGGGAACCGCCAAAGACCGTGAAGTCCTGACTGAAGACAAACACCAGTCGGCCATCGATGGTGCCGTGGCCGGTGACGACGCCATCGCCCAGGACCACGTTCTCCTCCAGCCCGAAGCCCGTGGCGCGGTGGGTGACGAATGCGTCGAGCTCGGTGAACGAGTCGGCGTCGAGCAGGAGCTCGAGTCGCTCGCGTGCCGTCAGCTTGCCGCGAGCGTGCTGTTGTTCGATGCGCGCCTCGCCGCCACCAAGAAGCGCCTCGGCCCGCATGGCCTGCAGGCGCGCGGTCCGCTCCTCGTTGGTCGGCACTGTTTCCTCCGTCAAATCGTGTCTTTGCGCAAGGACACCGGGCATGATAGTGGCGCAGTCATGCACCGAACCGGGCCTGCAGGGCCCTGACATATCCACAAAAACGGTGAACAACTCGCCGATGCTGTGGATAACCGGGGTGCCCCAGGAGGCCACCGCTGGGGTAGCATGACGTGACCGTCACTCCGCCACCATGTGAGTGCAGTCCCCGGATTCGAGGTGATGCCCCGGTGACGAATGTGATCGCGATCGCCAACCAGAAGGGTGGCGTCGGCAAGACCACCACGGCCATCAACCTCGCCGGTGCCCTTGCCGAGGAGGGATACCGGGTCCTCTGCATCGACATGGATCCGCAGGCCAACCTGACAGCGGGCCTCGGAATCAACCTCAACACCGTTGAACGATCGATGGCGGACGTCCTCGCCGACGGACGCTCGACGATCGAGGAGATCGTCCGGCCGACGGAGGTGGCGGGCATCTTCGTCGCTCCGGCGCACATCGACCTCGCCTCCACGGAAGGCGAGCTGTTCACGGCCCTCGGGCGCGAGCAGATCCTGCGCGACTCGCTTGATGGCCACCTCGATGGCTACGACTTCGCCCTCATCGACTGCCCGCCCAACCTCGGGCTGCTGACGGTCAACGGCCTGGTCGCCGCCAACAACGTGATCATCCCCGTCCAGACTCAGTACTACGCCCTCAAGGGCCTCAACAACCTGGTCAAGGTCATCAACATGATCCGGATGAAGCTCAACAAGGACCTCAAGATCCTGGGCCTCCTGCCGACCTTCTACGATGGCCGCACGAATCTCGCCAAGGACATGCTCGACGAGCTGCGGGTCGTGGGCGACCACCACGTCTTCAGCAGCATCATCAAGACGACCGTCAAGCTCGGAGAGGCGCCGCTTGCCGGGCAGCCGATCACCAGCTATGCGGGCGCATCGGACGCAGCCCGCACCTACCGCGATCTTGCTCGGGAGGTCATCGACCTTGGCCAGGCCTGATTTCCGCGCCGCCGCGGCTCGGCGGCTGTCCGAGGAGCGCGAGCTCTCCCCAGCCATCGTCAGCCTGCTGTCGTCGGACAACGCCGGCCGTTCGGTTGGCGTCCGAACCATTCCCGTCGAGCGGATCGTTCCCAACCCGGAGCAGCCGCGGCTCGTCTTCGATGAGGAGACGCTGCAGGAGCTGGCTGCGTCGATCCGCGAGCACGGGGTGCTCCAGCCCATCCTCGTCCGCCCGCTCGGCAATCACCAGTTCCAGCTGATCGCCGGCGAGCGCCGCTGGCGGGCCTCGAAGGCTGCCGGGCTCGGGACGATTCCCGCGCTGGTCGAGGAGATCGATGACGACACGGCGCTCGAGATCTCGATCATCGAGAACCTTCAGCGGGAGGACCTGTCGCCGCTGGACGAGGCGGCCATGTATGACCGAATGACCCGCGAGCACGGCTACAGCGTCCGGCGACTCGCCCAGAAGCTGGGCAAGGACAAGGGCTATGTCGAAAACCGCCTGCGGCTGGCCGACGCGCCACCGGAGGTCCGGGCCCTGGTGTCTGTGCGCAAAGACACGCTCTCGCATGCCTACGAGCTGCTCAAGGTCGACGACCCGAAAAAGCGGCGCCGGCTGGCCGAGCAGGTTGGGCGAGGCGAGCTCTCCCTGGTCAAGCTGCGCGAGAAAATCGAGGGCCGGCGCACGCGCCGCTCGACGGATGGCGAGATCCCGACCGACGATCTCCGGCCCGGTCGCGACGAGCCTGAGCTCGAGCCCGCGGCCGATCCCGAGAGCGACGGCGACTGGGGTGGCTATGCGGCGCCGGGCGGTCCGCTCGGCGAGGATTCGCTGGTCGCAGCCAAGCAGCAGCTGGCCGAGGCGGTCGAGGATCTGGTCGCGGTCCTCCGCTCGCCGGGCGCCATCCGCTCGATCCCCGAGGTCGATCGAGCCAACCTCGCCAAGTACCTGACGATCGCCAAGCTCAAGCTGGAGAACGCGATCGCCGTTGTTCGGACGGGCGACCTGAACTAGCGCCTCGCATCCAGCCTGAGAATCCGGAAGCCGGCCCTGGGAGCCGGCTTCCTTGTTATCGGCGGGGACGGTACGCCGGCTAATCTCCTTTCGGCGGCCGGACCCCTACTCGAAAGGAGCCGCGGGCGGGTGCTCAGCCCGCCAGGGGCGCAATCCCCAGCACCCAGCCAACCGCCAGCACCGCCACGCCGACCGCCTCGAGCTCCCAGCCACGCTCACGCTCCCGCGGGCGCGTGCCGCGGGCCAGGACTACCCCGGCGGCGATCCCCACGGCCCCGGCCAGCGCGAGGACCAGTGCCACGAGCGTCGCCCCGACACCCGCAAGGCTGGCCAGGGCAACGGCCGCGACCAGGGCGTGCAACATCGCGTGAAGGGCCCACGCCGGTTCCACCCCGAGGCGATCTACGACCGAGCTCGAACCCGCGCTCCGATCCCGCTCGACATCAACCAGGGCGTTGGCAATGGCCAGCGCCGCCCCGGCCGCGAATCCCGCCGGCACCAGGATGGCGAGGAGGCTCGGCAAGTGACCGGTGCCGCCCAGCCAGGCAAACACCGGCAGGAGTGGAATGCCCAGCGCAAAGGGCAGCCACGACCAGGCCGTGCCCCGCAGGCGAAGGTCGTACAGCAGCCCGATTGTCAGGATCAGCGCCGCGAGGCCGGTCGTCGCCGGGCCTGATGGGATGCTCAGGAGGAGGCCGGCGATGGCCGCCACGATCGCGACAAGGCGCGCTTCGGCCGGCGCCACGAGGCCGGATGGGATGGGCTTGCCCGGCTTGTGCCCCTTGTCGCGCGGCGCGTCGACCAGGTCATTGGTAGCGCCGATCGCGGCCTGCAGGCAGACCATGGCGAGAGCCAGGCGGATGGCCACGCCGGCCGCGGCGCCGGCAAGAAGGGCGATCCCGAGCGTGGCCAGGCCGTCAAGCAGCGACGGGAAGGGATGGACGAGGCGGGCGAACCCGACGATGCGGCCCGGCCTCGCCTGGCGGCTCGGCGTCGCCGGCCGGCCGAGCGTCCCAGGCCGGCCCCGCTCCCCCGGAGCGCTAGACGTAGACGAGCTCGTTGAAGTTGAGGACGAGGTAGTCGATCAGGCGAGCCCGCCCGTCGCGCAACTGGGCTCGCACGCCAGGCACGAGGGCGTGCAGCGCGATGGCCGGCACCATCAGGCGGCCCTGTGCGTCCCGCCCGATCACCGCCGGCGGTCCTCCTCCGGAAGCGAACACCCGTTCGAATTGAAGCTCGTCCAGACCCGCCGCGCGGCGGAAGTCCGCGACGACCTTGAGGACTCCCCGGCGGATCGCGATGTCGCGCATCAGCTCTGAGGCCCAGGCGTCGATCTGCTCGTCGGGCTGGTTGGCCAGGCGCTCCCGATAGGCCTTCGGGTCGGGCGACAGCCCGCTCGTTGCCACGCTGTTCTCCTCGTTCGGGTCCGGCCGCAGTATGCCAGAGCCGTGGCTGGGTCAGCCCCCCTCCTGACCAGCCGCGGACGGGTCCCGCGCCGGGAGCCCGATCGGCGGCCGCGCACCCTCCGGCCAGTCGTTGAACCGCTCGGTCAGCCATCGACCGACGCGCCCGGGCGTGGGCAGATCGGGCCGGTCGGCGACGAGCTCATGCAGCGCCGTCCATGCCCGCGCAGTGAGGTCGGACACGGCCTCCCGGGTGGGCCGGCCTGCGGTCGGTATCGGAGCCCCGATCCGCACCCGGATGCGGCCCCCGAAGCGGAGCCAGCTGGTTCCGTTGATGGCGATCGGGACCAGCGGAACGCCGGATCGCAGGGCGAAGTAGGCGGCCCCTTCGCTCAGCGGGAGGAGCTCCGATTCGCCAGCGTGGATTCTGCCCTCGCCCGCGATGGCCAGCACGCCCCCGGAGGCGAACACCGCCCGCACCCGGCGCGTCGCCTCGAGCAGGTCGTTCTTGCCCGGCTTGTACGGCACAGCGGCGCCCGTCCACGACATCAGGCGATTCCGCCCGCCCGCGGTCATGTCCTCCTCCTTCGGCCCGAAGAAGTAGAGGCGCGGTCGCATGGGCAGGGTTGCCATGAGGACGAACGGATCGATCCAGTTCAGGTGATTGAAGCAGTAGAGGCCCGGGCCGGCGGGCAGGCCCTCGCGGCCCTCCACGTGCAGCCGCAGGTAAGCGCGGACCACGGCGCTTGCCACGAGCCGGGAGACCCAGTAGCGGGCCGTCCGGCGCCACGGCTGGATGTGCGGGCCGGGCAGGTGCCCGGTTGGATTTGGGGCGGTATCTGGGGCGGGATGGTCAGGCACGGGACGGAACGAGCCGGGCCGGATCGAGATCGGCCAGCCGATCGATCACGAAATCGGCCATCTCCGCGGTGCCAGGCGCGGGAGGAATCGTTCGGTTCGGGACGAGGACGCAGGTCATGCCGGCGGCCTTGGCGGCCCGAACGCCGTTGTACGAGTCCTCGACCACGAGGCATGCTCCAGGTGGGATTCGAAGCCGCCGCGCGGCTTCGAGGTAGACGTCGGGCTCGGGCTTGCCCTTGCTGACCTCGTCCGACGAGACGACGACCCGAAAGACGCCGGCGAGCCCGGTCGCGTCGAGTGCGGCGTCGATGACCTCACGGTGGGCCGACGACGCCAGGCCGGCGGGCAGAGCCGCGGCGATACGTCGCACCGCCTGACCCGCCCCGTCGATCGCTGGCGCCCCCTCGCGACGGTAGCGGCCGACGACCGCGTCGACGATCGCCCGCTCGATGGACGGCGGAGCATCGTCTATGGCGAGGCGCTCCCGCATCGTGACCGACCACTGGCGCGAATTGGCCCCCATGACAGCGCGGCGATCGTCCTCGGTCCAGCGGCGGCCCCGTTCGGCAGCGAAGGCCTGGCGAGCCTGGTCCCACCAGATCTCCGAGTCGACGATCACCCCATCGAGATCGAAGATGACCGCCCGGACGCGTGGGACCGCGTCCTCGCTCACGCTGGCTTCGGGCGCCCCGGGGGGACGAAGTGCCCGCTGCCGAGTCGCGGGACTGTGGTGCTCGCCGGCGGACTGCCGCTCGCCACCGCCGTGCCGCTCGCCGCGGCTGCCACGCCCGGCTCCGCGGGCTCGCCCGGTGCGGGAGACACCCGAGGGACCGCAGGCGTCTTGCGGCCGGTCCTGGTGCCGCCCTTGGTGGCCCGCTTCGGCGTCGCCTTGGCCCGAGTCGGGCGGCGTCGACCGCCGCCACCCAGGTCCGGCATCGGTCTGCCGTTGACGGCGGCGAAGAGGGCAAGCGCGAACGACCCGACCACGTCCGCCTGCTGATCCACGCCGCGCAGCACGTACTG
>JALZAF010000331.1 GCA_030948505.1 Chloroflexota bacterium
TCGCGGTCAGCGGCGGCGAGGTCTCGGTGGCCGCGAGGGCCGTCGCGCCAGGGCGCTTGGTCGCCGCCCTTATCTACGCGATCGGCGACGTGTCTGGCGCCCACCTCAACCCGGCGGTGAGCCTCGCCTTCACCTTGAAACGCCTCTTCCCGGTCCGTTGGCTCGTGCCCTACGACTGGGAGTGGACGGACGAGCTCCTCGTCGACGCGCAGCGGCGTCTGGCGAGCTGGAGCGCCTGGGCATTACGCGGACGCTCAGCGGGGACGACCGGCATTCTCGATGAACTGCGCGTCGCACTCATGCACGACCTCGACACACCGGCTGCCGTCGCTGCCGTCGACGCACGGGCGGCAGGCGGGTCCGCCTCGGCCGAAGGGGATCTCGCCGAGATCGACGCACTCCTCGGCATCCGCCTCTGACCCTCGCGCTCGGGTGACCAGCGGCAAGAGCGTTCTGCGCGCCATCCTTCGGCTGCTCGCGGCGCGCGATGTGGATCGCGACGGGCTGGTTACGGGCGAAGACCGAGCCCCAGCTCATCGGTGGATCCGGGCTAATGCTCGCGCGGATGCTCGGGCTGCATGGCGGTGCCGCAACAGCACCTGAAGGCACCCATCTCCGGCATCTTCGCCGGGTCGCCGTGATGCTTGAGCATGATCTCGCAGCCGCAGTTGGGGCACACGAAGTCCTCGCCGTCGCGCATCTCGAGCGCCTCGCCCCCGGCCTGCGCGGTCTTCTGGTCCATCGGTCCAACCTCCAGTCCCTGGAACCCCTGTCCGGTCTGCAGCGATGCTAACAGCAGGAGTGTGCCTTCCGTCCTGTGCTGACCGGGTCAACAACCTCCATGGGAATCACACCTAGGCCGTCGCGGATGCTGGCTCGGGCGGCCAGGCCAGATGAAACAGGAGCAGGCCATCGGCCACAGCGACGGCGGTCCAAGGATGCCCCGGCGCAACGACCGCGACCTCTGCCTGCCCGACCTCGATCGTCTCCTCGGCGACGCTCAGGACCACACGACCCTCGAGGACCTGGAGCGCTACTGCCCCTCGTTGGTCGCTCTCGGTGAACGATGCGCCGGAGCGGAGCGCGACGAGCACCAGCCGGAACGCTCCGACCTTGACCAGCGTGCGGGCGTTCCGGTCGCCCTCCCCGTACGGCTGCTCGGCGCGCAGCCGAGCGGCCTCGGCGGCGAGCTCGAAGCGCATGACCGGAGCGCTCAGGGAACGAGGCTCCCGCTCTTCGCCACCGCGGGTCGTTCCGACTTCCGTGGGTGATTCGCTCATCGTTGTCCGTCTTCCTAAGCTTCGAGCAGGAGCCTCAGGCATGTGATGATCGATCGACCATCAGACGCGCTCAGGTCCATCGGCAGTCATCGTAGTGCCACCGGCTTGCGGCCATGAGAGACGAGGTGGCCCAGGAGAGCGGCCCTGCTGGAGGCTCCGACCGAGCCGGCAGCCCGCGTCGCCGTGCGCCATCGATCGTTCGTCCGACGGAATGGCAGGCTCCTCACCCGGCGATGACGGAGCGCCGGCTGCGGCCGGCGGCTCGAAGGGCGACCTCCACGAACGGCCGGATCCGCTGGACGAGCCCGAGGATCGCGGTCCTGGCGGGGCACCGCATCCTTCGGGCTTATGCCGGTGACATGGGAGCTACCTACCCGATCCTGCTCGAAGGAGATTGGAGGGTGGCGAATACGCTTCCAGGTGCCGCGCTGCGAGTTCACCTTTGGATCGACCGCGACGGGGTGTCGTCCGGGACTGGGCGTCCGGCGAACGGCCGCCCGACGCGCTCGCAATCTCGCTCGTTTCGATCCTCCCGCGGACGTCGGCTCCGGGCCGTGAGACTACCGGCGAGGCTCACAGCAGGACGGAGCGGACGGCCTCCGCAATGACGATGTCCTCGCGAGCCTGGATCCGAAGGACAGCTGGCGCCCTTGCTGCATCGGTCAGCACCTCGTCCTCGTGGACGTCCGCGTCCGGGATCGTAGGGATCCCCAGGACGGCGAGCGACGCCGCGATCCTCGCCCGCATCCGCCCTGAGTTCTCGCCGATCCCTCCGGTGAAGACCACTGCGTCAATCGCAGGGAGGCACGTCGCGGCGGCCGCGATGCCCGCCGCCGCCCGACGAACGAACAGCTCGAGGGCGAGAACGGCCGCGTCGTCGCCGGCCGCCTCGGCGACCAGCAACTCGCGCACATCAGCGGAGCGTCCCGAGAGGCCGAGCAGACCCGACCGATGGTCCAGAACATCCTCGAGCTCGGCCAGCGTGGCGCGGCGGTCGCGAAGGAGCGCCAGGAGGATCCCCGGGTCGATCGAGCCGGCGCGGGTGCCCATCATGAGGCCCTCGAGCGGGGTCATCCCCATCGACGTGTCAACGGTCCGACCGCCGTCGACGGCGGTCACCGAGCAACCGCTGCCAAGATGGGCGATGACGAGCCGCAGTCCATCCACGGGATGACCGAGAAGCTCAGCTGCCCGCGCCACCGACCAAGCCACCGATAGGCCATGGAAGCCGAAGCGCCGGATGCCCCAGTCGCGGAACCAGGCCTCCGGAACCGGATAGCGGTACCCGGCCGGCGGAAGGCCGGCGTGGAAAGCGGTGTCGAACGCTGCCACGTGGGGTATCCCGGGCAGCGTCTGTCGGGCGGCCCGGATCGTCTCGGCCGCGATCCGATTGTGGAGCGGGGCGAGCTCGGCGAGCTCCTCGATGGCGTCGACGGTCGCGTCCTCGATCAGCGTTGGGCCAACGAAGCGCGTCCCGCCATGGACGACCCGATAGCCGACCGCATTGATGGACGCCCGCGCCACGCCCGCTGCCTCGACCGCGCCTAAAACGTTGGTGACCGCCGACGCCCGACCCGATACGCGGGTCGCATCGGCACCCCACTCGACGGTCGCTGTGGCGAGCGCGTCCCGGCCGGGCGGCTCGATGACAGCCGCCTTCAGGGTGCTCGAGCCCGGATTGAGGACGAGGACGCGCAGCGAGCGGTGATCGCTTCGTCCCTCGAGCCCCAGGTCGCTCGTCATCCCGCGGAGGCGGGTGTCAGTAAGGCCATGTCCAGTCCCTGATCTCCGGCGCATCCTCGCCGTGCTCGCGCGTATAGGCGCGGGCCTCGACCCGCTTGTCGGCCATGAGCTGGCGGACGTGAGCGGCCCGGGAG
>JALZAF010000339.1 GCA_030948505.1 Chloroflexota bacterium
GATTTATCACGCCTCCTGTGGTCGCCGATCACCGGAACGCCCCCGTGAACGCTCTGGGCTACCTACGCGTCATGTTTGCCGTGGACGACATCGACGAGACGCTCGTCCGGCTCCGCAAGCACGGCGCGCAGCTTGTCAGCAGTGAGGTGGTCCAGTACGAAGATACGTATCGGCTCTGCTACATCCGGGGACCGGGAGGACTCCTCATCGGGCTTGCCCAAGAACTCGGCTGAGCGCCGGCAGGAGAACCAGAAGATCGACCTCCCGCACACGCGCGGCCGCTGTCGGCGGCGTTTGCCCCTGTCCCATTGTCTCGGGTAGCTTCCCTACCCCCTGCCAGAGCGTAAAAGCCCCGAGCCGGGCTCGAAATCGGGGTTCGATAGTTGTCCCATCAACTCCACTGGCCTGGGAAGCCGCTCGGTTGAGCGGGTTTCGCGGGATCGTCGGGTACGCTGCTGCGGCATGTCCCACGCGGTCTCGCCGCAGGTCTTCGCTCAGGTCAAAGAGGTCTTCGACTGCTGGAACGAGCGCGACTTCGACGGCATGCTGGACATGTGGGCGGACGATGGGGTCTTCGACGTCTCCGCCGTCTTCGTCGATGTCCCACCGACGCGAGGGCACGCGGACCTCAGCCGCTGCTGGCATCAGCTGCTCCAGAGCTTGGACGGACTGAGAATGGACCCGGTCGAGGTGTTCTCCCTGGGCTCCCGGCGCTACGCCGTCGACATGCGACTGTGGGGAAAGGGCAGGCAGAGTGGTGTGGAGGTCGATCACCGATACGGCTATGTCTGCGCGTTCGGTGAGGACGGAAAATGCCTCAACGCCCGGCTCCTGCCCGACCTGGCGTCAGCGTTGGCCATCGGGCAGGAGGACGCCTCAGACGAGCGCAACGCCCGCGCTGTCACCGGCCTCGACTCATAGCGGCGCCTATCGCATCAAGAAACGCTGGGTTCGACAATCGTCCCGCCAACTCCATCGCAATGGTCGCTTGCTTGCCGGCGGCTTCGTCCTTTGTTGCCGACAGTTCGCTCGTCAACGCATCGATGGGGTGAAGCAGACGCCCACAATCGAGCCGTCGCTCGACAGTAGCCTGGCCACCGTCTGGCCCCACGGCTCCTCGCGCGGGGGGTGAAGCACCGCGTGGCCGGCTGCCTCCAGCTCGTCGCAGGCGGCGCGCACGGACGCGACGTCCGCCAGCTCGAACTCGATGCTCACCTGGGGCACCGGTCGGTCGGCCGGCCACTCGCTAGTCCCGAAGCAGGCCTCGGCCGCCTGCGACAGCGGCCAAACGGCGAAGTGCTTGGCACCGTCGAGCTTGTCGGTCCAGACGTAGTCGCCACCACTCTGGCTCTGGAGCGGCAGCCCGAGCGCGTCCACGTACAGTCGGCGGCTGGCCTCCGGATCAGCAGCGATTACGGCCACGGTGGCGATGAACTGGACGTGCACGGCGATCTCCTCTCGTCGGTGACTCGCAGGCCGATGTTCGCACCGTGGCCCCCCGAGGGCTCCTCAGCCGACATGGGGCGTTTTATCGGCCGCTCCCACGGCGGTCGAGGAGCCACCTCAGAGGTGCAGGGGGGTTCAAGTAGCGTCCCACTGTCTCCATTGCCACGGCTGCTTCCCGCGTCAGCGTTCCCCTGCTGACCCGCTAACTCGACCCTGGCATACTCTCCGTGATGGGGAGGCTCGGCCGCGCGATCCTGATTGCGATCTCGTTGGCGTGCAGCCTCGCCATGATGGCCGATCCCGACGGCGCTCACCTCGGCAGCGCGCCCCGGGCTGGGGCGACCGCGCTGTTCGACGGGCAGGCGAAGGCCTTCGCCGCCCAGGCGAGCGTCGCCGAGCCGCCGATCCAGGCGACTCCGCGCGCGAACTGCGAGCCGGGCGGGATCCCCGAGGGCCCGATGCAGGGCCGGGTCGCCGCGGAGGACGTCGCCGCCGGTCGGGTGGACCACGGCTATCTGTGCAACCTCACCGTGATCGGCCACACCGGTTCGACCGGTGGGTTCCGGGTCCACCGTTACGTCGACCGCAACGGGCACGAGTGCGCCTACTACGACACCACCCTGCTGTTCCCGACCAACGCGCTCAGCCTGAGCGCCGAGCCAACCGGCGTCGCGGTGCTCGACATGAGCAACCCGCGCAATCCGGTCCGGACCGACTCGCTGCTGACCCCGGCGATGCAGACGCCGCACGAATCGCTGAACATCAGCGTGCAGCGCGGAATCCTCGCCGCGGTCATGGGCAACCCGTCGGCCTACCCCGGCGACGTGGATGTCTACGACATCAGCCAGGACTGCCGGCATCCGGTCCTCCAGGCGAGCCTCCCGGCCGCGATCTTCGGCCACGAGAGCGGCATGGCGCCCGACGGCAAGACGTTCTATCCCACCTCGATCGGGACGCATCACACCACCGCGGTTGACATCTCCAACCCCCGGCTTCCCACCCGGATCTGGGAAGGCGCCTACGGCACGCACGGCATGTCGGTCTCCGACGACGGCAATCGCGGCTACTTCGCGGCGTCGGACGGCCTGATCATCGTGGACCTCTCGGAGATCCAAGCTCGCAAACCGAACCCGCAGGTGCGCGAGATCAGCCGCTTGGTGTGGTCGAACATCACGATCCCGCAGTACGCGATCCCGGTGACGATCAAGGGCCGCCCGTACCTCGTCGAAGTCGACGAGTACTCGACCAGCGCCGACGGCGGCAGCGTCACCGGCAACGGCGCCCGTGTCGGCGCCGCCCGCATCATCGACATCTCAGACGAGCGCCACCCGTTCGTGGTCTCCAACATCCGCCTTGCGGTTCACCAGCCGGAGAACCGAGACCAGATCAAAGGCGACCCGGGGGCGCAGAGCCCCGTACAGGGCTACGCGGCGCACTACTGCAACGTGCCGCAGCGTCACGAGCCGGAAATCGTCGCCTGCTCCATGATCCTGTCCGGCCTGCGCGTGTTCGACATCCGCGATCCCGCGCACCCGAAGGAGATCGCCTACCACGTCGCGCCGCCGTCGAACGTCTCGGCCACGGGCAGCCCGGTCATCGACGAGCGCGCCAACTGGGCGATGTCGGAGCCGGCGTTCGCGCCCGAGCGCGGCGAGATCTGGTACTCGGACGGAACGAGCGGCTTCTATGTCCTGCGTATGAATCCGGGCGTGTGGCCGTTCTCGCCCACGGCGGGGACCACCGCGTGCCTCAACAATCCCGGCTTCGCCTCGGTGAGCACGCGCTCGATCGGCCGCAGGGTCGCGCTGCGCTTCGTCCGCCGCGTCGGGCTGCCGGTCCGCATCGCCGTCTACCAGGTCTCCGCCGGGCGACGCGTGATCCGCCAGCAACTGGTCGCGGGCTTCGGCCCGCGCACGCGGTCGCTGCTCTGGAACGGACTGGCGAACCGCGGGCGGCGGCGGACGGTGGAGGCCGGCCAGTACGTCGTGAGCTTCACGATGCTTCGCAACGGGCGGCTCTACGACAACCGCCGTCTAGTCCTCTCGCGGAACGCCGCCGGGAGGTTCGTCCGCCGCACCGATGTCGTCCAGCGGGGGATCGCTTGCGGCCTGCTCGCGGGGGTCAGAGTCGACCGACCCGTGTTCGGCGGGACGACGAACGTCTCGCTCTCGGGCTCCTACCGCGTGACCACCCGGGCCAGGGTCACGGTCACCGTGACCCGCGGACGCCGGGTCGTGAAGCGCTTCGGCACGGTCGGGCGGGCGGCCGGACGGACGTTCGGCTTCTCGCTGCGGGCGAACCGCCTGCCTCGGGGCGTCTACATCGTGCGGCTGCTGGCCCAGTCCGGAGAGGACCAGGCCGTGACACAGCTCGCCACCCGCCGCCTGTAGCGCCGGCGCCGATTCTTACCCGGCTCTTCTCTGGCGCTGGGGAAGGGCTAACGCCGGAGGCGTTTCATGGTCGGGCGAACTTCCCCTCGAATCGGAGACCCACGAT
The DNA here is from genome assembly GCA_030948505.1 of Chloroflexota bacterium. Classification (GTDB taxonomy): domain Bacteria; phylum Chloroflexota; class Limnocylindria; order Limnocylindrales; family CSP1-4; genus JACDAV01. Next base: position 3,943 of record JALZAF010000339.1, read on the forward strand.
GCCCTTCCTCTCACAGCCCATAGCCACCCGAAAGCTCACCAGGTCCATCGCTGCCGGCGCCGCGGCCATAGCGGTCGCGATCGGCGGCTACGCGATCGCCAACTCGAGCTCCAGCAACGGCGCGTCAGGCGCCGCGACCGCGGCGCCGCCGGCGCAATCGGGCCAGGCCCCGCGAGTCGGTCAGGTCCCGCAGAACTGGCGTCCCGGGACGGGAACGATCATCACGGGAGCGTCGGCGGACAAGGCCAAGGCCGTGGCGGTTGCCAAGTATCCGGGCGGGACCGTCAACCGTGTGCTGAAGCTCAGCGACGGCTCGTACGCCGTCCACAGGATCGGCACCAGCGCCCCGCACCACGTCTTCGTCAGCAAGGACTTCAAGGTCACCGGCGCCGCGTAGGGCACGGGATGACGGGCCTGGCCCCGCAGCGCCCAGTCGTCAGCGACCTCGCCGTCGCGCTGGGCGACGCCCGATACTGCTATTCGACGTAGCCTGGAAGCAGATGAACAGCGCAGGCAAGTCGGCCCATTACTGCGAGAGCGGGTGCCCACCAGGCGCCCTGGCTCTAGGCGCGCTTGGAGCAGGGGCCTGATGGCCGCGAGAGAGGTGGGAGACGGGGGACCTCAAAGACTGAGTTGGCTGCTCGACGAGCGAGCCAGTGCTGGAAGAGAGAACCTGGACGCCAGTCACGTCGCGCGTTACGACGCCAAAATGGACGGCGATGCGCTCGAGGAGGTCCGACTCCTCCAAGGCCTCGGACTCGACGCTCGGTCGACCGTGTTGGATCTCGGCGCCGGAACCGGCCAGTTCACGCTCGCGGTCGCCCCGAACTGTTCGCGTGTCGTGGCAGCGGACATCTCGCCAGTCATGCAAGAGATCCTCCGCGCGAAGGTGGAGGCGTCAGGCCACAGGAATATCGAGTGCGTCTCTGCCGGCTTTCTCACGTACGAGCACTCGGGCGAGCCCGTCGATTTCGCGTATTCCCGGTACGCCCTCCACCACCTTCCGGATTTCTGGAAGGCGCAGGCGTTGGTGAGGCTCGGCCATTTCATGAGGCCGGAAGCGGTGCTCCGCCTGTGGGACGTCGTCTACAGCTTCGAGCCCGACGAGGCAAGGCAACGAATCGAGAGCTGGTGTGCGACCGGCGGGACCGGCATAGAAACAGACTGGATTCGCGCCGAGCTCGAGGAACACGTCCGGGATGAGCACTCAACTTTCACATGGCTCCTCGAGCCGATGATCGAGCATTCGGGCTTCCGAATCGATGACGCCGACTACTCAGTCGATGGCATCTTCGCGAAGTACGTGCTCCGCAAGCGGTAGACGTCGCCCAGCCAGCGATTCTTACTGGGAGAATCCTGCGACTTCGAGGGCCTTCGCCTTCGTTTCGTACACGTCGACCCGCACCGCCTTCCCATCGCGCATCGTGAAGACGTGGACGAACGAGAACTCCACCTCGATCCCGGTGTGCCGCGCTACCCCGCCGAACCGATACGGGACCACGACTCGGTCGCCGGCATCGATGTACTCCAGCGGTTCGAGCCACATGCTGCCGTCTCTGAAGGCCTTCATCTGGTCCGCCATGAACCGCAGAACGCCCTCCCACCCGCGGACCGTGTGGGTCTCTGGCAGCACGCCGGCGGGCTCGTACACGACCTCGGGATCCCAGTTCTCCTCGAGGATTGGCAGGAAGTCGTTGACGTCGCCGCTTCGGTACGCGTCGTTTAGCGCCGCATATCCGCGTCGTACGTTTTCAACGTCCTGCTGCGACATTGCCTGCCCAGTATCTCGTTCTGGCCGACAGCCGCGCTGGTCGGTTGGGTCGCAAAGAGGGAAGCGGCGATCCGCTCGGTTGCGCGCCCTGCTCGGTGCTCGTACGGTTGATGTCTGATGCGGGCACGGACGCTTGGCGTACTCCTCGCCGTCGCCCTCCTGACGCCAGGCTCGGCCGCGGCGCAAAGCCGGGTGCTTGGCAGCCCGCTGACGGCGGAGCCGAACGTCAACCTCGGCTGCGAGACGCGCCTGGCGCTCGGAGACGACGGCGGCACGGGGACGTACTACGCCTCCCCGTCGGGCCAGCCGGACTGCACTTGGCGCCAGAGCGGCGTGTTCGGGGTCACCGACTACAACGTGGACTCGCGGACCAGCTCGGTGCCCGCAACGGGGCGGATCACGAATGTCGCGGTGCGCTCCGGGCCGAATCCCGGGCTGATCCGGTTCGTGATCATGCGCCAGCTCGCGGCGGGTGGATCGGGCGGAGAGCAGGGGGGCAGCTATTGCTGCTACGCCGTCGAGGAGGGTCCGGTCGTGCGGCCGAATCCGAACACGATCACGAATTTCGCCACCAACTTTCTCGTCGTGCGAAACGTCGACAGCAACGGAGTCCTGGCCGTCGACCACATCGGCGTCAGCGGCGTGGCCGGGACGGGCAGTCTGCCGCTGCACTCGACCGGCCGCAACAACTCCTTCCAGTTCACCGAGCCCGGCTCGGTCAACGCCGCCTTCTTCTACCCGCGCTTGGGCGGGCAGCCCAGCGACGCCTCGGCCGGCCGCCGGGAGGAGGGCGTGCCGGGCTTCGAAATGCTCATCCGCTGGACCTGGTGCCCGGCCGGCGCCACATGCGGCGACGTGGCGGTCCCGCCCACCCAACTTCCCGGGGGCGCGACCGCGGGAGCCGACCGTCCGACCGGCACGCCCGGCGCCGACCGCATCTGCGGGCTCGGCGGCAACGACACGATCAACGAGCTCCGCGGGAACGACACGATCTTCGGCGACCGGTGCAGCGCCAACGCCCTGGCAGCCATCTTCGCGCCGGGCTGATGAAATTTTGCGCATCTCATCCTGCGATGATCGACGGGTGCCGCTGAACCACGTCGCGCTGACAGTCAGCGATCCGGAACAGTCCGCGGCGTTCTATGGCCAGCACTTCGGGCTCATCGAACGGGTGCACGACGACGAGCACCTGTTGATCCTCGGATCGCCGGACGGGTCGCTCGTCGCGTTGAGCGAGGGTCCGGTGCCGGACGGGCTGCCTCGCACCAACCACTTCGGCTTCCAACTCAACGACGCCGACGAGGTCCGAAGCGCGCGCGAGCGACTGCGCGATGCCGGCGTGACGGAGACCGAATGGCAGGACGATGACGGCTTCGTCCGCGTCCAGGTCGCCGACCCGGACGGCTATCGGGTCGAGCTGTTCGCTTACTGACGCCATGCCCGCCTCGCCCATCACCCCGCGGCCTCCTCGCTCGCGGTGGACGTCGTTCCAGGCCGATCCCAGGGAAGAGAGGCCGCGCGTCCTCTGCGAGCAGGGCAACCCCGCCCACCGGCTGCGCGTCGAGCACAATCGGGAAACGCTGCTGGTGCACCTCAGCGACGAGGACGGCGAGGGATGGACCGTCCTAGCCGTCGATCGGGCGACCCGGCGCTGGGCCGTCGCCCAGGCCCGCCGGCAGCGTGACGCGGCCGAGGGCGCGTACGTACGGCTCTACCCCGACGCTTAGGCCCTGACGCCCGCAGCGATGTCACTGGCCCCCGCCGGGAGGCGCGTTGGGAGGACGCTGCGGCAGGAGGCCCTGGCACTTGCTCGCCGCGGTCCTGAACCTCGGGTCGTTGGGGTTGACCCGCCCGCGGTTGAACACCGGGCCGCTGCCGGAGGTGTTGGGCGCCGGGAGGTTGTAGCCGTTCCGGCGCACGCAGGCGGCGAACTTGACCAGTGCCTGCCGGAAGGCCGGATTGCGGGCGAACCGCCGGCCGCGGAAGTTGACGCCGCACTTTCGCAGCGCCGCGCGGAACTTCGCGCGGTTCGCGCTGCTCTGCCCGCCGCCGGGAGGCCCGCCGCCCAGGCCCAGCCCCAGTCCCGGACCGCCGCCTGGCGGGCGCCGCGGCAGGTTGACGCCCTGTTGCTTGAGGCAGGCAGCCACCTTCGCGCGGTTGCTCGAACCCTGGGAGCCGGCCGCGGCCGAGCTCTTCGACGATCCTCCGCACGCCGCCAGGGCGAGGCTCGTGATCACGATCGCCGCGCAGGTCAGCGAGCGGAGGACGTGCATGGAGACGGGCAGACGGTGTTGCGTGGTCATTCGTCGCTTCCCCTGGTGTTGGTCAGTTGCCGGCGCCTCGAGCGCCGTTGGCCCCGCCGCCGGCTTGGCCGCCGCCGAAGAGCTGTGAGATGGCCGCCGCGCCGCCGACGCTTGCCGCTGTAGCGCGGATCGAGCTCGCCCTGATGCTGCCGTCCGTGCGCTGGGTCCCCTGCACGACCACGGAGTCGCCCGGATGGATGCCCCGGACGCTGCTGCTGGT
>JALZAF010000349.1 GCA_030948505.1 Chloroflexota bacterium
CTCGTCGACGTGGCAACCGCGCTCCGGATCGCCCCGTTCGTCGCGAGCGTCATCCTGTCCGGCCTCGAAGCCGAGAACATCGCCGTCGGTCTGGCGGCCGGGCAGCGGGGGCAAGCGGACATCGCTCTTGGGACTGTCTTCGGCGGTGCCACGTTCCTGCTCTGCACTGCCCTCGGCCTGGGCGCGCTCATCGCGCCGCTCCATGCCCGTCTCCCGCGAGGTGTCGTCCTCCTGGTGCCTTCGGCCGCGCTCATCGCCGGGCTCCCGGTCCTGTTCAGCGAAACGCCGCGCTGGACCGGCCTTATCCTGCTCGTCGCGTTCGGGCTCGCCCTTACATACCTCGTCCGGGCGTCGCGCGGGCATCGCTTCATGGCCGGTGACGAGGAGCGCACCGCCGGACCCGGACGGTCGCTCGGCAAGGCGGCGCTAACGACAGCGGGCGGGATCATCGTGATCGCCATCGGTGGTGAGCTCGTGTCGATCGGGGCTGAGGGCCTCGTGTCGACGATCGGTTTCTCGGCTGGGCTGGTCGGGATGGTCATTACGCCGGCCGCGATCGAGGCCGAGGAGGTCATCCGCCAGGTCGTCCCGGCCCGGCGTGGCTACGGTGACGTGAGCGCCGGTAATGCGGTCGGGACCGTCCTCTACTTCGTGCTCTTCAATCTCGGGTTGATTTCACTCCTCACCCCGGTGCCTGTGCCAGATCGTGTCCGGGAATTCGACTGGCCATTCCTTGTCCTGGCGGCGACGATCGCCGCGGTATTCCTGCTGCGAGGTCGTGTCGGCCGTGCCGAGGGCGCCGTGCTCGCCGGGCTCGGAGTGCTGTACGCCGCCTTGCACGTTTTCCGCTTCTAGGCGCGAACGGGTCGAAATCTGGATGAGAGACCGAGGTGGACGACAAGAGCAGGCTTCGGGCTCTTGATGGTCGCCTGACCACGGATCAGAAGGACGCGGTCGCGAGGATGCCGCCCGCAAGGAACAGGCCGTCAGAAAGACGCGAGAGTCCGGATGTCGGTGGTGCTCGGGAAAACCGGTACCCCGTGAGCTTGCCGTCCAGCGTAGCATCGGAGCGATCTACTCGATTGGTGGCTGAGGCATGATTGCCACGCGAACCGCCCACGATCCGGCACCGCCCGCCCAGGAGATTCGATTCCTCCGGGCAGGTGACGGCGCCCGCCTGGCGTACGCCGTCCACGGCGAGGGACCGCCACTCGTCAACGTCGCCTGCTGGCTGAGCCATCTCCAGTTCGACTGGGAAAGCCCGGTCTGGCGACATCTGCTCGAGGACCTGGGCTCGTTTACGACGCTCGTGCGCTACGACGAGCGCGGCAGCGGCCTCTCCGACTGGGACATCGCCGACTACTCCCTCGACGCCCGCGTCAACGATCTCGAGTCGGTGGTCGACCAGCTCGGGCTGGGCCGCGTCGCACTGCTCGGCATGTCGCAGGGCGGACCGGTCGCCATCGCCTATGCCGCCCGCCATCCGGAACGGGTCAGCCACCTGGTGCTGCTGGGGACCCAGGACCGCGGGCCCCTCACCGTCCGGCTGTCGGCGGAGAGGATGGTCGAGTTCGAGACGCTGCTCAACCTGATCCGAATCGGCTGGGCACGCGAGAACCCGATCTTCCGGCGCGTCTTCACCAACCTCTTCATCCCCGCTGCCACCGACGAGCAGGTTCGCTGGTTCGACGACCTCCAGAGGATGTCGACCTCCACCGAGAACGCGGTCCGCATGTGGGTCGAGCGGGCGAAGGTCAATGTGGCGCCGCTGCTGCCGCAGGTGCACGCGCCGACCCTCGTCTTCCACGCCCTCAACGACCAGGCGATCGGCTTTGGCGCCGGTCGGCGCGTGGCGCGCGGGATCCCCGGCGCCCGCTTCGTGCCGCTCGAGAGTGATAACCACATCCTGCTCCGCGACGAGCCTGCGTGGGGGCGGTTCGTCGACGAGGTGCGCGACTTCTTGGCGCATGATGCAGCTCGGATCGAGGGTGGCGTCGACTTCGTACGCGCGGGGCTGTCCGTCCGTGAGTTGGAGGTGCTGCGGTTGGCGGCTGAGGGCCGGACGAATCTCGAGATCGGGGACGCCCTAGGACTGAGCGTCCGCACCGTGGAACGCCACTTATCTAACGCCTACGACAAGCTCGGCGTCTCCGGCAAGGCTGCGCGAGCGGCTGCCGTCGCGCGCGTCGTCGCCCACCCTGGTGCCGCCCCGGGGACCGCTACGGGCTAGCCTTCTGGCCTCGTAGTGCGTGCACGGCGACAGGCGGCGGGACGCGGCTCGAACCGGATTTGGGTAGTAGCCCCGATGGCGGCTACAGCTGGCGCCCATACCTTCGCGGCTATCGCGCAGACGCGCGAGGCAAGGAGGCAGGGCCATGCAGCCAGAGATCATCCACGCGACCGAAGAGCTGTACCGAGTCAATCCAGACGGAGCACGGGCCACACCGGCCGTGCGCGGGCGGCTGATTGAAGGGAAGGCCGAGCTCAGTGCTGGCGCCTACACCTGGTACTCGGACCTTCCGCCGGCGCTCGGCGGCACGGGCTCAGCCCCAACTCCGACCCAGTACCTGCTCGGCGCGCTGGCCGGTTGCGCCGTCGCCTTCATCCACGACACGCTGGCCCCCCAGCTGAGCATTACGGTTGATGACCTGACCGTCGCCGCCCGCTGCCGGACCGACGCTCGCGGCCTGCTCGGCATGGACGGCGCGATCCCGGACCTCCAGGACATCGAGATCGAGATCTCAATCGCCACGTCGGCATCCGCCGAGCGGCTCGCAGTTCTCGAAGAGGTCTGGCGGGAGCGCTGCCCGATCTACCTGGCCGTCGTCAAGCCGAACCAAGCATCCGTACGGCTCACGCACGGGGAGCCGGCCGCAGCCACGCGATGAGAGTTCGGACCGGGCCGGGCATGCGACGGGCGAGGGTATTCGATCCAAATGGAGGTTGCGTGATGCGTTGAGTCTCGCGCGCGGCGGAGTCTCTCAGCTGGTCGCTAATGATCGACCCGGGTCGGGAAAACAAAGTCGCGGCGCCACCGAT
>JALZAF010000003.1 GCA_030948505.1 Chloroflexota bacterium
GGTGGCACCCCAGCGGTGAGCGGACAGCGCAACTTTTGGCGGGGGCAAGACGTCGATGCTGAGCTCGGTCCCGCTGATCCGCTTCCCAGGAGGCCATGTGCCCCGGTCCGCGTCCGTCGCCCCTGCCCGATCGACCTCGGCGCGTCGGCGTCCCGCAGCCACACCGGGCCGCATCTTTCTCCTCCTCACTACCCTCCTGATCGGCGGCGCTGCCACGGCAACCCCGGTGGCCGCGGTCGGCGAGCCGGTCATGGACGCGTCGGTGATGCTCCAGGGGCACGCGCGCGTCGGCTCCTGGATGGCGATCCGGGTCCACCTCCGCAACGACGGTCCGTCGGTCGTCGGCGAGCTGCGGCTGGGGGCTGGCGCCCAGGGCCGGACCCGGTTCGGCACCCCGGTCGACCTGCCCACCAAGTCCGACAAGGATTTCGTGCTGTACGCCCAGCCGCCGGCGTTCGGGCGCTCACTCGACGTGGCGCTCGTCGACGCCACTCACACGATCGTCACCAAGAGCGTGGCCTTCACGGTTCACGATGCCGGCCAGCTTGTCGTGGGCGTCATTGCCGAGCAGCCCCAGCGGATCGTGCCCGATCTCGACCTCCTGCCCGGGCCAAACGGAGCGCAGGCCGCCATCGTCCCCCTCGGAGTGGCGGACCTGCCCGATCGGGTCGAGGCTTGGAGTGCCATCGACAGGCTTGTCTGGCAGGACGTTGACTCGCAGCTGACGAATCGCCAGCTCGCCGCCCTGCGCGGCTGGCTGGCAGCGGGTGGACGGCTCGTCGTCGCGGCGGGCACGAACGGCCCATCGGTCCTGTCCGGTTTCCCCGACGACATCCTGCCGTATCGACCGACGGCGACGGTGGACGTGCCGCCGGAGAGTGTCACCGGCCTGATCGGCCAGCTCCCGAACGGAGCGAAGGATCTGCCCGCACTGGGCGGCACGCTGACCCGCGGGCGGGCGCTGGCCACATCCGGCGACCGTGTCATCGCCGCGGAGGCTCCCTACGGCAGTGGGGTCGTGACCATCCTCGGCTTCGACCCCACCACTTCATGGATCACGGATGCGAAGTCCACCAAGTCGCTCTGGCGACGCTTCCTGCCGCCACGATCCGGCAGCTCGGTGGTCTCCGGCGACGACGGTCAGATGGTCAACGCAGTGGCCCAGCTGCCGGCCCTGGCCCTGCCCCCGATCGGTGGCCTGCTGGGGCTTCTCTTCGGCTACATCCTGCTGATCGGCCCGATCAACTACCTCGTCCTGCGAAGGCTCGATCGGCGGGAGTGGGCGTGGATCACGATGCCAGTGCTGATCGCCGTCTTCGCCATCGGCTCATATGCTTTTGGTGCCGCCCTGCGTGGGCTGGACGTCATCCTCAACGAGGTGGCCATCGTCCGCGGCGCGCCCGACGCCACCGAGGGCACGGCCCAGGTCTACCTGGGGGTTTTCTCGCCTTCGCGAGGGACCTACCAGGTCGATGTCCCGGGCGGCGCCCTGCTGTCCTCGACGCTCTCGGGCGAGCTCGGCGGGAGCGACGCCACGAGGCTCGACGTGCTGCAGGGCGACCCATCACGGATCCGCGACCTGACGGTGGGCTTCGGGTCGCTGCGCACGGTGCGCGCCGAGACAGCCGCCGTGGTGCCGCGTATCCAGGCGGACCTGAGCCTCGTCGACGGGACCTTGAAAGGCACGATCCGCAACCTGTCAGACCAGAAGCTGGAGAAGCCCGCCGTCGTGCTGGGCAGCTCCGTGGTGGTCCTCAAGGACCTCGACCCGAACGCCGAGCAGACGCTGTCGCTGCCGATTCGGCCCAACCAGTTCGGCGACTCGCTGTCCGACCGAATCCTCGGCCAGACGTTCTTCGTCGACCCCACCCGCTCCACCGATTCGACCCAGCGCGACCTCGTCAGGCACGCGGTCCTCGATCAGCTGACATTCGATCCCAACTCGCGCATGAGCCTCCAATTGCCCTCCGATAGCCCCGTCCTGTTGGCCTGGGGCGATCGGCAGGTTCTCGACGTGCGGATCTCCGGCCAGATCCCGCGGCGGACGGGCAACGTCCTGTACTACATCCCGCTGCCGATGAAGGTCCACGGGTCGACGGCGTTCGAGGGCGACCTCGTGCGCAGCAGCGTCGTGTCGGTCGACGCGGCTTTCTTCAACAAGGACCCCATGGCGTTCAACATCGGAAAAGGCTCGATCACGGTCGCCTACCGCCCGATCGCCTTCGATGGCGCCCTGAGTGTCAGGCGGGTGGTGCTTTCCCTGGGCTTCGGGGGCGATCTCAGCGTCGGGTCTCGCGACGTCAAGACGGTCGATCCGGTGAGCCCGCAACCATGCCGCGACGAGCCGGCCGACCTGCCCAACTGCAGCAAGCCTCCGCCGGCGCCCAGCTGCGACCCGAACAGCCAGGATTGCAGCAAGTTCTTCGACGGCCTGCCGGAGGTCGAGGTGCTCGACCGAACCGGCGCCGGGACCTGGATGCGACTCCCCCACCTGAGCAACAGCTCCGCATACGAGCTGCGGAACCCGGATCGCTATGTCGACCCGGCCAGCGGGACCCTCGAGCTGCGCTTCGTCAGCAACCGCCAGGAGGGCGTCGGGTTCACTGTGCAGGTCCGGATCGAAGGGGACGTCAAGTGAGCGCGATCGTGCGCACGGAAGGCCTGGTCAAGCGCTATGACGGCACCGTGGCCGTGGCCGGGCTCGACCTCGCCATAGAGGAGGGCGAGATCTTCGGCCTGGTCGGGCCGAACGGGGCGGGCAAGACGACCATCCTGCGCATCCTCGCGACCCTGCTGGCGCCGTCGGCGGGCGAGGCGGAAATCGCCGGCGTTTCGGTCCGCCGGAACCCGAATGCCGTGCGACGCGTCGTCGGTTTCATGCCGGACGTCTTCGGGGTATACGACGACATGAAAGTCTGGGAATACCTCGATTTCTTCGCCCGCTGCTACGGCCTCCCTGCCGCGCGGCGACGCCAGATGATCGGCGACCTGCTTGACCTCGTGGACCTGGGCGACAAGCGCGACAGCTACGTCCAGGGCCTCTCGCGCGGCATGCAGCAGCGGCTCTGCCTCGCCCACACCCTCGTCCACGACCCCCAGGTGCTGTTGCTCGACGAGCCCGCCTCGGGCCTCGACCCCCGTGCGCGGGTGGAGCTGAGGGAGCTGCTCCGCGAGCTCCGCAGTCTCGGCAAGACGATCCTCATCAGCAGCCACATCCTGCCCGAGCTCGAGGAGCTATGCACCAGCGTCGCCATCGTCGATCACGGGCAGGTCCTTGCCCAGGGGCGGGTGACGGAGATCGAGCGCCGCCTGCGAGCGGGCGCGGTTCTGCGGGTTCGACTCCTGCCCGCCACGGATGCGCTGGAGACCGCCCGAACCTGGTTCACCGCCCAGCCGCAGGTCGCCTCGGTCGCGCTGCTCAACGACGGCACGGTGGAGCTGGGCTTCCGGGGGGACGATGAGGCCACTGTGCGGCTGCTGGCCGGCGCCGTCGGCGCGGGCCTGCCGATCGTCAGCTTCGCCCGGGCGGCCAGCGACCTCGAGGAGTTGTTCCTGCAGGTCACGGCCCGCGACGGCGCGGTCCCCGTCTCGTGACCGGCGCCTCCGAAGTGGAAATGGCGGCCGCGCCCGTGGGAACGGACGTGCCCAAGACCGGCGGCGCCGGACCGGCGCGAAGCGCGGCCAGCGGGCTTGTCGGGGGCGCATCGGCGATCTGGATCCGCGAGCTTCGTGGCCGAATGCGAGGCAAGCGCGCATTCATCTTCGTGACCGTCTACCTGCTGGTCCTGGTCGGACTGCTGTGGCTGGCGCTGGGAGGGGTGACCGCGGCCGGCCCAATTGGTGCCATGCAGTCGGTCACCCTCGGGCGCACCATCTTCGGCGGGGTCATCCTCGTCGAGACGCTGGTGGTCATCATCCTCGCGCCGGCCTACCTGGCGGGGTCAATCAGCCAGGAACGCGAGAAGCAGACCTTTGACCTGCTCGCAGCCACCCCGATCTCGTCGCTGGCCATCGTCCTGGGCAAGCTCGTGAGCGGTCTGGCATTCCTGGCCGTCATCGTGGGAGCTTCCCTGCCCCTCGCATCCCTTGCCTTCATGTTTGGCGGGATCGGCCCGGAGGACCTTCTGGCGGCTTACTTCATGCTGGCCATTCTCGGAATCGGGGCCGGCGCGATTGGGATCTTCTGCTCGGCCTTCATGCGCCGAACAGGCCCGGCGACAGTCGCGGCGTTTCTCGGGATAGGGCTGGTGACGGTCGGCACGACCGCTCTGTGGATCAGCCTCGAGGCGCAGGTCCAGCAGGATCCGGCCGCCAGACCGCCGGAGGCGATCCTCTACCTGAACCCGTTTGTCGCCGAGAGCGACATCCTGTGTGCCGCGACCGGGGCGCTATGCGTGACCACGGTGCAGCCCGTCGCGCAGCCGATCGGGCCGGCCCCCGCGATCGTCGGCGCTGTCCCCGCGGCCGGCGGGGCGCCGGGGGTCGTTGGCCCGGCGAACGGGGT
>JALZAF010000016.1 GCA_030948505.1 Chloroflexota bacterium
GCCAGGTCGCTTCGAGCTCGCCAACGAGATCTCCCGTGCTGCGGAAAAGGCGGGCAGCCTCTTTGGCCTGGACTGGAGTTTCGGACTCCGGCACATACCCGTCGCGTCGAAGGCTGATCCGAGCGAGGCAAAGGTGGGCAGCGGCGGCTACTCCGGGTGAGCTTTTGGCGTGTTGGATGACGTCACGAGCGGCACCAACCGCTGCGTCGTAGGCGTCCACGCCGGCCAGTTGCTCGGCCTCGAGGAGCCGCAGGCGGAGTCGTTGCGGGTCGTCCGATTGCTTGTCCAGTGCCTCCAGGGGACGGCGCGCCGCCGAGAGGCGATCCGCAAGCACTGCCCAGTCGTTGAGTGAGCGCGCCCGTTCTGCGGTCAGCAAGTTCCACGAAACCGCTCGCTCGGCTCGAGCGCGTATCACCTTGTCGTCTAGCCGCATCTCGACGGAGAGCGTGAAGGCCTGGTTGGCATGGTAGGCGATGATGTCGGCAAATTCTCCCCGGCGATCGCGGGACGCGTTCTCGATGAGGGAGGCGAACCGATCATGCAACTCGGCGCGCTCCGCCTTCGCCAGGGTCCCATAGGCCACGTCGCGGACCAATAGATGCTTGAACCGCAGGTCGCCGTCCCGCGATCCGGGCGCCTGGAGCACGAGGCCTTTCTGCAGCAGGCCGTCGAGCGCGCGGCTGACATCGAGCTCGGGGCGTAGCCCAACGAGATCCCCGTCGCTGAATCGCTCACCGACGACGCTCGCCGCCTGAAGCGTCTTCTTTTCGGCTTCCGCCAGGGAATCGAGGCGCGCCGCGAGCAGCGCATGAATCGTTTCCGGGATCCGGATCGGTTCCTCCGTTTCGCGATCGCGCTCACGGCCGTCGTTGATCAGCCGGCCCTCGTCCGCCAACATGCGAAGGAACTCCTCACAGAACAAGGGGTTCCCACCTGACCGCTCCACCAGGCGCTGTCGTAGGCCAGGCGAGATCTCCTCGAGCTCGAGCAGTTGCGAGATCAAGCTAGAGGTATTTGCCGGACTCAAGGCGTTGAGGTCAATCTCGAGACCGTTGTCCCTGCCGGTTGCCCAGCGTGGATGGTCCTCGACGAACTCAGGTCTGGCCAAACATACCCAGAGGACTGGGACCCCTGTTACCCGAAGCGTCACATGGTCGATCAGGTCGAACGCGGCCGGGTCGGCCCATTGCAAATCGTCGATGACCAGCACCGCCGGCTTTTCCCGGGCGAGTGCCTCAACGTAGCGTCTCATCGCCCACGCGAGCTCGGCGCGGACACGTTCGGCTGGAACGTCGGGCATCGCCTGATCAGCGAGCGTCAGGCCCAGCATGACGGCAAGTCGTTGCGCCACAGCGCTGGCGTGGATCACGTCGAGGGCGGAAATCCGTTTTTGCAGCTTCTCCACGGCGCTGTCCCGGTCATCGTCCGATGCGACCGAGGCGTCTGTTCTCAGGATCTCGATGAAGGGCCAGTACGTGATGCCACGGCCGTAGGGCAGAAAGCGGCCCTGGAGGACCCGCGGTCTCGCCAGCCCCCGCATCTGGTCCAGCGCTTCCTCGATCAACCGCGATTTCCCGATACCGGCGGCGCCGATGATGGTGACAAGACGGGCCTGGCGTTTACTACTGGACTGCGCGAAGGCATCCTCGAGCTGTCGCCGTTCCCGCTCGCGACCGACGAGCGGCGCGCGGATTCGACGAATGCCTCTGAGCTGGCGCGGTACCTCGGCCACTGGCGCGATGGCACGAAAGGATTCGAGAGGCAGAGCTTTCCCCTTGGCGCTTACGGCTGGCCGCGAATCATAGTCGATGGCAGCAGCGGTCAACCGTGCTGTCAGGGGCCCGACCAGGACTTCGCCGCTACCGGCGCCTTGCTGCAGGCGGGCCGCCACGTTGATTGGGTCACCCACGATCAACTGGCCGTCGTCGCCCGACCGGACGACGGCCTCGCCCGTATTGATGCCCACCCGGAGCGCGAGCGGCGGGTCAGCCTCCTGATTGAGGACCTCCATCGTGGCCTGCA
>JALZAF010000048.1 GCA_030948505.1 Chloroflexota bacterium
ACGCGGGCGGCATCGCGGGCGATGAGCGCCGGAAGGATCGGGACGAGCCGGGCGGCGGCCTGCTCCTCTGCCCGGCGCGACTGGATCACGCGCCCGCCGACGATCCGGGTGGCCCGGTCGAGCAGCACGCCGGCACATTCGCGAGCGGCCGCGAGCTGTGCCTCCGGGCGGAGCCGCTCGAGGGCCCGCCGCTCGGCCTCCACTCCGCTGCCCGCCTCGGCGGTTGCTCGTCGGGCGCCAGCCTCGAGCCGCCCTGCGGCGCGACGCAGCGCGGCCGCGAACTCCGCGCGATCCGGGACAACGATCTCCGCGGCCGCGGAGGGTGTCGGGGCGCGGACGTCGGCCGCGAAATCGGCCAGCGTGACGTCCACCTCGTGACCGACGCCGCACACGACCGGCACGCTATGACCCACCACCGCGCGCACGACGCGTTCGTCGTTGAACGGCCAGAGGTCCTCCAACGACCCGCCGCCGCGGGCCAGGATCGTGACCGCCGGCGCGTCGCCCGAGGCGTCGGCCGAGGTCCGCTCGATGTAGCGCTCGAGGCGGCGGAACGCGCCGACGATGCTCGCCGGGGCTCCTTCGCCCTGCACACGGCAGGCAACGAGGACCACCCGGGCGAGCGGCCAGCGCCGGGCCAGGACGTGGCAGATGTCGCGCCAGACCGCCCCGCTCGGGCTGGTGAGCACGGCAATCGTCGTCGGACGCGAGGGCAACGGGCGCTTGCGAGCCGCCTCGAACAGGCCCTCCGCGGTGAGCCGCGCCTTTAGGGCTTCGAATCGCAGGGCAAGGTCGCCGAAACCAGCCGGCTGGATCGATTCGACGTAGAGCTGGAGCGCGCCCTGCGGCTCGAACAGGTCGATCCGCCCGTGGACGACGATGCGCAGCCCGGCCTGCGGCTCGAAGGCGGATCGAAGCCGCTCGTCGCGGAACCAGACGCATTGCAGCTGGCTGCGCTCGTCCTTGAGGCTGAAATAGGCGTGGCCGGCAGTGGAGATCGTGACTCGGCCGACCTCTCCCTCGACCCAGACGTCGCGCAGGCGCTCGTCGGCGCGCAGGTTCTCCCGGACGGCGCGGGTGACCTCGGTGACCCCGAGAATTCGCAGCCCGAACGTGCCGGGCGCGAGAGCTCGCGCCGATTGGCCGGGCCGCGTCCCGTCGTCCGGGAGCTGGTCCCATGCCGGAAGCGTCCACTCCGGCGGTCTCGAGCCGCTCATCCGTTTCGTCCGATCATCGCCGCGGCTCAGACCCGGGTCTGGTACTCCCCGGTCCGTGTGTCGACACGGATGGTGTCCCCCTCGTTGATGAAGATGGGCACTTGGACGACCAGGCCGCTCTCCGTCGTGGCGAGCTTGCGCGCGCCGGTCTGGGTGTCGCCAGCGAAGCCCGGTTCCGTCTGCCTCACAACGAGATCGACGGCGACAGGCAGCTCCACCCCGATCGTCTCGCCCTGATATGAGGTCCGGTCGAGGGTCATCCCATCGACCAGGTACGGCGCGACGTCGCCGAGCTGGTCCCTCGTCAGGCTGAACTGGTCGTACGAATCGGTATCCATGAAGTGATGGTCGTCCCCATCGCGGTACAGGAACTGGACCGGCCGCCGCTCCATCGAGGCACGCGGCCATTTGGTCCCGGCCTGGAACGAGCGCTCGACAGTCTGGCCGCGCTTGACGTTGCGGAGCGTGATCCGGACCTGGGCCGAGCCACGGCCCATCTTGATGTGGTGGTAGTCGAGGATCTGCCAGAGGTCGCCATCGAGCTCGATGGCGATGCCCTTGCGCAGTTCGCCGGTGCTGATCATCTGTGGCGGGCTCCTGGGCTCGGCGCGCGCAGTGGATGGGCGCCTGGTGTTGTTCGGGTGGTCGCCCGATTGTAGCCGAGGGCCCGCTCGCGGCTGCCTCAGGCCCCGACGACGAGCACCTCGCGCGGGAAGTGCGTCAACAGCTCCACCCGCCCGGCCGAAGCGTCGAACGCCACGAGGTCCTCGATCCGGACGCCCATGCGTCCGTCGAGGTAGATGCCCGGCTCGACCGAGAAGACCGTGGGGCTGGGCAGGGGCGTCTCCGGGGCGGTGCGACCAAGGGTCGGGGCCTCGTGCGTGGCAAGGCCGATGCCGTGGCCCGTGCCGTGCCCGAAATGATCGCCATGGCCGGCCGCCTCGATGACGTCACGTGCGACGGCGTCGATGGCACGGCCGGTCGGGATCCCGCCCGGGGACGGCGCCGCGACTATCGCCCGCAGGGCGTCGATCGCCGCCTCCTGCGCCCGGAACACCAGCCCATAGATCTCCAGATCGGCGGTGGCAGGCTCGCCGACGAACAGGGTGCGGGTCATGTCGCTGCGGTAGCCGGCGACCTGGGCCCCGAAATCGAACAGCAGGACCTCACCTGCCCGGACCGGCCGGTCGCCGGGCGACCCGTGCGGCAGCGCCGCCTGCGGCCCGACGAGGCAGGCCACGTCGAAGGCCAGTGCCTCCGCACCATTGGTCCGCATCAGCCATTCGAGCTCGAGCGCGAGCTCCGCCTCCGTGACGCCCGGGTGGATTCGCGGCAGCAGCGTCGCCAGGGCACGGTCGGCGATGGCACAGGCGGCGGCGACCCGCTCGAGTTCCGCCGGTTCCTTGGTCCCCCGGTCGGCCTCGATCCAGCCTTCGACCGGCACCAGCTCGACCTCCGGCGCCTCGGCAGCCAGCCGCCCCCACGTCGCCTGGCTCACGAAACCTGCCTCGACAGCGACGCGTCGCGCCCCCACCGACGCCACGAGCTCCGGCCAGCGTTCGGGCAGGTTGCCGTAGACCTCGACCAGGCGTGACTCGGGGGCTTCCTGGCGGGCCTGGATCGTGTAGCGGCTGTCAGCGAGCAGCACGACCTCATCGGGGCCGACGAGGAACTGGCCGGACACACCTGCCACCTTCTCTTCGCCGTTGCCCAGGGCGAAGCCGGTCAGGTACCGCGTGTGTTCGGGCCGCACCCCGAAATAGGCGTCGATCGCGTCGTCGGCGAAGCGCGCCCGCAACCGGTCCAGGCGTTTCGGCCGGGCAGTCCTATCCGCTTCCGTCCAGCGCTCGAGATCCGCCCCGGTTGGAGGGGCTGCGAAGTCGGCCGCGGATGGAGCCATCGCGGGGCGAATCACGGCGCGGGCGGCACGTATTTCTGGATGTTCCTCAGGTGTTGCGCATACGTCTTCGCGTACACCGTCGTGCCATCCGGGGTTGCGAGGAAGTAGAGGTACCCGGTCTTCGTATTCGGGTTCAGGGCAGCATCGATCGAGGCGACGGTGGGGGTGCAGATCGGCCCCGGGATCAGCCCGCCGTGGGTCGAGGTGTTGTAGCCCGCGAGCTCCGGCGGGAGCGTCTTCGGCAGCTGGGTGCCCTTCGCTAACGGCGCCCAGAAGCGGTATTTGGGCCAATCGGAGAATGGCAGCGCCTTGAGCTGGAGCGAGTCGTTGATGTAGAAGATCGTGGGGTCTGAACCCAGCAGACGAGTGGAAAAGAGCTTGGGATTCAGGCGATTCTGGAAGACCCCTGCGATGAGCGGCCGGTCGGCGTCGAAGCGCGTCTCGAGCTCGACCAATGAGGCGAGCGTCACGATCTCGTAGAAGGTCATACCGCGTGCCTTGGGCACCGCCATCCGGGCATCGGTCACGGCCGTGTGGAACTTGTCGAGCATCAGCCCGATCAGCTCCTCCGGGCTGATGCCCGGTTTGACCTGGTATGTGGCGGGATAGAGGAACCCCTCGAGCGACGCGCCCGGAGGCAGCTTCAGGTCCTGGAGCCACGGATAGTCGGCGATCAGCGAGGCCGGCGGGTGTGTGGCCACGTCATAGAAGTGCTGCACGTCCATCGTCAGTGGCAATGTCTGCAGCTTCGCGGTCATCTGCTCGATCCGGAGGCCTTCGCGGAACTGGACTTCGATGCGGCTGATGGCGGACGCATTGAACAGCGCGGTGACCAGCTGGTCGGGGGTCATGTTGCGACGCAGGACGTAGTCGCCGGCGTTGAGCTTGTTGGCGACCTTGCGATCCATGGCGATGAAGACGAAGGCGCGGGGATCGGTCACGAACCCCTGCGCCTTGAGGCGGTCGGCGATCGTTGAGGCGGTGTCACCCTCTTTCACGGTGAAGGCAGCCTCTGCGGGATCGTCGCTCGCGGCCTTCGTGAGGCTGGTGCCGAGGTCCTCCCGCATGAGGTCGGCGACAAATGGCAGCCCGAGCGCGGTCGGATTGTCAGACGCCCAACTGACGACCGCGCCGCGGACGAGTGGCCGCAGCAGGGTGATTGCCGCGGTCAGGACGACCGCCGCCAGGATCAGGGCGAAGAGCAGGAATCGCAGTAACCCGCCGAGACCCCCGCCCCCACGCTGGTTGCGACGATAGGCCGGCGCGGCCATCCGGCGCGGGTCGTCGTCTGGCCAGGCGGCGGCGGCGTAGACCCCCTCGTCCACGGGTCCCGCCTGGGTTCGCTCGTCGCGCGGCCGGCCCCCTTGCCGGATCGTCATCCACTGCTCTCCATCTCGTCACTGGTCGTTCTGCCGTCCCTGGCGGGCGCCGATTCACGTGCCGCTCGGGCATCGAGTTCGTCCTGGAGGATGATCGCCGCTGCCTCGCGGTCGATCCGGGAACGGTACGACAGTCGCTGCGAGGGCGTCGGCGGGCCGCCCGACCGACCTCGTTTCATGGGCCCGACGCGCACTTCCGCGAGGTGGCTGCTGAGGCGCTCGTCGCGCATCGCGATGGGCAGGCCAAGGCGGCTGGCGACACCCTCGACCCAGGCCCGGGTGAGGGCAGCCTGGGGCCCTTCGGCGCCAGAGGCCTCGAGCGGCAGGCCGACCACGATCTCGGTGATGCCCTGCTCGGCTACGACCCTGGCCAGCGCAGCGACCTCCGGCTCGATCTCGCGTGAGCGCGTGATCGTCGCCAGGGGGAAGGCGCGGCCATCCGGCTCGTCGGCCACGGCCAGCCCCAGGCGGCGCTCGCCGACGTCGATGCCGAGCAGCCGCCTCACGGGACCGTCGACGACGATGGCGAGGGCAGGGGCGACGACGATGACGATGGCGAGGGTGACCCCGACGAACCGACCCGCAGCTCGATCCGCCCATCGATGGTGGGGATCGAGGTAACCCAATCCGGCCACACGCCGATCTGGACGTCGCCGTAGGGCTCGAGGATCGAGCGGGCCTGGAAGATCGGCCGGCCCTTGACCTTCGCCGCCAGCGCCTTCGCGTCGAGCACGACGACCTGCTGCGCCCGGGCCGTGACCGGGAACATCACGACCTCGCCCGAGACCGTCGGTGCGTCGGTTCGAACATCGATCGAACCGTCGACGAGGCGATGGTCCGCTGCGACGCGGCCCCGCAGGACTTCCGTCGCCAGTGCGGCCACCGCCGTCCGATCCACCGCCGTGACGCCGCCGGTCGAGGTCGCCCCGAGCTCGAAGGTGGCGACCTCCTGGCCGACGAGCGCAGCAAGGTCGACGCTGTAGATGGGATCCGCCATGGTGGCGGTCTGCGTGTAGACAGTGCTGCCGGCAGGGCTGCGGCCCGGGTCTGCCAGCATGGCCTGGAAGTCTTCACCCAGGCGTGTGGTGAGCTGGGCGGTCGCCGCTTCAACGTCGGCCTGCTCGATGCGCGGGATCTCCTGGTGAGTGCCGCCGGCCGTGGCGTCGACGTTCCGGACACTCGTGACCAGGGGATCCTCGCCCTTCGGGACGACGGTGATGGCGTTCGCCGGGACGTTGCCTACTGTACCTGGCTTGAGGGCCTCGATCGCGACCGAGGCATACGACGGGACGATGCCGGACGGCAGGATGACCCGGGCCCGGCCGAGCCGCACGGTGACCTGTGTGCGGAATCCGATGCCCCCTTCGGTCGAGACGACGCTGCCGGCGGGGATCGTGTTGGAGGCGGCAGTGTTGTAGCTGCGGAACGTGACAGTGCCCGTGGCCTTGGTCTCGACGATGCGCTTGCCCTTGACCGTGAACGTGTCGTTGGCCGCCAGGTCGAACGTCAGGCGGTCTGCGGGAACGGCACCGCCGGCGGGATCGGGACTCGTGACAGCCGGATCGGCCCGAACGGTCAGCGAGACTGGCCCGAGCTGCTCGGCTCGTGGCGTGACCGTGATCGTGGCCGACGGCAGCAGCAGGTACGCCGCCACGCCGCCGACAACGAGCGCAACAGCAATGACGGCGGCGACGATGGCGCCCACCATGCGGCCTCTCGATCGACCCGACGAGGTTTCGAAGGTGGCCGCGCCAGCGCCCCTTCCGGCCGGTGGCGGCAGGTCACGGGGACGAGC
>JALZAF010000066.1 GCA_030948505.1 Chloroflexota bacterium
CACGTCCCTGACCGAAGGGTGAGCGGGTGAGCCAGTTCGGTGGCACTCCACTGATCGCGCGCGCAGCGAACCAGATGCTGGCAACAGACATCCTGCGCGCCGACACGCGCCGACGCCGGTCGTGGCGAATCCGCTTCATGATCACCTGGCTGGTGATCGTGGCCGGGCTGCTGGCGTTCGTGGGCGGCACCATCAAGCTGGACCCGGTCTTCATCAACAAGTGGATCCCGTTCATCCTGACCGGCGTTCCGGTGACGTTGTTCGTGTCGGGGGCGGCGATCCTGCTGGCCATCGTCCTGGCCATCCTCGGCGCCCTCGGACGGCTGTCCGCCAACCCGTTGCCGAATGCCGTGGCGAGTTTCTACGTCTCCTTCTTCCGCGGCACTCCCCTGCTCCTGCAGATCCTGTTCATCTACCTGGCCCTGCCCCAGGCAGGCATCGTCATCCCCGAGCTGCCGACCGGGATCCTCGCCCTGGGCATGAACTACGGGGCCTACATGACCGAGATCTTCCGAGCCGGCATCCAGGCCGTCCCGCACGGCCAGGTGGAAGCGGCGCAGTCGCTGGGCATGAGCAGCCGAACCACGTTCCTGCGAATCGTCGTGCCGCAGGCCTTCCGGATTGTCACGCCGGCCATCGGCAACGACTTCGTGGCCATGCTCAAGGACTCGTCGCTGGTCTCGGTCATCGCCGTGCAGGAGCTGCTGTGGCGAGCGCAGGCGGCCGGTCGGCCGACGCTCCAGTCCATGCAGACGCTGCTGATCGCGGCGCTCGTGTACTGGATCATGACGATCGTGTTCTCGCTCTTCCAGGGCCGCCTCGAGCGCCGCATGGCGACCGGCGATCGCGTCCGGATGGCGCGATGAGCGCCTCCGCCACCCCACGACCGGCGCACGTCATCGACCCGGCCGAAGTCCCCGGCCACCTCGTCAAGGCCGGCGCGGAGCCGGTGCTGCGGGCGACGGCGCTGGAGAAGTACTTCGGCACCCATCACGTCCTGCGTGGCTGCTCGATGACCGTCTACCCGGGCGAAACGGTCACGATCCTGGGCCGGTCCGGGTCCGGCAAGAGCACCTTCCTGCGCTGCCTGAACTTCCTCGAGGAGCCCAGCGCCGGCGCCGTGGACATCGCCGGGATCGTCGCCCAGGCACAGCCACTGCGACGCCGCTCACGTGCCGAGGACGACCAGCTCCGCCAGCTCCGAACGCGGGCCGGCATGGTCTTCCAGGAGTTCAATCTCTTTCCCCACCTGTCGGTCATCGGCAACCTGGTCGAGGCACCCGTCCACGTCAAGCACGTGCCCCGGGCGAAGGCGGTCGGGCTCGCCGAGTCCTATCTCGAACGAGTCGGCATGATCGACAAGCGCAACGAGTACCCCGCCCGACTGTCCGGCGGGCAGCGACAACGGGTCGCCATCGCCCGGGCGCTGACGATGGAGCCGGAGGTGCTGCTGTTCGATGAGCCGACCAGCGCGCTTGACCCGTCGCTCGTCGGCGAGGTCCTGAAGGTCATGGAGAGCCTGGCCCACGAGGGCCGCACGATGGTCGTGGTGACCCACGAGATGGCCTTCGCGAGAGAGGCCGCGGACCGCGTCTACTTCATGGAGGAAGGCCGCTTCATCGAGATCGGGCCGCCGGAACAGGTCATCGGCAAGCCACGCGAGGAGCAGACCCGTCAGTTCCTCGCCCGCTTCCTGCGCGGCGATGAGGACGACCGCCGGCGGCGGAGGGGAGCCGAGGCCATCGAGATCGAGGGAACCCCGGGCGCCCCGCAGGTGTAGGAGGGCTGCACGGGCGGGCACGCCGTCCGGCTGTCGCGGGGTGATCCGATGCGAACAAATCGTCTGGCCAGCCTCCTTGGCGTGGCGATGATCGTGAGCGCCTGCTCCATCTCCGGCTCGGCGCGGACACAAGACTCGACGTCGCCCGAGGCACGGCCGTCGGCCGCACCTGCCGCAGCCGTACCGGTCGGGCCGGCGGCCGCATCCGATGCCATGCTCGTGGTCGGTCGGCAGGGTGGCGACGGCTTCGAGGTAATCATCTCCGGCACTCGCGAGCAGGTCGCGACCCTGCCAGTCGGCGTGCCCGACGCGCGCTGGGGCAGCGTGCTGACCACGACCCGCTCGGGGGCGGGGACGATCGTCCGCGACGCCGGTCTCATGGCCGACCAGTCCGACGCGATCACGATCGACGGGGCGTGGCGCCTGCCAACGTTCGCTTCAGACCCACTCCCGATCGGCGTTTCCGCCGGCCGGTCGACGATCGTGCTGGTCGAGGACGGCGTAAAGGCCGGGGCGAAGACGACCCGTTTCGCGGTCCTGGGCTCGCCGTTCGCGAAGGCGCCGCGAATCGTGGAGATCCCCGGGGCGTTCACCTACGACGCGGTCTCCCCGGACGGCTCCACGATCTACGTCATCGAGCACCTCGCCGCTCCGCCCGAGGGTCACTACCAGGTTCGGGCCGTCGACGTCGCCAGTGGCGTGCTGAAAGACGGTGTCATCGTCGACAAGACCAACGTCGGCGAGGCGATGGCTGGCTGGCCGGTCGCGCAGCTGCGGCGCGAGGACGGCCTCGTGCTGACGCTCTACCGCGGCGCCGAGCACCCCTTCATCCACGCCCTCGACACGGTCCACGGATTCGCCGTGTGCATCGACCTGCCCGCGACCCCGGGCGGCAGCACGGACGCCGCCCTCGACTGGGGGCTGGCCGCCAGCCCGGACGGGGGGACGGTGTACGCCGCCAATGCCTCGCTCGGTCTCGTCGTCGACGTCGATCCGGCCCAGCTCGTCGTCCGCCGCACGGCCCAGGTGAATGCCGCCCGCAGCTCCGCAATCGTGCTGGCCAAGCTCGGAGGTTCGGAGAGCGGACCGGTGGCGCAGCGGGTCATCGTCGCCCCCGACGGCGGGACGCTCTACGCCGCCGGATCGGGCGGCATCCTGGCCATCGGCCTGCCAGCGATGGCGGGGCTCGGGCGGTTCCTCGAGGGTCAGCGCGTGGACGCGATCGGGGCGACCCGGGATGGCCGGACCCTGTTCGCCCTGCTGCACGCAGGTGGCCGGATCGTCCAGCTCGATAGCCGGACGGGAGCCGTGGTGGGCTCAGTACCGGGTGGCGGCTACGATCGGCTGCTGGCCGTCGGCCAGGGCTAGCCGACTGGCCGGCCCGCTCCGGACGCCCCTTATTTCGTGTACACGCCGCCGGGGTCCAGCTCGACTCGAATCAGTTGCAGCTCGCGATCCGTGGGCGCTGCTGTCAGGGCCAGCGACGGCGAGACCGCGACGTTCCAGCCAACGGTGTCCTGAACCTGCTCCACGGTCGCGCCCGGGTGGAGCGATTCGAGGCGCATCTCGCCGTCGTCGCCGAAGCGGTAGATGCCGAGGTCCGTCACGACGACGGACGGCCCGCGCCCGAGCCAACCCTGCTCCTTCCGAATGCGCGCCGCGTTCTCCGCGCCGCCCACGTTGCCGGGCGACGTTCGGAAGTCGATCCGTTCGACGAAGCTGCGCTTCGACTGGCGCATGATCACGAACACGTTTCGGGCATTGATGGCGATCTCGCACGCGCCGCCGGAGCCCGGCAGGCGCGTGGTCGGCGAGGCGTAGTCGCCGATGACCGTGGTGTTGATGTTGCCCAACCGGTCGATCTGCGCCGCGCCCAGGAATCCGACGTCGACGAGCCCGCCCTGGAGGTAGAAGGCGAACAGCTCGAACATGCTGGTGACGGCGGTGGCGCCGGTGACGATGGTCGGGTCGCCGATGCTCAGCGGCAATCGCGCCGGCCGCGCCCCGAACACGCCTGCTTCGTAAACCAGCTCGAGATCCGGGGCGACGGTCCGTTGGGCGAGGTTCACTGCGATGTTCGGCAGTCCCACGCCGACGAAGCAGACGTGCTGTCCGGCCAGCTCGCGCGCGGCGGCCACGATCATCATCTCCGACTTGCTGAACGGCGCGCCGGCGGTCATCGGTACTCCCCGTAATCGACGACGCCGGACGGCGCGGCTCCCGGTCGCAGCGACGCCATCCGCTCCGAGCCAAGCTTTTCGACATACGCCGCGCGGCCGTCGAGATCGAGCACCCAGTCGCGCAGCCACGCCTGCGTCGCGGCCTCGTCGCGGCTGATCGGATCCCAGTCGAGGTAGAAGCGGTTGTCGCGGTCGTAGGCGCCCTGGACATAGGACGGGTGGGCCCCGTACGGCTCGACGACGACGGCGTCGACGATCAGGCCCGGGATGATCGTCCGGTTGGGATCGGCGCGGACGACCTCCTCAGCGACCAGCTCTTCCACGACGACGATGACCCGGTCGGCCGCGAACGCGGCCTCCTTCTGGCAGCCGAGCAGGCCCCAGACCTGGGTGTTGCCCGACGCGTCGGCGCGCTGGGCGTGGACGATCGTCACGTCCGGCTTGAGCGGCGGGACAGCGTAGACGAGGCCATCGCCGTACGGCGACTCAATCGGCCGGATCAGCGGGTTCGCCTTCGGCATGTCGGTCTCGAAATAGCTGCGCAACGGGAAGAACGGCAGGTTCGCCGCCCCGGCCGTGTAGCGACCCACCATCCCGAAGTGCGAGTACTCCTCGAGCTCGAGCGCGGGCTGGCCGGAGGCTGCCACGGCATCAGCTTCCACTCTCCGCCGGATGGCGTTGAGCCCGCCGACGCCCGGGTTGCCCAGCCACGAGAAGATGAGCTTGCGGGCCACGCCCGCCGCCACCATCTGGTCGTAGATCAGGTCGGGCGTGAGCCGGGCGAGGGTCAGGTCGCGCCTGCCCTGGCGGATGATCTCGTGCCCGGCGGCGAACGAGATGAGGTGGGTGAAACCCTCGATCGCGACGGTGTCTCCATCGCGGACGAGCTCCGCCACGGCGTCGCGCATCGACGCGACCTTCGCCGTCATCCCCCTGCTTCGACGCCGGTCATCGCCCCGGCCGCGGCTGCCGCTTCGCGGATGGCGGACGGTTCGGCAGCCACGGCGGCAACGGCCTCGCCGAAGATCCGCAGCGCCGTCGTCATCTCCGCCTCGCTGACCGTCAGCGCGGGACACATCCGAACAGACGTCTTGCCGCACTCGAGGACGAGCAACCCGCGCTGGAAGGCGGCCCACTGGACTTCTTCGGCGCGATCCGCGGTGTCGAACTCGATGCCGATCATCAGGCCTTTGCCGCGCACGTCGCGGATCAACCCCGGGTACCGGGCCTGGAGGCGCCCCAGGCCGGCGAATGCCTGGTCGCCCCTCACCCGGGCGTTGTCGATGAGACCGCCCTCGAGCAGCTCGATCGTGGCCAGCGCGGCGGCACACGCCACCGGGTTGCCGCCGTAGGTCGAGCCGTGCGCGCCCGGCCCCCAGCGCTCCAGCAGCTCTGCCCTCGCGATCAGGCCGCCGAGTGGCATGCCACTGGCGATGCCCTTGGCGGTGAGCAGGATGTCCGGCTTGATGCCCCAATGCTCGACCGCCCACATCCGGCCCGTGCGCCCGGCGCCGGACTGGACCTCGTCGGCGATGAGCAGGATCCCGTGGCGATCGCAGATGTCGCGCAGGCCCTGCAGGAAGCCGTCCTCGGGGACGATGTAACCGCCCTCACCCTGGATCGGCTCGACGATGATGGCCGCCACCTCGTTGGCCGGCGCGAGCCGGTCGAACAGGACCTCGTCGAACCAGCGCAGGTCGGCGACTCGGCCGTAGGGCGCATGGAAGATCCCCGGCAGCAAGGGCCCGAAGCCGGCGTGGTACTTGGCCTTCGACGCCGTGAGGCTGATGGAGCCGTAGGTTCGGCCGTGGAAGGCGCCCAGGAAGGCCACGATGTACGGCCGGCCGGTCGCCAGGCGAGCCAGCTTGATCGCCGCCTCGACGACCTCGGTGCCGCTGTTGCCGAGGTAGGCGCGGGCGCGGCCTTCGATCGGCGCCAGCCGGGCCAGCTCGGCGCAGACCCTGGGGTAGATCGGAAGGTAGAAGTCAGAGGCGCTGAAGTGGATGAGTTCGGCTGCCTGCTCCTTGATCGCCTCGACCACTGCCGGGTGCGCGTGGCCGGTCGAGGTGACGGCGATGCCGGCCGCGAAGTCGAGGAACAGGTTGCCGTCGATGTCCTCGACCGTCAGTCCTTCACCCCGGACCGGGACGATCGGATAGGCCCTGGGCAGGCTGGGCGACGTCCACGTCTCGTCGAAGGCGATATGCGCCCGAGCCTTCGGCCCGGGGATCTCCGTGACCAGGTGCGGGACCGGCCGGGACCCGGCCAGGCGAGACGCGGAATCGGCCAACGAACCACCTCGAACGCATAGAAATCATGCAGGCTGGATAGCCGCCCGAGTATATCCGACGGCCATCGCGGCCTGCGCGGACGAGCGGAGCCGCTGGGTCAGATCGCCGCGGGACGGCGGCGGCGGGCGATGAGCACGCCCAGGCCGATGAGCCCCAGCGCCGCAGCCGTTCCAGCCGCGATGGGCCAGGGCCCAGTTCCGGCGCTGGATGGTGACGCGGCCGCCGAGCTGGTAGACGCCGGAGCGGCCGCTGTCGGCGCGGCTACATCGCCGACGACGATCGCGCCGCTCATGCCGCGGTGGAGGGCGCAGGCCTACGGGTAGATCCCCGGCGAATCAAAGCGATAGGAGACGGTCTGCCCCGGTCGAAGCTCGGTGTCGCGAGAGCCCCACTCCGCGTTGGCGCCGGTCACGAGGTGGGTGAAGTCGGGTCCGTTGAAGAAGGTCACGGTGCTGCCAACGGCGACGTGGGTGACAGTTGGCGCGAAGGCACACGGCGCGACCTTGATCTGGGTCTCCGCGGCTTCGCTGCGATTCGGGATCTGGAAGCCGTGGTAGCAAGGGTCGCCAGCCGTCGCAACGGGCGCCGCGATGAGGGCTACGGCCAGGAGCGCGAGCGTGGCCAGGACGGCCGCGAGGGAACGGGACATGGCTGACCTCCGGCGTTGACGGCTCGACAGCCGCTGTACACCGATCGGGCGGACCCAGTTCCACAGCTCAGCCAGGGAGCCGCCCCGCCCTGCCGCAGATGCAACGATTTCGTCGGACGATTTCGTCGGACGCCGGCGCCGGGGGGGTCCCCTGCCGCCCCGTTCCCGGCCTAGTCGACGATCGTCTGGCTCTGCTCGCGCATGAACTGCTGGACGTAGTAGAAGCCGCCGCCGGCCTTACCGGTCGCGGTGCTGCCCTTCCAGCCACCGAACGGCTGAATGCCCGGCCACGCGCCCGTGGTGGCGCCGGCGCGCCGGTTGACATACACCACGCCCGCCTCGATCCCCTCGAGGAACCGGTCGATCTCCGCCCGGTCCTCCGAATATAAGCCGGCGGTCAGGCCCAGGACCGTGTCGTTGGACAGACGCAAGGCTTCGTCGATCGAGTCGACCGGAGCCACCACCGTGAACGGCAGGAAGAGCTCGTCCCGGAACAGGCGGTGGGACGTGGGCAGCTCCGTTGCGATCGTTGGCGCGACGAAGAGTCCCTGGTCCAGGCCATGCTCCGTCACCCGCTCCCCGCCGATGACCACCCGACCGTCGCGCCGCGCCTCGGACACCGCCTGCTCGTAGCGCGCCACGGCCTTCTGGTTGATGACGGGCCCCAGCCAGTTCTCGCGCTTGACCGGGTCGCCGATGGTGATCGCCTCGGTCTTCTCGACCAGGCGGCGAACCAGCTCGTCGTGGACCGGCCGCTCGACGTAGACCCGGCTGTTGGCCGAGCATTTCTGGCCGGAGAAGCCGAAGGCGGATCGCATGATCCCCTCGGCTGCCTCGTCGAGGTCCGCCGTGCGCGACACGATGGCCGGGTTCTTGCCGCCCATCTCCACGATGACCGGCTTCGGAAACTGCCGGGCGAAGTTCTTGTACAGCCCGAACCCGACTTCGAACGAGCCGGTGAAGATCACACCGTCGACGCCGGGATTCTCCTGGATCTCCGCGCCGACAGTCTCGCCCGGCCCGGCGACCATGTTGAACACCCCGGCCGGCAGGCCGGCGTCGATGAACGTCTGGGTCAGCAGGGCGCCGGACAGCGGTGCGTCCGACGACGGCTTGTAGACGACCGTGTTGCCGGCCACGAGCGCACCGCCGGCGGGTCCACCGGACAGGGCGAACGGGAAGTTGAAGGGGCTGATGACGCCCCACACGCCGTACGGCTTGAGCACCGAGCGGGTGTGGACGGCCGCGTCGCCGAGGTTGCCCATGACGTCGTCGAAGCCGTGGTTGCGCTCCATCATGTCGCATGACCAGCGGATCAGGTCGGCCGTCTCCTCGACGTCGCCGAGGGACTCCAGGCGGTTCTTGCCGACCTCCATCGCCAGCAGCGCGCCGAACTCCATCTGCCGCTCGCTGATGATGTCTGCCGCGCGCCGCAGGAGTGCGACTCGCTCCTGCCACGGCCGCCGGCCCCAGGCGGGAAACGCCGCGCGAGCGGCGGCGATGGCGTCCTGGACGTCCTTCCTCGAACCCCGGGCGAAGGTGCCCATGACGGAGCCGTCGATCGGCGTCTGCTTCTCGAAGGTGCCGTCCCCGTCGCGCCATGCCCCGCCGACGTAGTTCTGATGCGGTTTGCCAAGGATCGAGCGCACCTTTTCGACGCCCGCGTCGAAATGGGCATGAAGTTCCTCGTTGTCGTTGCGCAACGTGGCGTAGGTGATCTTGAGGCGTGGCTTGGACTCGGTCGTCATCGGGCCCTCGGTGCTGGCTGGAGGTCGGAGTTGGGAGGCCAGTCTAGCGCTGCCACGACGTCGGCCAGGGAGGCGGCCACGGCATCCGGCGAGCCGCCTCCGCGGTGCTGGGCCGCCGCTCGCTTCAGCTCGGCCCTGCCGTGCTTGCCGCTCAGCACGACGATCCCGCGGAGCCCGGCTCGTCGGGCGGCCAGCGCATCCGTCCAGACGTCATCGCCGACCATCGCGACGTCGGCGCGCCGGAGTGGTGCGTGCCTGCCGGCACGGATGTCCCGGGCCAGGTCCGCCGCGGCCGTGGTGAAGAACGCCGGGGCAGGCTTGCCGACGATCCGGGCCTTGACCCCACTGGCGAATTCGAGCCCGGCCACAAATGCGCCGGAGTCGAGGGTCGGGCCCTCGGGAGTGATCCACCATCGGTTCTTGTGCATGCCGATCAGGTCGGCGCCGTTTCGCAGCAGCCGAAAGGCGAGGTTCAGATTCACCCAGGTCGCGGACTCGGGCGAGTCGCCGACGACGACCGCCGCCGCCGTGACCCCGGGGAGTGCCGCCTCCTCGACGCTCAACAGCCGCTGACCGGCGAACTCCGTCAGCGCGTCGTCGGAGGCGAGGACGAACAGCGGCTGGCCGCGGTAGCGCCGCGCGGTGAATGCCGCGGCCACCGACAGCGCGGACTGGAATCGGTCCGCCGGCACGGGCGCGCCCAACCGCTCGCTCCACTTCGACAATGTCGCGCGGCTCACCAGCGAGGTGTTGGTCACGATCCGGAATGGCACGCCCCGGCGGGTCAGTTCGCGCACCGCCTCTGGAGCACCCGGCACGGGCTTTCCCCCCAGCACGATGACGCCGTCGAGGTCGAGCAACAGCCCGCCGACGCCGGCCAGGGCGGTGCGAAGCTGCTTCGTCGTGGAACCGCCAGTCGTCGCCACCCGGGCAGCGTAGCGGAGGCCCGTTCGGCGGGAGACCTTCGGGCTATGCTCCCGGCGACGGGAGGAAGCGCGGGCCGGGAGGGAGCGCGGATGGGACTGCTCGATGGGAAGAAGGCCCTGATCTTCGGGGTTGCCAACGACCACTCGATCGCCTGGGGAATCGCTCGTGCGCTCCACGACGATGGCGCGCTCGTCGGGTTCTCGTCAGTCGAGAGCCTGATCGAGAAGCGCGTTCGCCCGCTGGCGCAGTCCATCGGATCGACGTTCGTCGAACCGTGCGATGTCCAGTCGGACGAGCAGATCAAGGCGGTCATGGACAAGTGGCGTTCGGCCCACGGCCAGCTCGACATCCTGGTCCATGCCCTCGCCTTCGCCCGCCGCGAGGACCTCGAGGGCGCGTTTGTCAACACCTCCCGCGATGGTTTCGCGCTGGCGCTCGACGTGTCCGCCTATTCCCTCGTCGCCATCGTGCGCGAGGCGCGGCCGCTCCTGCACAGCGGGTCGTCAGTGCTGACGCTGACCTACTACGGCGCCGAGAAGGTGGTCAGCAACTACAACGTCATGGGTGTGGCCAAGGCCGCGCTCGAGGCGTGTGTGCGCTACCTGGCGGCCGACCTCGGCCCGGACGGCATCCGCGTCAATGCCATCAGCGCGGGTCCGGTTCGGACGCTCGCCGCGGCCGGCATCGCCGGCTTCAAGAAGATGTACGGCTCGTTCGCGGAGGTGGCGCCGCTGCGGGCGAACATCACGCCAGAGGACGTCGGCCGCAGCGCGGTCTTCCTGGCATCCCACCTGTCGAGCGCCGTGACCGGCGAGGTGCTCTACGTCGACGGCGGGTTCAACATCCTCGGCGTCCCCACGGTGGAGGCGTGAGGCCTACTCGGCGACGGTGCCCGTGAAGTCCTTGACGTAGCGGGTCTTGACGGGGCCCTCCTCGAGCTCCTCCTCGACCTCCGCCTCCTCCACCTCGTCCGGCTCGACTGCCCGGATCGACGAGACTCTGGCGCGATTGATGAGGACGGTCTCCCACTGTTCGACGTACGGCTTGCCGGCCCGCAGGTAGCGGACCTTGGCGTCCGTGAGCGGGACGAGCAGGTCGCGGCCCTGGAGCAGCGCGTACGGCTCGCCCTCGAGCGAGGCCTGGTTGATCTCCGGCAGGACGTGGATGGAGCCTGTCACCGTGTAGCGCCCGAGGCCGATCTGGACCTTACGCATCTGCGTCCGGCGCCGCCGGCTCTCGAGCCCACGCCGGCCGGTACCGCCCACCACCAGCAGCTCGCCGCAGGGCACCATGACGTCGCCGCCCTCCTCGGGCCCGGTATCCACGTCCTCCACCTCGGCGTCGCGGATGACGACGCGGGCGACCGAATTGAGCATGTCGCTCAGGCGGTCGTCGGCGAGGGGGATCGTGCCGACGATTCGGCGGTCGGAGGTAAAGCCGACGAAATCGATGGCCATGGCGATCAGCGTTGCGCCCCGCTGCCCGGGCTGCCAGACCCCATTGGTCCCACCCTAACCTGACCCTCCGGTCATCCTGCGCCGGCGCACTCGGCGCAGCGGCCGACGATCGTGACGTGCGACAGGTCGACCACGAAGGCACGCCGCTGCGCCAGCGAGCGCATGATCCCGGCCGCCTCCCGGGCGTTCAGGTTCCACGTGCCGCGGCAGACCTGGCAATAGAGGTGGCCGTGCTCGGCTTCCGGCAGCATGTGGAACTCCTCGCGGCCATCCGGCCCGTGGCCATGCCGAACAAGGCCCAGGTCCTCCAGCACGTCGAGTGTCCGGTAGACGGTCGACGGGGTGGTGGCAGGGTCCAGCGTCCGGCAGCGCTCCACGATTTCGCTGCCGGTGACGTGGCCGTCCGCGGCCGACAGAACCTCGACCAGCATCCGCCGCTGTGGCGTCCAGCGCAGGCCGCGAGCCCGAAGGCGGTCCTGCACCGATTCCCAGCCGGCGGCAGCCATCAGCTGCCGATGAACCCGAGGGCGTGGTTGAGGTCGGGCAGGAGGCCCTCGGCCTGGAACAGGAAGAGGCCCCCGACCACGATGCTGAAGGCGCCCGCCAGGACACCGATGCCGAGGTAGATCCGCTGCCGCAGCTGGCTGGCGACGAAACCGGTAGCGGTGATGATCACGACAAGGGAATTCGAGATCAGCAGTCCGACGATGAAGGCGACCATCATCGGCAGGCCGAGGCCCTGGCCGGCCGCCCCGCCGACGGCGGCGATGATCAGAACCTGGGTCCCCGTCTCCGCCCCGATGCCGTGGATCATCCCCACCCCGAAAGCCGTCCGCGCGCCATACGAGCTCATCTCCATGGGGTCGTGGTGCTCGTGCCCGTGGAGCCGCGCCTGGAAGATCCGCCAGCCGTGTCGCACGGTGTCGAACACGAGCATCCAACGGCTGCGCAGCCGGAACTCCGTGCCGTGGCGGGCGTACTGGTAGAGCGAGTAGAAGACCCACACTCCAAGGATCAGCAGGGTGAGGCCAACGACCCGGCCCATGATCGGATCCACCCAGTCCGGGAGGATCGCCCCGAACGCGAGGGCCAGCAGGCCCAGGACGGCCACGACGGTGGCGTGGCCGAGGGCGTACAGCGTCCCCAGCAGGATGGCCTTGCGCTGCTCGGACACCAGCCGGCGACGAAAGACCGAACCGACCGACCCGTCCCCGATCACCCCCGCGCCCCCGGTCGTCGCGGTTGCCGCGCCTGGCCCCGCGTCATGGGCGCGCAGCTCGGACGCGCCGCCGTGCTCGTGGCGGTGGACGTGGCCGATCAGCGCGTGCTGGCGTTCGTGAGCCAGGCTGCCCGCCTCGGCGGCCGCCGTCGTCGAGGTGATGTCGGTGATGGCGGCGATGTGGTCCCAATCGAACCCGTGGCGGAAGCCGAGCAGGAGTCCGGCCACCAGCAACCCGACGGCGCCACCCGACACGGCGGCGAGGAATGACGCGATCAAGTCGACCGACTGCACGGGCTGGCTCCGCGTTCAGGTTCCGCGTTCAGGTCTGCGTTATTGCAACAGGTTGCGATAGCTTCGCGGCGAGCGCAGCCAGCGTCAAGCAGTACCAAAGGCGAAACCGCACCGTCTGTCGGGCACGGTGCGAGCCCCTTGCGGCTCGCGGTTACTCGGCTGTGTCGCTCAGTTCGGCGGCAGCAGGATCTTCTGACCCACGACGATGCGGTTTCTATTGCTGATGTGGTTGAGGTCCATCAGGCGCTGCACGGTCGTCCCGAACCTGGTTGCGATCGAGCCCAGGCTGTCCCCCCTCTGGACGATGTAGAACGCCGGCCGCGCGGACGGCTGCGGGCCGGAGGGCGTGGGCGCCGCACTCGCGGCAACGGACGCGGCGGGCGTGGCGGGCACCGTCGCCTGGACCGATGGTGCCGCGCTGGCCAGCGCACCGCCGGCAACCGATGGCGTCGGGACGTTGCCGCCCGTGATCTGCCTCAGCGCCCACGGCCCGGCGGCAAACCCGGCGACGATGGCGATGACCAACAGGACCAGGAGCAAGGGCACTCGAGTCCGACGCAGCGCTGCCGCGTCGATCGTCGGCCGAACGGGCTCCGTGCGCGCCGTGGGCCCCGCGCGCCCCGCGAGCGGACGCCT
>JALZAF010000070.1 GCA_030948505.1 Chloroflexota bacterium
CGCCGGCGGCAACCTCGAGCGCGAATGCCTCTGGCCCGCGAGCGACGGCCGACTCCCAGTCCAGCACCAGGTCCGCCAGCAGGGACACCTCTTCACCGCGATGGTCGACCCGGCCCGCCACCAGCAGGATCGCGCCGTCAGTCCAGGTCCCGAGTGTCTGCTCGTACAGCCTCGGGAAAACGACGACTTCGATCGAGCCCTGAAGGTCCTCGATGGTGACGATCGCCATCGTGGCCTTGGCCTTCGTGATGACGATGCGCCTGCCGGTCACGATTCCGCCGACGACGATCCGCTGCCCGTCGAGCGTCTCGTCCTTGAGATCGCTGCTGTGCTCCTTCGCGTAGTCGCCCACCTGGGCCGCGACTTCGCCCATCGGGTGACCGGTCAGATACAGGCCGAGCAGCTCCTTCTCGCGGCGCAATCGCACCGCCACGGGAGGCTCCGGCGCGGGCGGCAGCGACTCCTCCTTCGTGTCCGTGAACATGAGCTCGAAGGCCGACATCTGGCCGTTCGCTCGCTGTTGCTGGGTCTCCTGGGCGGCCGGCAGGATCGACGGCAAGGCGTCGACGATCTGGATGGGATGCCCGAACGGCGACAGCGCACCGACCCACGCCAGCGCCTCGATGACGCGCGAGTTCACCAGGCGCAGGTCGACGCGTTCGCAGAAGTCCCGCAGCGACACGAACTCGCCGCCGCTCTCGCGGGCCGCGATGATCGACTCGATCGCGCCCTGGCCGACGTTCTTCACGGCCAGCAGACCGAAGCGGATGGCGTCGCCTTCGACGGTGAACTCGACGTCGGAGCGATGGACATCAGGCGGTGAGACGTCGATCCCCATTCGGCGGCACTCGGCGATGGCGGCGGCGACCTTCTCCTCGTTGGACCGGAAGGCCGTCAGCACCGCGGTCATGTATTCGACCGTGTAGTTGGCCTTGAGGTAAGCGGTCTGGTAGGCGATCAGTCCGTAGCACATCGCGTGGGCCTTGTTGAAGCCGTAGCGCTCGAACGGCTGGAACGCGGCGAAGACCTGGTCGATGACCCGCGCATCCACCCCGCGCTCGGCGGCCTGGGCGACGAACTTCTCGCGCTGGCCACGCAGTAGGGACGACTTCTTCTTGCGGATGGCATAGCCCAGGGTGTCGGCCTCGGGACCACTGAATCCACCGAGGGCCATGGCCGCGGCCATGATGTCCTCCTGGTAGACGAAGATCCCGTACGTCTTGGCCAGGTACGGCCCGAGCAGCGGGTGGAGGTAGGTGACCGGCTCCTGGCCGTGCTTGCGGCGGATGTAAGCCGGGATGTTCTCCATCGGTCCGGGTCGGTACAGGGCGACCATCGCCGCAAGGTCGTGGACGGACGTGGGGCGCAGATCGCGCACGTAGCGCCGCATGCCGGCCGACTCCAGCTGGAAGATGCCGGTCGTCTCGCCCGACGCGAGCAGCTCGAACGTCTTCGCGTCGTCAAGGGGGATCGTCTCGAGGTCGATCTCCTCGCCCCGATGCTGACGCACCAGGTCGACGGCGTGGCGCAGGATCGTCAGGTTCGACAGGCCCAGGAAGTCGAACTTCAGGAGTCCCAGTGCCTCGATGGCGTGCATCTCGTACTGCGTCATCAACGCTTCCGAGTTGGTCGCCTTCTGCAGCGGCATCAGCTGGGTCAGCGGCTCGAGCGAGATGACGACGCCGGCCGCGTGCGTCGACGCGTTGCGGGCGACACCCTCGAGCTGGCGGGCGAAGTCGATCACTCGCTTGACGCCCGGATCCGCCGCGTACATCTCGCGCAGTGGCGGCGCGATCTCCAACGCTTCGTCGAGCTTGATGCCGAGCTGGTTTGGCACGGCCTTGGCGATCCGGTCGACCTCACCATAGCTGTGGCCCAGGACGCGGCCCACGTCGCGGATGGCCGCCCGGGCGAGCATCGTGCCGAAGGTGATGATCTGGGCGACGTGGTCGGCGCCGTACTTTTCGGTGACGTAGGCGATGACCTCGTCGCGGCGGCTGTCCTCGAAGTCGACGTCGATGTCCGGCATGGTCACCCGGTCCGGATTCAGGAACCGCTCGAACGGCAGCTCGTAGCGGATCGGGTCGACCGGGGTGATGCCAAGGGTGTAGGTCACGATCGAGCCCGGCGCGCTGCCCCGGCAGGTCGTCTGGATCTTCTGCTCGCGGGCGAAGCGGATGAAATCGGCCACGATCAGGAAGTAGCCGGCGTAGCCCATCGAGGTGATGACGCCGAGCTCGTAATCGAGGCGCTGCCGCAGCAGCGGCGTGGCCTCTCCATAACGTCGCACCAGGCCACGCTCGCACTCGCTGCGCAGGTAGGTCTCGGCAGTCTGCCCATCCGGCACGGGGAAGTGCGGCAGCCGCATGTTGCCCAGCGGCATGGTCACGTTGCACATCTCGGCAATCCGGCGGGAGTTGCGGATCGCGTCCGGCTGGGCCGGGAAGAGGGCCGCCATCTGGGCCGCCGACTTGAGCCAGAAGTCGTGCGTTTCGAACTTGAGCCGGCCCGGCGTGTCGAGGTTGTTGCCGGTGCCGACGCACAGCAGCACGTCGTGCGCCTCGGACTGTCCCTGGTGCACGTAGTGCAGGTCATTGGTGACGACGAGCGGCAGGCCCGCTTCCGGTGCCAGCCGCACGAGCTGCTCGTTGAGCCGTCGCTGCTCGGGCAGGCCATGGTCCTGGAGCTCCAGGAAGAAGCCGTCCTGCCCGAAGATCTCGCCGTACTCGCCGGCCAGCCGCCGCGCGCCATCCCAGTCGTCGACCTCCAGAGCCCGCGCGACCTCGCCGTTCAGGCAGGCCGAAAGCCCGACCAGGCCCTGGCTGTACCTGGCCAGATGCTCGCGATCGATGCGCGGCTTGTAGTAGTAGCCGTCGATGTGGGCATCGGTCACGAGCCGGCACAGGTTGAGATAGCCGGTCCAGTCCTTCGCCAGCAGGATGAGGTGGAAGGGCTGAGCGTCGGCCTTGCCCTCGCGGTCCGTCATCGACCGCCGGGCAACGTAGGTCTCGACGCCGATGATGGGCTTGATGCCCTTGCTCGTCGCCGCCTGCCAGAACGCGACGGCGCCATAGAGCGCGCCGTGGTCGGTCAACGCCAGCGAGTCGAAGCCCTGCTGCGCCGCCGCATCGACGAGGTCGGTGATGCGGCCCAGCCCATCGAGGAGGCTGAACTCCGAGTGGACGTGGAGGTGCGTGAAGTCGTTCGGAGCCAGCGTCGTCAAGGGAGGCCAATGGTAGCCTGCGGATGGGCAGGGGGTGGTCCGGAAAACCGGGCGCCGTCATCTCGAACCGCTGGCAAGCGAGCGCGGCCGCGCGCGGGAGAATTCGCGGAGGAGGATCCGTTGCGGTCGTTCGAAATCGGGGTCGTGCTCCCGCTCAACCAGTCTGGCGCGGACCGGGCAACGCCCCGCTGGTCGGTCGTGCGCGACATGGCCCTGCGGGCCGAGGACATCGGCTTTGACACCGTCTGGACACCCGACGAGCTCCTGTGGCGGCCGAAGGACCGTCCGCTCATGGGAGTCTGGGAAGGCATCGCGATGGCGGGGGCTGTGGCTGCCACGACGTCGCGGGTCAAGGTCGGGACCTGGGTGATGTCTGCCCTCCACCGCAACGCGGGGATCATCGCCAAGGCCGCGGAGACGCTCGATGAAATCAGCGGCGGCCGCTTCGTGTTCGGCCTCGGCGCTGGCCATGCCTGGCCGGGACAGGCGCACGCGTTCGGGCTTCCGGAAGACCAGATCTTCGCGCGGTTCGATGAGGCGCTCGAGGTGATCGTGCCCCTCCTGCGCGGCGGCCACGCCGACTTCGAGGGCACGTACCACGCCGCCCGGGACCTCCAGCAGTTGCCGGTCGGGCCGCGACCCGGCCGGATCCCGCTGATGATCGGTGGCAACGGCCCGAAGGGACAGCGCCATGCCGCTCGACACGCCGACATCTGGAGCTCCTGGGCCGAGGAGCGCAGCGACGTCGGCGAGTTTGGGCCCCGCCTCGCCTCGCTCGACGCCATCTGTGCCGATCTCGGGCGTGACCCGGGAACGCTCGGCCGGTCGGCCGGGGTCGATGTCTCTCCGCTGGAGCCCGCGGGCCAACATCCCGGCGCGATCGGCGGCTCCACGGAGGAGATCGCTGACGCCCTGCGCACGTTCCGTGAGGCGGGATTTACCCAGGTCGAGATCATGACGACCCCTGGGACAGTCGCGGCCCTCGAGGCGCTCGCGCCGGTGCTCGAGCTGCTCGACGCGAACTGAACCCTGATCCCGAATGGTCACTCAGGGCCTGTAATGGACGGTGGGGCCGCCGAGGATCTGTTTGACGCGCTTGTCGAGGCGGCGATCGACGAGCTCCCGGCCGAGTTCCGCGATCGTCTCGCCTCGGTCGCCATCGTCGTCGAAGACGAGCCGACGCCGGAGCAGTTGGCGACCGCCCGCGCAAGTGGCCTGTTCGGCCTTTACCAGGGCGTTCCCCGGACCGCCTGGGGCGCGGACGCAGTCAGCGTGCCGAGCAAGATCACGATCTTCCGGGGCCCCTTGAAGCGCGCGTATCGCGAGCCGCATGCCCTGGCAGCCGCGGTGCAGGACGTCGTTCACCACGAGGTCGCGCATCACCTCGGCATCGACGACCAGCGGCTGCGCGAGCTGGCGCGGGACCGGCGCCGCTGACGGAGTGTCCGCCTTTCGAGGTCAGTCCCGGATGAGGCGCTCCACCTGCGGCGCGATCCGGTCGACCCAGAGGCGATATTGCTCAGCGCCTGGATGAAGCCCATCGTCGGCGACCAGGGACGGGTCGTCGCGCACCCGCCCTGACAGGTCGAAGATGTCGACGACGGCGATTCCCCGGGCGCCCGCGAGGTCGGCCAGGACGGCGTTGTTGCTGACGATCCGCGCACGCTGGACATCGGGATCGCCGTACCTCGCGCCCGCCGGGGTCAGCGTGTAGTCCGGCGTCGAGACGACGAGGATCCGGTTGGCGGGCAGGTCATCGAGTAGCGCGTCGAGAATCCTCGCCGCGTTGTCCCGGAACACCTCCGCGGAGATGCCCTGGACGACGTCGTTGACGCCGATGAGGAGCGAGGCGAAACCGGGCCGCAGCGACGCCAATTGCGGAAGGTCGCGCCGAATGACGTCGCCCGAGGTAGAGCCGTTGACGCCGAGGTTGGCGGCGAGCCGGAGGCGGGCCGGGCCGACCCGCGCGACCAGCTGGTCCGGCCAGCGCTCGGCCGGGCCGACTCCGGTCCCGATCGTGTAGGAGTCGCCGAGCGCGACGTAGGCGAGAGGCTTGGCGCGCGAAGGCTCCCGATTTCGCACCCCGGAAGTCTGTCACGCTGACTGGGGCTGCCTTTGGGAGGCCCGCTCGCGCAGGCCGCTCGGGATACTTGCCCGGGGCCGCTCCCGGCCGCTACGATGGGCCCCAATGGTCGTCCGCAGGGCGGGTGGACCGGTCGCGGATCCCGTGCCGAGATGGAGCCTCGCTCCGCCCACGGGTCGCGGTTTGAGGAGGAAGCATGCGTACCCGTTCCCTCGGGCTGACCATGGTCGCCGGGTTGGCCGTTCTCCTGTCGGCCTGTACGAGCACCGGCACCGGGAGTCCGGCCGCCACGGCGGCACCCGATCCGTGCGCCGGAGCCAAGGCGGGCGCGGCACACACCCCGCCCACCGACTGGAGCAAGGCCAAGGTCGGTGTCGTCACCGACATCGGCACGCTGAACGACAAGAACTTCAACGAGTACTCGTTCAAGGGCGCCCAGGACGGCGCGACCGCGATCAAGGCCGCCGCCCCGCAGTCGGTCGTTCCGAAGGATCAGTCCGAGTACCTCAAGGACATCGGGACCTACGTCGACCAGGGTTACGACATCATCGTGACGGTCGGCTTCAACCTGGCCACGCCGACGGCGTGCATGGCCAAGGCCAACTCCGGCATCTGGTTCGTGGGCGTCGACCAGTCGCCGATCTGCGTGACTGCTGATGGCAAGCCAGACTCCACGTTCGCCTGCAAGGGCGACGCCGCGACCCTCCTGCCGAAGTACATCTCGCTGGCCTTCAAGGAGGATCAGGCCGGCTACCTCGCCGGCATCGTCGCCGCCTCGCTCAGCAAAAACGCTGAGATCGGGGCGATCGGCGGGACGACCCTCTGCGCGCCGTGTGTCCGCTACATCCAGGGCTACGAGCTCGGCGCGAAGTCCATCAAGCCGAACATCGCCGTCAAGACCGCCTACGTGACGCGCGACTTCTCGGCCAAGGCGTTCCAGGACCAGACCGGCGGCAAGACCTTCGCCGACAACTTCCTGACCACCAATCCCAAGGTCGACGTCCTGTTCCAGGTCGCCGGCCTGACCGGCAACGGCGTCCTCGACTCGGCCTGTGCCAAGGGGATCTACGGGATCGGGGTGGACGTCGACCAGTTCCTGTCGTATCCGAATGCGGACAAGTGTCTCGTCACGAGCGCCGAGAAGCACCTGGAGAAGGCCGTCTCCGACGCGATCAAGGGCATCGCGGGTGGCACGGCCAAGGCCGGCAACACCACCTTCGACGCCACCAATGACGGAATCGGCGTGGCCGACTTCCACGACAAGGCGTCGCTCATCACCGCCGCGACCAAGACCAAGCTGGCCGATGCGCTTGCAGCCATGAAGGCCGGCACGCTCACGACCTGCCCGGCCACCGGCTGCGGCGTCGGGCCCAAGTGACAGCCGCCTGAGGCAATCCCGAACGGGCCGGCCGGCAACGGCCGGCCCGTTCTCGTTTCAGGTCTCACCCGGAGAGCCGGTCGATGACGGATCAGGCTGAGGCGAAGGTCGCCCCCGCGCTCGAGATGCGCGGCATCACGAAGCGCTATCCGGCCGTGGTCGCCAACGACAACGTCAACCTGTCGATCCGACCCGGTGAGATCCACGCGCTGCTCGGCGAGAACGGTGCCGGCAAGAGCACCCTCATGAACATCCTGTACGGCCTCGCCCGGCCGGACGAGGGCGAGATCCTGCTCGACGGCAAGGCGGTCCGGATCGCCGACCCGGCCGACGCGATCGCCCGCGGGATCAGCATGGTCCACCAGCACTTCATGCTCGTGCCTGTGCTGACGGTGGCCGAGAACATCCTCCTCGGCGAGGAGACGATGTCCGGCCCGGTCTTCCTCGATCGGGCCGAGGCCCACAAGCGGATCGTCGAGCTGGGCCGCCGGTTCGGCTTCGAGATCGACCCCGAGGCCCGGGTCGGATCGCTTTCCGTCGGCTGGCAGCAGCGGGTCGAGATCCTCAAGGCCCTCTACCGGGACGCGCGCATCCTCGTCCTCGACGAGCCCACGGCCGTCCTCACGCCGCAGGAGACCGAGGAGATCTTCGGCGTCCTCAAGCGCCTCGCGGCAGAGGGCCGCAGCATCATCTTCATCAGCCACAAGCTGTACGAGGTCCTCGCCATCGCCGACCGCATCACGGTGATGCGACGCGGCCGGGTCGTCGGGTCGCGGCTGCCGGCCGAGACGGACGAGGACGACCTGGCGGAGCTCATGGTTGGCCGCGAGGTCCAGCTCACGGTCGACCGGGGCGAGTCTCATCCGGGCGAGGAATTGCTGCGGGTCAAGGACCTGCGTGTCCGTGACGACCGTGGCAACGAGGCCGTTCGCGGGGTCAGCCTGGCGATCCGGGCAGGCGAGATCCTGGGCATCGCCGGCGTTGCCGGCAACGGCCAGGATGAGCTTGTCCAGGCGCTCATCGGCCTGCGCAAGACAGCCGGCGGGCACGTGTCGCTCGGTGGCCGCGACGTGACCGGCCGGTCGCCGCGGGCGATGAACGAGGCGGGTGTGTCGTACGTCCCGGCCGACCGTCACCGCTTTGGCCTCGTCCTGCCGTTCACCCTGGCCGACAACCTGGCCCTGACGCGCTACTACCGGTCGCCTTACGCGCACGGCCTGCTGCGCGACGACCGGGCCATCGAGGCGGAGGCTGAGCGGGCGGTCGAGGAATACGACATTCGGGCGCCGTCGCCATTGTCGCGAGCCGGGACGCTCTCCGGCGGCAATCAGCAGAAGG
Source organism: Chloroflexota bacterium (assembly GCA_030948505.1). Taxonomy (GTDB): domain Bacteria; phylum Chloroflexota; class Limnocylindria; order Limnocylindrales; family CSP1-4; genus JACDAV01. Next base: position 8,023 of record JALZAF010000070.1, read on the forward strand.
TCGTCATCGCCCGGGAGTTCGCGGGCGAACCGCGCCTGCTCATCCTCGACCAGCCGACACGGGGGCTCGACGTCGGGAGCATCGAGTTCATCCACCGCCAGGCGATCGCCAAGCGCGACGCCGGGGCGGCGATCCTGCTCGTCTCGGCCGAGCTCGACGAGATCCTCGAGATGTCGGACCGGATCGCGGTGATGTACCGCGGTGCGATCGTCGCCGAGCGTGACGGGCGAACAGCCGACAAGAACGAGGTCGGGTTGCTGATGGCGACCGGTGGCCTCAGCCGCGAGCTACCACCCGCCGTCGAGGTCCGGGCATGACGTCCCCGCCGAAGGAGCGGCCGTCGACGCCCAGGGCGCGGCCGGGCGTCGGCCGGGTGTGGTCGGCGGTGTGGGCGGTGGCAGCGCTGCCACTGATTGCGATCGTCCTGGCCCTGGTCGTCGGCGCGATCATCATCCTCAGCTCCGAGCTCATCGTCGGCGGGCCGTTCGATCCGCTGCTGCCGCTGGTGGCATATCGGGCCCTCGTGGTAGGCGCGTTCGGCAACTTCGATGCGCTGGTCGACACGCTGGTCGCGACCAGCCCGCTCGTGTTCGGTGGACTTGCCGTGGCCGTGGCCTTCAAGGCGGGGCTGTTCAACATCGGGGCACAGGGCCAGTTCCTGATGGGCGCCCTGGGTGCCGTGGCGGTGGGCGTCGCGGTCGCAGGTCAGCCGTCGTACATCGCCATTCCTGCCGCGGTCCTCGCGGGCGTCGTGATCGGAGCCCTGACGGGCCTCATTCCGGGGTTGCTCAAGGCGATCTCGGGCGCCCACGAAGTCGTCACCACCATCATGCTCAATTACGTCGCCATCGGCGTCCTGGCCGCCCTCGTCAGCGGGCCGCTCAAGGTGCCGGGCTCGCCCTCGCCGGTGACCTTCGACGTCGGCAATGCGGCCTACCCGGTGGTGTTCGGCCGAGACGGGCATCTCGGGATCCTCCTCGCCCTTGCCGCCGCCCCGTTCGTCCGCTGGCTGCTGTACCGGACGACGATCGGCTTCGAGATCCGGACGGTGGGCACGAATCCCGATGCCGCGGCCTATGCCGGGATGCGACCGCGTCGCCTGATCGTGCTGACCATGAGCCTCGCCGGAGCCCTGGCCGGGCTGGCCGGCACGGACGTCGTCCTGGGCGTCACGCACCAGATGACGTCCAGCTTCGGGACGACCGTCGGCTTCGACTCCATCGCCGTCGCCCTGCTGGCGCGTTCGGAGCCGCTGGGCATCCTGCCCGCGGCCCTGCTTTTCGGGGCGATGCGGGCCGGTGCAAGCCTGATGCAGATCCAGGCCGGCATCCCCGTCGAGCTCGTCGACGTCATTCAGGCCACGATCCTGCTGGTCCTCGTCGCCACACCCGTGCTGCGGCGGCTGTTCCGGCTGCGCGGCACGAAGGCGGGCATCGCCACCACGCCGACCATCACGCGCTCGTACGGCGGCGAGGCCGTCCGCTGATGGACGGCCTCTACGGGATCCCGGTGCTTGGACTCGTCTTCCAGCTCCTGGGCTGGGTCATCGCCATCGTCCCGCCGATCGCGCCGATCATCATGAGATCGGCCACGCCACTTGCATTCGGAGCGCTGTGCGGCGTGATGTGCGAGCGGTCCGGTGTGGTCAACATCGGCATCGAGGGCACGATGCTTGCCTCGGCGTTCACCGGCTGGGTGGTTGGCGTTGCCCTTGCCCCGGTCATCGCGGCAACGCCGACGCCCCTGTTCGGCGCGACTCCGGTCCTGCTCATCGCGCTGCTGGCGGCCGTAGGTGTCGCGGTCCTCATCTCGGCCCTGCACGCCTGGCTGTCGATCACCGTCCGGGCCGACCAGATCATCAGCGGCACGATCATCAACATCGCTGCCTTTGGCGTGACCGGCTACCTGAATGCCATCATCGCCAGGACATCACCGACGAGCGCAGGCGCGTTCAGCGCCTGGACGCCGCCGGCCGCCCTGACCGACCTGCCGGTCATCGGCTGGATCATCGCCATGTTCTTCGCCCAGGGCCCGATCGCGATGTCCGTGCTGTTCGTGGTCATCGTCCTTCAGGTGCTGCTGTTCCGATCGCGCTGGGGATTGCGCACTCGGGCCGTCGGAGAACATCCCAAGGCCGCCGAGACGGTCGGGATCGACGTCATCCGGGTGCGCTACCGGAATGTCCTGCTCGCCGGAGTGTTCGCCGGCCTGGCCGGCGCGTTTCTGTCGATGGAGTCGACGAACTCGTTCCAGGCCGGGATGACGGCCGGGCGCGGCTTCATCGCCCTCGCGGCCATGATCGTCGGTCGCTGGACGCCGGTCGGGGCGCTCCTGGCGGCCCTGCTCTTCTCGTCGTTCCAGGCCATCGGGCAGGCGCTCACCTTCGCCCCGCCGGGCGGCCAGCTGGGGAGCTTCATGACCTCGATCCCGGCGCAGTTCTACGATGCCCTCCCCTACCTCGTCACGATCATCGTCCTGGCCGGCGTCGTGGGACGAAGCATTCCGCCGGCCGCGGATGGCCAGCCCTACGAGCGGGAGGCGGCAACCTGACCGCAGAAGAACGGGCCCGGGCGCGCGACGTCCTCGACCTCGAGGAGGGCCGCGGGACGGTTCCCCTGCTGGACGACGCCGGAATCGAGGACATCCTCCGCACCAGCCGCCGGATCGCGGTCGTGGGCGCGTCCGCGAAACCGGCCCGGCCTTCCTTCGGCGTCTTGCGCTACCTCGTCCAGGCCGGCTACGAGTGCGTGCCGATCAACCCGGGCGAGCGCGAGGTCATGGGCATCCCCGCGTTTCCCACGCTGGGTGAAGCGGTGGCGGCGAGCGGCCCGTTCGACATCGTGGACGTCTTCCGCCGCTCGGAGCTGTGCCTGCCCCACGCCAGGGAAGCGGCGGCGGCCGGGGCTCGCTGCCTGTGGCTGCAGCTCGGCGTGATCAGCTGGGAGGCCGCACGGGTGGCCCATGAAGCGGGCCTTGCCGTGGTCATGGATCGCTGCACCGCGATCGAGCACCGCCGCTTCCGCGGCCGGTAGTTCTGCTGGTCGCGGGCGGCGCGGCCGGGCGGCGGGCCTCGTCTACTTGATGGCGAAGCCGGCGAAGATCAGGACGAACCCGAGCACGGCAACCAGCCCCCCCAGTCTGGCCTGGCGGCGCAGGATCTGCATCGCCACCGAGGCGCCTGTCTTGCCATCGTCACGCAAGCCCCCTCGCCACGCCTCGTAACGAGCAATGTTCTCGTCCTGCGCCTTGAGCGCCTGGTACCGACTCCACGGCCCGCGGGCGCGGGTGTAGCCGAAGACGACAAGCACGATCCCGCCGGCCCACAGCACGAGATTGATCGCGCCCACTCAGCTCTTCTCCCGCACATCGAGACACTGGCGAACCGTGGCCTGGACTGCTTCGGCGTTGGCCTGGCCGCGCGTCGCTTTCATCACCTGACCGACGAGGAATCCGACGGCCTGCGTCTTGCCGGCGCGGTAGTCGGCCACGGCCCCTGGATTGGCGGCCAGCACCTCGTCGACAACCGTACCGAGGGCGCCCGCTTCGGAGATCTGGCGGTAGCCCCGTTCCGCGACGATGGCGGCCACATCGCGCCCGGTCGACGCGTGGAGAGCCAGCACTTCCTTGGCGTTGGCCCTCGACAGGTCGCCGCTCGCCACCTCGCGAATCAGTCGCGCGAGCTGTGTCGCGGAGACCTCGACCGGGTCCGTCGCCTGGTTGCGCAACCGCAGGTACTCACCGGTGACCCAGTTGGCGAGCTGCTTGGCATCGAGCGCTGGGTCCGCCGCGAGCGCGCCCTCGAACAGCTGCGCGGCATCGGGCTCGGCGACGATGACACCCGCGTCGTAGGCCGCCAGGCCGATCACGTCGCGATAGCGGGCCCGGCGCGCGGCAGGCAGCTCCGGCAATCGCCCGCGCAGCTCCGACAGCCACGCCGCGTCGAGGTGGAGGGGCGGCAGATCCGGTTCCGGGAAGTAGCGGTAATCGTCGGACGATTCCTTGACCCGCATCCGGTACGTCGTCCCGCGGTTCTCGTCCCAGCCACGCGTCTCCTGGACGATCTTCTCGCCACCGTCGAGGGCCACCGCCTGGCGCTCGATCTCCGAGTCGATGGCCCGCTCCACGGACCGGAACGAGTTCATGTTCTTGATCTCGACGCGGGTCCCGAAAGCGTCCTGCCCGCGCGGCCGCAACGAAACGTTGGCCTCGACCCGCATCTGGCCGCGCTCCATGTCGGCGTCGGACACACCCGCCGCCCGCAGCAGCAGCTGAAGTTCCTCCGCATAGCGGCGCGCCTGCTCAGCCGAGCGGACTTCCGGTTCGGTGACGATCTCCATGAGCGGCGCACCGGACCGGTTGAAGTCGACGAGACTGACCGGCCGGCCGGCCCCGTCCTTGCCGTGGATCAGCCTGGCCGTGTCCTCCTCGAGGTGAGCCCTGGTGATACCCACGCTGAACGGCCCGGCGGCGGTGTCGAACGTCAATCGCCCGCGGGAAGCGAGCGGCAGCTCGTACTGGCTGATCTGGTAGCCCTTGGGGAGATCCGGGTAGAAGTAGTTCTTGCGGTCCCAGCGCGTAGCGGGCGGGATGGTCGCCTCGATCGCCAGGCCGGTCGTGAGGACGTGCTCGACGGCCAGGCGGTTAATGACCGGCAACGCGCCCGGCAGGCCGAGGCAGACGGGGCAGACGTGGCTGTTCGGTGCTGCCCCATCGAAATCCGCCGAGCACGAGCAGAACATCTTGCTGGCCGTCTTCAACCGGCAATGGACCTCGATCCCGATGACCGGCTCATAGCGTTCCAGGAGGCCCGGCTCTGCCCGGTCGGGGCTGGTAGCGGTCATTGCGCCGACGCCCCCACCGACAGCAGGTAGAGGCCGTACAGGGCGACGATGAGCCAGGCGACGGAACCCGTGACGCGATGGACGAAGAGCCGGACGCGGAACCGATCCTGCACCGGGCGAGCGCCCTCGATCGCGCTGCGGGTTGGCTCACCGTCGTGGACCAGCGGGGCCAGCGCCTGCCGGACGGCGGCATAGCCGCGCCAGGCGCCGATTCCGAACGCCACGAGCCCGCAGAACGTGAGCAGGAGGGGCATCGTCAGGCCGCCTGGTGGCGCTCCACGAAGCGGCCGATCCGGACCAGCGCTTCCTCGAGCTGCTCGTAGGCCGTCGCGTAGCAGGCGCGCACGTGGCCCTCGCCGGACGGTCCGAAGGCGACCCCCGGTACCACGGCGACCCGCTCCTCCTCGAGCAGGCCCTGGGCGAAGGCCTCGGAGTCCAGGCCGGTGGAGGAAATGCGTGGGAAGGCATAGAAAGCGCCCCGCGGCTCGAACGTCGTGAGCCCCAGGCGGTTCAGCCCATCGACGAGCAGGCGTCGACGGCGGTCGTACTCGGCCACCATCCGCTCGACGTCCGCGTCGCCCGTTGTCAGCGCCACCAGCGCGGCGTCCTGCGCCGTCGTCGGCGCGGACATAATTCCGTACTGGTGGACCTTGACGATCCCCTCGAGCATCGCCGCCGGCGCCGCCAGGTATCCCACCCGCCAGCCGGTCATGGCGTAGGCCTTGGAGAAGCCGCCCATCAGGATCGTCCGGTCGCGCATCCCCGGCAGGGCGCTCATCGCCCGGTGACGGTACGAGCCATACGAAAGCCGGTCGTAGATCTCGTCCGAGTAGACCAGCAGGTCGTGGTGCACGGCGATCCGGGCCAGCTCGTCCTGGACCTCGTCCGGCAGGACCGCCCCGGTCGGGTTGCACGGGTAGCCCAGGAAAAGCGCCTTCGTGCGCGGCGAGACCGCCGCCTCGACCGCCGCCGGGTCGAGCGCGAAGTCGTCCTCCAGCCGCGTGCGGACGAATCGGACGACCCCGCCGGAAAACGTGATCGCGGGCGCGTACGCGACGTACGACGGCTCGTGCAGGATCACCTCGTCGCCCGGGTCGCAGGTCGCGCGCAGGGCGAGGTCGACCGCCTCCGACGCGCCGACGGTGATGAGCAGCTCGCGGACCGGGTCGTAGGCGACGCCGTAGCGACGCTCGAGGTGCTCGGCGAGGGCGCGTCGCAGGTCCAGCGTCCCGTAATTGCTGGTGTAGTGGGTTCGACCGCTCCGCAGCGACTCGACGCCGGCCTCGACGACCTGCGATGGCGTGTCGAAGTCGGGCTCCCCCACTCCGAGGCTGATGACGTCGGTCATCGTGGCCAGGATGTCGAAGAAGCGGCGGATGCCGGACGGTGGGACCGCTCGGACGCGCTCGGCGAGGGCGCGCTCGGCCAGCGGGGGTCGGGCGGTGCCGCGCTGCCGAGCCTGGGTCGCCATTCTCGTCCTCAGTGTCCGCTGGAGGCCATGGCGCGGGCCCGCTCGGCGGGCGTCGGCGCGGCAGGGTCGTCGGCCATGACCAGCTCCGTCGGCTCGGCGGCGCGCCAGTCGGCGCTCGCCGTGATCGCCTCGTAGGCGCGACCGATTCGAAACAGCTCCAGCTCCGACCACGGGGCGCCGATCAGCTGGAGGCCGACCGGCAGGCCCTCCGACAGGCCGCACGGTATCGACAGCCCGGGCAGGCCGGCCATGTTGACGGGCAGGGTGCACGCGTCCGAGAGGTACATCGACACCGGGTCGGCGAGCTTCGACCCGAGGCGGAAGGCCACCGAGGGCGAGGTCGGGGCGACGAGGGCATCGAAGCCCTGCCCGAAGAGCGCGTCGAAGTCGCCCTTGATGAGGGTGCGGACCTTCTGCGCCTTGAGGTAGTAGGCGTCGTAGTAGCCCGCCGACAGGGCGTAGGTGCCCAGCATCACGCGCCGCTTCACCTCCGGGCCGAAGCCCTGGCCGCGAGTCGCGAGGTAGTTCGTCAGCACGTCGCCGTCGCCGAGGCGCGGCCCGTAGCGAATGCCGTCGTAGCGAGCCAGGTTGGCCGATGCCTCCGCCGGGGCGACGATGTAGTAGGTGGCCAGGCCGTACTCGGTGTGGGGCAGCGACACCTCATCGACACGCGCTCCCGCCTTCTGGAGGGCCGCGACGGCCTCCCGGACGCGCGCCTCGACGCCGGGCTCCATGCCCGCAACGAAGTACTCGCGGGGCAGTCCCAGGCGCTTGCCCCGCAGCCAGGCGGCGGCCTCGTCATCGCCGGCCGGCAGCCGCAGCAGGTCATCCGGCACGGCCACCGGCGCGGACGTCGAGTCGCGCTCGTCCCGGCCGGCGACGGCATGCAGCAGCGCCGCCGCGTCGCGGACGTCGCGCCCGAACGGGCCGATCTGGTCGAGGCTGCTGGCAAAGGCCACGATCCCGTAGCGGCTGACGCGGCCGTACGTCGGCTTGAGGCCCACGATGCCGCACAAGGCTGCCGGCTGGCGGATCGATCCGCCGGTATCGGTGCCGATGCCGAACGGCGCGTGGTAGGCCGCCACCGCGGCCGCCGAACCGCCCGACGACCCGCCCGGAACACGGTCCAGCGCCCACGGATTGGCGGTCGGGCCGAACGCGGAGTGCTCGGTCGACGAGCCCATCGCGAACTCGTCCATGTTGGTCTTGCCCAGGATCACCGAACCGGCCGCCCGCAGGCGCTCGGTGACGTGGGAGTCGTACGGTGCGAGATAGCCCTCGAGGATGCGCGACCCGGCCGTGCACTGCCCGCCGGCGAGCGACACCAGGTCCTTCAAGGCGAGGGGCAGGCCGAACAACGGCGGGAGTGCCTCCAGCTCGGTCGGGCCGGCTCTCCTGGCAGCCACCAGCCGTACGTCGGCCGCGTCGGCCTCGCCCAGCGCCCGTTCGCGGTCGATTGTCAGCCAGGCGTTGAGGGCGTGGTTCTGCCGCTCGGCGGCGTCGAGGTGGGCGACCGTCAGCTCGCGCACGGACAGCAGGCCGGAGCGCAGTCGCTCGGCCTGCTCGTGCCCGGCCAGGCGGGTGAGGTCGGCCACTGGCTCAGGCGTCCCGGTCGAGGATGGGCGGCACGACGATGAAGTCACCCTCGCTTGCGGGGGCATTGCCGATGACGGCGCTCACCGGCAGGCTGGGCCCCGCCACGTCGTCCCGCAGAATGTTGTCGATCTCGATGGTCTGGGCCGTGGGGGGGATCGACTCCGTGTCGAGGCGAGCCAGGATGCCGTACTGGTCCAGGATGTGATTGAGCTGCCCCTCCAGCCGCGTCAGCTCCTCGTCGCTGAGACCGAGACGGGCCAGGTGGGCGACGTGCTCGACGTCCGCTCGGGACAGGGTCGCCATGGCCGCGATCATAGCCGACACCCACCGGCCGCCAGCCCGTCCCCTGTTGAACGCAGAAGCCCTGATCCGATGGTGCCGCGGACGCATCCCCCGAATGGGTCATGGCGGACCGCCGTTCGTCCCACGATGCTGAACGCGTTCCCCAGGCTTTGTCAGCCCCATATCCAACCCGGAGACCGCCCCGTCCGATGTGGGTTACCAAGAGCCTCGACCGCGCCAGGCGGCGACTGCGCGGACCTGACGACGCCGACCGCGCCGTCGCCCCGGATCCCGCGCCGAGCGACGACGTCAGAGTCGCGCTGACCCGCCCCGAGCTGGAGCGGTTCGTGTCTGCCCTGGCGGCCTATCTCGATCCCCACATGCCTCGACCAGACTCGCCAGCCCGGCTGGCCGGCGCCCTGACGACCGCCATCGAGCGCCTCGGAGGCACGGGTCGCCCGTCGGTCACCCGCAGCCCCGCGGGCCTCTACACGCCCGAGTACTGGCACGTCCGGATCGAGGGCGCCGACGACGTCACCCGGCGGGCGGTCAGCGCCCTGGAGAACGGGCGGCTGGGCTGATGGCACTCACCGCCTGCCTGCAGTGCGGGACGCCCGCCACGAACGCGGCCTTCTGCCGCCGCTGCGGCCTGCCGTACGGCGCCCCACCCCGCGCCGACGCCACCCTTCCCTCGTGCCCGGTCTGCTACCGCACGGTCGACGACGACGGACGCCTGGCGAGCCTGGACCGGCCGGGCGCGCGGGTCGATCTGCAGCACCACCTGGGCGAGCACGACCGCCATCCCGTCGGCGACGACGAGCTGCTCGAGTCGATGCGCGAGGGCGACCGCATCCGGATCGGTCGCTGGACCGCGCCGTTCGACATCGTCCGACGCTACCTGGTGACCGGCAACGTCGAGGCCGGGCGGCGGCGCACGTTCGACCACAATGCGATCGTCACGGCCATGACCCAGCTCAAGCGCTGGGGCCCGGACACGCCGGTCCTGGGCGATCAGCCCGAGTGGCAGGACTCGCGGGCCGCCGTGGCCGAGCTCATGGAGCGCTACCACCGCCGCTCCAACGGGCGGCACTGACCGGGCTCTAGCCGCCCGACAGGAGCTTTCGGAAGGCAGCCTCGTCGAGGACCGGAACCCCTAGCTCCTCCGCCTTGGCCAGCTTCGAGCCGGCATTCTCGCCCGCGAGCACATAGTCCGTCTTCCGGCTGACCGAACCGGCCGCCTTGCCGCCCGCGGCCCGGATCGCCTCCTCCGCCTCCTGGCGGCTGTAGCCGTCGAGCGTCCCGGTCACGACGACGCTCTTGCCGGCCAACGGGCCTTCGGGCGCTGCCGTCGCGCGCGGGGCGGGCAGCTCCGCCACGACCCCGGCGTCAGCCAGGTCCTGGAGCACCTCGGCACCCGGGCCTTCGGGGCCGAAATACGCGACCAGACTCGCCGCGACCGCGGGTCCTACGCCGAAGATCTCCTCGAAGCGCTCCGGCGACTCGGTCGCGATCTGGCGCAGGCGGAGCGCGGCTTCGGCCAGCCAGCCGTCACGAGCCGGGAGCTCGGCGGCAAGCCAATCGGCCATGTCCGTCGCCGTCTGCCAGCCGACCTGGGGGATGCCGAGGCCGTTGAGGATTCGGCCCAGCGGCCGTCGCTTCGAGCGCTGGATCGAGCGGTACAGGTTCTCCGCGCTCTTGCGGGCGAACCGCTCCAGCGACTCGAGGTCCTCCACTGACAGGCGGTAGAAGTCGCCCCGCCGCTTGACCATGCCGCGCTGCAGCAGCTGGCTCAGGACGGCCCAGCCGGCGCCCTCGATGTCCATCCCGCCCGGGCCAACGAAGTGGCCGTACTCCTGCGACACGCGCGCCGGGCAGGCCGGATTGGGGCAGTAGTGGCGCACCGCACCCTCGTCCCGAACCACCGGCGTGCCGCAGACCGGGCACGTCGCGGGCATATCGAACTCGCGCTCCGCGCCGGTTCGTCGGTCGACCAGCGGCCGAACCACCTCCGGGATCACATCGCCGGCCTTCTGCAGCACGACCGTGTCACCGATCCGGATGTCCTTGCGGCGGACCTCGTCGAGGTTGTGGAGGGTGGCCCGAGTCACGGTCGAGCCAGCGACCTTGGCCGCCGCCAGGTGGGCCACCGGGGTGAGGGTCCCCGTCCGGCCGACGTAGACGACGATGTCCTCGACCCGCGTCTCGACCTGTTCCGGCGGGAACTTGAAGGCGATCGCCCAGCGCGGTGCCCGGGAAACCATCCCCAGCTGCGCCTGCTGGTCGAGCCGGTCGACCTTGACGACCACGCCATCGGTCTCGTACGGCAACTCGTGGCGAGCCTCGCGCCAGGTCTCGGTGAAGGCAAGGACCGCCTCGATGTCGAGGCCGGCCCCCCGGTTGGGGTTGACCGGGAAGCCGAGGCGATCGAGCCGATCGAGCGCCGCCGACTGGCTGTCGACACCCGCCTCGCCGCCGTCCTCCTCGATGAGCTGGTACTGCCAGGTTGCGAGCAGGCGGCCGGCGGTCACGCCCGGATCCTTCTGGCGCAGCGACCCCGCGCCGCTGTTGCGAGGATTGGCATACAGCGGCAGGCCGGCCTCCTCGCGCTCGGCATTGATGCGGGCGAACTCCGCCTTGGGCATGAACACCTCGCCGCGAACGTCGAGCGTGGCGGGTTCGGGCAGGCGTTCCGGCAGCGTCGAGATTGTGCGCAGGTTGGCCGTGACGTCCTCGCCGGTCGTGCCGTCGCCGCGGGTCGCGCCCTGGACGAAGCGACCGCGCTCGTAGCGCAGGGAGACGGCCAGGCCGTCGATCTTGAGCTCGGCGACGTAGCTCAGCCCCCCCGCCGGCTCCGGGGCCGGCGGCAGGCCGAGAGCCCTGCGGACCCGGCTGTCGAAGGCCCGCAGCTCGTCGTGGCTGAAGGCGTTGGCCAGGGACAGCATCGGCCGCCGGTGGCGGACTTCATCGAAGGTGCCGGTCGGCGCCCCCCCGACCCGCTGGGTCGGCGAATCGGGCGTCACCAGCTCCGCGTGGGCGGTCTCCAGGGCGACGAGGCGGCGGAAGAGATCGTCGTACTCGGCGTCGGATAGCTCGGGCGCATCCTGCTCGTAGTACAGGGCGTTGGCACGGCTGACGCGATCCGCGAGGTCGGCGTGGCGAGCGGCGGCCGTCTCGATGTCGAGCCCGGCCGCCTCCTCGACCAGGGCCGGATCGACGGGCAGGCGGTCGACGGTCTCGGTCACCCGACGACGTCGAGGTTGGCCAGGCTGGCCAGCATCGTCTTGCGGCCGACGGCCGAATCGCGGAACGCGACGACGACTTCCTCGTCGCTGCGGGTCAGCTTCGAGCTGACGACGATGC
>JALZAF010000089.1 GCA_030948505.1 Chloroflexota bacterium
CCACGTGCGGGTCGCTTCTTGCCGACGGGCAATGCATCGACCAATGGCCTGACGACGGCACCGCTGCGTCGCCGCAGACCGGCCAGGACCGCCGACGCCGCACCGAGCTGAGCGGTCCGCTTCGCGACCTCCGCTTCGGCGCGTGCGATTGCCTTGTCCAGGCGCGCGCCCACCTTCGGTCCCGATCGCTTCGACTTCGATGACTGCTTCTTCGCCATTGCTTCCTCCAGTGTTTTCAAACCCCCTGTCGTCAGTATGGGCGTCTCCTGTCCATTTCGACGACTGCGCGAACAGTGGCATCATGCATGCATGGCCAAGTCCCGTTTCGAGATCTACCTGTTGCGACACGCTGATGCCGGCGATCCGGCGGCATGGCGCGGACCGGATTCGGAACGGCCCTTGTCATCGAAGGGAACGCGCCAGGCCGAGCGACTCGGCAAATTCCTGGCCGGAATCGGATTCCGTCCGGACAGGATTGTCAGCTCGCCAAAGGTCCGGGCACGCCAGACGGCGGACATCGTTGCATCCGCACTTCGCGCCTCGGTGACCCTGGACGATCGACTGGCCGAGGGCTTCGACCTCGCCGATCTGCGTGCCGTGATCGCTGCATCGGAGTCGAGCAGGACGGTGTTCGTGGGCCACGATCCTGATTTCTCGGGCCTGCTCGCGGAGCTGCTCGGCACGACTGCCGTGCCCATGCCAAAGGGCGCTCTGGCACGAGTCGATTTCGATGCGCCGCCGGCGCCGGATGGCGGCACGTTGCGCTGGCTCCTGCCGCCCGACGCGCTCAAGCCGGCCGGCTGAGGCGCCCGGCGGCCGCGGCTCAATCGGCGAGCGCGGGTCCCCAACCCGCCGCAAGTTGCCGCAGGCGGCGTCGCCATGGCTCACCGCGTTGCGATGTCGCGAGCATGATGCCTTCGCGTATGCCGAGCTGCGAGACCTCCACCTGATCCGCGGCGTAGCGCGCCATGATCGCGTCGAGGATGGCGGCGCCTGCGGGTAACAGTCGCGCGCGGGTTGGGCTCACGCGGTGGCGCTGGGCCGCGATGGCCGCGGGTTCCGTTGCCAGGGTCGCGCTGATCTCGTCGAGTCGTGCGCGGGTGAGGACCATGTCCAGGGCCGCAACCGGCAGAACGCGCAGCAGATTCGTCGCGCTCCCGCCAACCGCGACGAGCCGGCCGCGAGGAGCTGGCGGCAGCACGGCGACGAGCTTCGCGGCCGCATCGCGCAGCGCGCGCAGCTCCGCCGTTGTGGGTGGGTCGTGTCGGACGATGCGCTCGGTGAGGACCGCGGACCCGGCGCGAACTCCGAAAGCGGTTGGTCGCCGGCGCGGGCCCAGCATCGCGAGTTCCGTGCTGCCTCCGCCGACATCACAGACGAGCAACCCGGCGTTGACGCGCCGCCCGCCCGTCACACCGATCAGCGTAAGCAGCGCCTCTTCCGTGTGACTGATCACGGCGGCCCGGACGTGCGTCGCGGTCCTGATCTGGGCCAGCGCCTGGCGAGCGTCGGTCGCACGACGGAATGGTTCGGTGCCGACGGCGACGAGATCGCCGGCACCCAGGCCGCGCGCCAGTCCGACGTAGCCCACCATGGTCGCGACCAGATGATCGATCAGGGTCGCCCCCAGCTCGCCCTCTGCTGCGGCTGCACCCAGGGCCAGAAATGTCGACTCATCGGCCAGCGGCCGGACGCGATGATTCTCGACGATGCCGACGAGCAGGTGCACCGAGTTGGAACCACAGTCGATCGCCGCTCCAACCAGCGGCTGGCCAGGAACGACGGCAGTTGGTGGGGGCCTCATCGTCTAGCGACGGCCCGGCCTCGCCCCCGGCTCGCGCGGACATCGCCCGAAGCAAACAGCGGGGTTGACCGTCCGGTTGCAACGGACCGCCGATCGACCTCGATCGAGTCGCCGTCCACGACGATCTCGAGGAAGCTGGCGTCACGCCGACCGTCGTTGACGAGGGCGCCCGCGCTAGCCACCACGATGTCGCCGCGCGCGTCGGACAGGCGCCAGACGTTGGCACGATGGACGTGGCCGTGCAGCACGAGATCGACGCGCAGATCGCACAGCAGCGACAGGACGTCACCCGCGCGAGCAACAAGGTCGCCATCGCGAAGCTTCCGTCCCGGCACCGGCAGCAGCCCGTGGTGCAGGGCAAAGATGCGGACCTCGCCGTCCGACCGTCGCAGCCGACGCGCCGCTCTGGCCAGGCTCTCGCTGCTGAGCTTGGGGCTGGACTGGACCCCGACGGCCACGAAACGATCGTCCTCGACGACGGGTTCGGTCGGACCGAATCGCGCCACGAAGCGGTGAGCAGGGTCGCTCTCGCCATCGCCCTCATCCTCGAAGCCGAGGGCCAGCGCCGGTTCGAGGGCCAGGAAGAAGTCCAGGTCGGAGTCGACCGGCAGTGGCTGCGACTCGCCGGGCGGACCCGCCGACGGCTCCAGGTCGCGGTTGCCGGGGACCACCAGCATCGGGATGCCGTCCAGCCGTCCCAGGATGTCGCGGACCTCGTCCAGCTGGCTGCTGCGACCGTCGGCCGAAAGATCGCCGCTGACCACGACCAGGTCCGGGCCGCTGTCGGCGACAAGCTTGACGAGGCGCTCGAGGGTGACCCGCAGCTGGCGACTCCGGTCGTAATGGAGGTCCGACAGGTGGGCGATCCGAATCACGACGTTGCCGTGACCCGCGCGTCCGAGTCGAACAACGGGGCCACTGAGCGTCGGATCGACGCCTGGACGCTGTGGGCCTCCCGGTCCGCGTTGATGCGTGAGAACCCGTAGCGCTCGGCGGCATCCCCGAACCAGCCCGACACCAGGCCCTGGAAGCGTTCGTAGTCGCCGGCTTGCCCGGAATCAAGCACCGGCCGGTCGACGCTGGATACGGCAATTCCGCGATCGGCAACACCGCGCGCCAGGGCCAGCGACAGCGGGAGATCGAGCAGCAGGACAGCGTCGGGGCGCGGCGCGAACGTGAACAGGCCCTCCACCCATCCGGGAGCAAGCCCGCGGACGACGGCACGTGCCGCTGGTGTGTAGGCGTAGCGATCGGCGATGACCGTCAGACCGGCGCGCAGCGCCGGGCCGATGACGTGCTGCAGCCGCTCGGCCAGATCGGCCGCGTACAGCAGCAGCATCGCCGCGGGATCCCAGCCACGATCCCGCTTGGCCTCGCGCAGGACCTCCCCTGCGATCAACGATGTTCCGAATGACGTCCTCACGACCCCGCGCCCCGCATACCGCAGATGCCGCTCGAGCAGTCCGGCCTGCGTCGATCGGCCGGCGTGGTCGATGCCCTCGAGCACGATCAGGCGACCGGGTTGGCCGTGACCTCCGCGTCCTGGAGCGGGCAACGATCGTCCCGCATCGAGGTCCGCGCTCGCTTCGCCGCCCGTGGCATCGCCCCCATTTGCGCGGCCGCGGACTGAGCCCCGCCCGCCCCGCGAACTCGTCAGCAGAGGCCGGACGGCATCGCGAATCGTCGACCCGGTCGCAGCCGGCGAGCGGCGCGCATCGATGACGAGCGATGGAACGGGCCACGGTTGTGCGTGGGGACCCGCGGCCTCCGCGGCGAGCTCATCGAGCTGGCTGACGACCCGGTCCAGGAACGGCCCATACGACCCAGCGGCCGCTGCCAGTGCCCCATCCGACGGCACGATGGCCAGCGTCTGCCGCATGGCGTCCGCTGCCGTCTGGCGCAGGTAGATGGACAGGTCCGGGCGGGGCAGGAAGCGGTACAGGCTCCGCGCCCATGACGGGTCGAGTCCGCGCGCGACCCCCCGGGCGATCGACGTCCAGGCGTAGCGGTCGAACAGCACCACAGACCCGCGGTCGAGACCCGCGCGGACCGGGCCCATCGAGCCGTGCTCGATATCCGCCGCTCCCAGCAGGGCCGCCACGCGAGCATCGAGGAACGGGCGCGTCCGACGCGACGCCGCCGCGCGGCGAACCATGGCCGATGGTTGTGACGGGATGACCTCGACCCGGTGCCCCCGACGCTCCAACCACTGACCGAGCGTGTCGAGGGCTGCGGCGGTCCCGGCTCGATCGAGGCCGTCGGCGGTGATCAGGATCCCGCGCCGCGTCATGCCGGGCTTCGACTCACGCGGCCGATCATAGGGGTGCCGCCACGGCTCCGTCCCGCCCATCCGGCGGACAGCAATAACCGTTTGTTAACCCCTCTCACACCCTGCCGTCACGTGCCCTCGTCAAGGTCGAACCGACGAACCCATGACAGGGAGGCGCCGCATTGCGCCATAGGCCGCGATCCAGGCGGTCGCAGAGGAGGCTTTCTCGATGATCATTGGCTCAACGAGCCGGCGCGTAGCCGCGGCGATGACAGCGCTGGCGCTGGCGTTGGCAGCCTGCTCAAGCCCGAGCAGTCCGAGCCCCAGCAGTGCGGCCGGCGCATCGGCCCCACCGGCGTCGGCGCAGGCATCTGCCGGCAAGGCCGATGCCATCCCGCCGACGTCCGCCGCGGTCACCCTCAATGGCGCAGGAGCCACGTTCCCCAAGCCGCTGTATGACGTCTGGTTCCAGACCTACACCGACAAATATCCGAACGTCAAGTTCAACTACCAGGCCATCGGTTCCGGCGGGGGCATCACCCAGATCACCCAGCAGACGGTCGACTTCGGGGCATCGGACGCGCCGATGAAAGACGAGGAACTGGCCAAGCTACCGGCCGGTACCAAGATGCTGCACATCCCCACCGCCCTGGGGGCCGTTGTCGTCATCTTCAACGTCCCGGGCCTGACCGAGCTGAAGCTCGACGGCGACACCGTCGGCAAGATCTTCCTGGGCAAGATCAGCAAGTGGAACGACCCCGCGATCGCCGCCCTCAACAGCGGCGCCACCCTCCCCGACCAGGCGATCCTGGTGGTCCACCGCTCCGACGGCTCGGGCACGACGAACGCGTTCACGACCTACCTCAACACCGCCAGCACAGACTGGAAGGCCAGCGGCATTGGCGCCGGCAAGGACGTCAAGTGGGCGGTCGGCCAGGGCGCCGACAAGAACGACGGCGTCGCGGCTGGCGTGAAGAACACGCCCGGAGCGGTCGGCTATGTCGAGCTCCAGTACGCAACCCAGGCGAAGCTGACGTCCGCCAAGCTCAAGAATGCCGACGGAAACTTCGTGGCCGGCTCGACGGCCGGTGTCACGGCCGCGGCCAAGGCCGCGGTGGCAAAATTCCCCGCCGACTCGCGGCAGGGACCGATCATCAACGGGCCCGGCCCGGACACCTACCCGATTGCGTCGTACACCTACCTGCTGGTCTACCAGGACCAGAAGGACAAGGACAAGGGCACCGACCTGGTGTCGCTGATCGGCTGGACGCTGACCCAGGGCCAGACGATGGAAGAGGCACTCGGCTTCGTGCCGCTTCCGGCCGAGGTCCAGCAGAAGGCAATCGCGGCGGCCCACACGATCACCTTCGGCGGCGCGCCGATCTGGCACTAAACCGGACTCCCAACCGGCCCCTCGTCCTCTCCTGACGAGCGGTCTCCTCCGTCC
>JALZAF010000123.1 GCA_030948505.1 Chloroflexota bacterium
GCGGGGCCCCGCGCCGGCGCGGTCCCGCAACGGCAGCCGGAGCCCCCGCTGGGGGATCGGGCAACGGCAACGGTTACCGATCCGCCCAGTCCGATCGCCGACCGCTCGTGCCGGTGGGTCCGGGCCATCCCTCCGCCGAAGACGCTCCCACCGAACCCGCGCCGGCCCGCGTGTCACCGCTGCGAGCCGACGCGCCAGGGGCCGATCCCGGCACGTCTGGCCTCCCCTCGATCGCACCGGCCGAGCCCATCCCGACCTACCAGGAACCACCCGACTTCGGCGGCTTCGGGACAGCCGACGAGCCGGACGAGCCGGCGCTTCCGGATGAGGCGCGGGCACGGGCCGCTGGCGCTGCAACCGCGGCCACGTCACCGACCGATGCTGGCGCCTCACGGGTCCTCCACGTTCGATTCACAGGGCGGGAATCGGAGCGCCTGCTCGAGGCGATGCGAACGTTCCGGGAGGTCATTCGGCAGCGTCCCGGGCTGACGCCGGTGATGGTCCACGTCGATGTTTCGGGCATTCGGGCGCTGCCGATTCCGCTCAAGCCGGTTGCCTACGACGCCGAGCTGCTGGCCGAGGTTCGCCGCCGTCTCGGCGACGGTGTCGTGGAGCTCAGTCTGTCCTGAGGCCGTCGTCCGCGATCAACCGGGCTGATTGAGCCGCCGCATCGCCTGGATCGCCGACAGCTGCTCGACGAAATCGGCGCGCACGTCGTTGAGTTGCTAACGCGTGAGGTCGAGCTCGCGGGCGATCTCGTTGACCACCGATGCCTCGGTCGCGCTGATCGAGTTGTCGGCGGCACTGACCGCGAAGCAGCAGCGAAGGACGGCCAGCCGTTGCTCCTCGGTCGCGATGCGGGCGAACTCCCGGGTCACGAGGAAGTCCTCCGTCGCGCCCTGCATCCGCGCCTGCAACTTGGCCATCTCGACGACCAGGACAGCCTGAGCCTCGTCGATCCCGCCCAGCTCCACCACGGACCGCTCCATGACGGCGGTCTCCTCGGCGCTGATGTCGAGGTCGGCCTGCGCCGCCCGGCTCATGACGTAGGCAAAGCCGGCCAGGTAGCGCGCCTGGTCGTGCGGCAGTGCCTCGAGCCGGGCGACGATCCGGCGAACCGTCGCCGTCTCGCCGATAGGACCTACGGCCCCTTTGGGTGCGGCCCCGCTCGTATCCGGTGCGGCCTCGCGATCGGGCTCGTCGGGTGCGGGAAGGCCGAGGAACCGGCGAAAAACCATGGCTACCAGCGTCCGTAGGCCGGGTGGCCGGGCTTCACCGCGATAAACGTGCCACGACACGTCGCGGTCGTGCGGCCGCCTCCGCTCAGCTCGGCCTCCACCGTGGCTCGGTCGCCCGTCGCCTCCACCACCCGTGCCCGGAGGTGGACGGGCGCGTCGGTTGGCGTGGGCCGTATCAAGCGGACGGCGTAGTCGGCGGTCACGCAGGCCGGCGGTTGTTGTGCGCCAGTCGTCCGCATCAGGTGCATGGCCGCCGTCCAGTTGGAGTGGCAGTCGAGGAGGGTGCCCACGATCCCGCCGTTGAGCACCCCACTGAAGGCCTCGTGGTAGGGCTCCGGCGTCCAGTCGGCGACCAGCTCGTCGCCATCTACGCGGCTTCGGACACGCAACCCTCGATCGTTTGCCGGGCCGCACCCGAAGCAACAGCTGGCCGGCGCATAGCGTTCCTGCACGCTGGCGGTCATCACGGGCCGGAGTCTAGTCGGGGATCGCGCCATCCGCCCGCGGCTCCGCCCTGGGTCGCCGGACTGTGAGGGGTCCGCAAGGCCGTCGGCGAGCGGTAAGCCGCCTCCGCAAGCGCCGCCTCACCACGCTGATCTGATGGCCGAGGACGACGACCAAGCGGCGCGGGCGGCCAGCGACGCTCTGCGTCGCGACTCCGAGCGGCTGCTCAAGGCCGTCGACGAGCTGCGCGCGATGGAGCGAGAGAAGCGCCGCGTGTCGATCTCGAGCCGAACCTTCCACGAGCTCGCCGAACGCGTCGAGCAGAAGGCGCGGGAGGTCTTCCGCCTGGCCGGCCAGGAAGAGAGCGACGGCCTCGCGGCCGAACGCCTGGCGACGTCCGACGCGTCTGCGCGGGAGAAGCTGATCGATCAGGAGCCGAACCCCGGAGGGGAGGGGAGCGGGCCAGAGCCGGCCTGACCCGTCAGCGGGCCGGCGTCCCCGGATCGGGGCCGGCGGACCGTTCGCCCGGCGCCATGCACGGCTCCACCAGCTCCCCGTAGTCGGCCGCTACCGCTTCAAAATGCTCCACGGTGTGGTTCGTCAAGCAGGCCGTCGAGGCCGGGCATGGTGGTCGGCCGGGCCCACCGATCGCCGAACGCTGCGGCGATGGCATCGCTGTCCCGCCACAGGGTGATCGACACGAGCTCTATGCCGACCTGCAGGAGCCACATGGCGGGCGATCACCAGGCCCTCCAGGCTGGCCGGACGAGCGACGCCTGCAGTGCTTTCGCGGAGGGTGCGAAGACGGCAGCCTCGGCGTCGTGAACCACGTCTGCCCGACTGATCCGGACGATCACGCGCCGCCCTCCGCTGCGCTTGCCCAAGTTACTCTAGCAGCCGGCCGCCCGCCGTGAGTTGATCTGGAGGGTGCGTCGAAACACCGCAATGCAGCCACGCCCACTTGCGCGGTACCGGGCAGCGCCTAGGCTGAAAGTACTAACCAGATCCGGACATGGGCTCGTGCCGAGGGACAGAAATGGCCGACGTCAGGCAAACCTACCGAAACGACGCGACGGACACCGCGCACTACCGCCGGGCGAGCGACCGGGCGGAGCAGCGCGCCAGCCGGGCGGCGGATCACGGCGACGAGGCGGCGCTGCGAATCGCCACCGCCCAGGCGGAGGCGCTCCTTCGCAAGCGGCACGAGCACGCGCTGGCGCTCGAGGCTAGCGGCCGGCACGGCAACCTGGGACCACTCGAACGGCCGGACGCGAGCTAGCCGCCTCGGTTTGACCCTGCGCTACTTCGGTCGAGTGGCCAGCCCGACAAGCACGAGGATCCCGACCACCACGGCGACGATGAGCAGGAGCGGACTGATCGCGAGGTCCACAGGTCATCCTCCCGCCTGAATCTGGTGGTGCCGAAGCCGGGACTTGAACCCGGACGAGGTTGCCCTCAACGGTGTTTGAGACCGTCGCGTCTGCCAGTTCCGCCACTTCGGCCGGTGGAGCGAGCTCGATCGTAGCGCGCCAGCGAGCGGTCGGCGCACGGTGCCGGCCGGCAGCGGGGAGGAACCCTGCCTCCAGACCCGCCGTCTGGCCGGGAGCCGATGCTAGACTCCCCCAGCCTGCGTATCGCCGTCCGGAGGGATCCACCGCCCGTGGAGGACCTTCGCTCGACGACGGTCACTGACGACCCCGTCCAGCGCCGCGACCTCATCCTGATCGAGCGCGCCCGAGGCGGCGACCTCGATGCCTTCAACGACCTCGTGGTCTGCTACCAGGACTACCTGTTCGCCCTGGTCGTGCGCATGGTTCCGGATCGCGACCAGGCATCCGACGCGGTCCAGGAGGCGTTCTTCTCCGCCTACCGCAACCTCGGGACGTTCCGTGGCGGCAGCGTTCGGTCCTGGCTCAGCCGGATCTGTGTCAACGCGGCGATGGACGCCCAGCGAGCCAAGAAGCGCCGGCCGGTCCAGCCCTACCCCGAGCTCGAGGACGACAGCTGGCAGCCGCGGGCCGGCGACGAGGTCGATCCGCTTCGGATCGCCGTGGGCGGCGAGCGCACGAAGATCCTCAAGGAGGCGCTGGCGCGGATCACCCCGGACCAGCGGGCCGCCATCGTCCTTTTCGACGTGGAGGGCTACGACTACGCCGAGATCGCGGTCATGACCGACGTCTCGCTCGGCACGGTCAAGTCCCGGATCCACCGCGGGCGGCTCGCCCTGCGAGCCCTGCTCCAGGATCGGATGGAGCTGTTCCGTGACTGACCGGACACCGACGCAGGTGCGTTCCACCCCCCACGCCGAGCACGACCTGCTGCTCGTCGCCGCCGTGCTGGACCACGATCCGACCGCCCCCGAACGACTGGCCGCCGAACGCCAGATCGCCGACTGCCCCAGCTGTGCCGAGCTGGCAGGAGACCTGCGCGCCCTCGCCCTGGCCACGGCCGCCCTGCCGGCCGCCGAGCGGACCCGCGACTTCACCCTCAGCCCCGAACAGGCCGCCCGCCTGCGGCCACGTGGCTGGCGCCGCATCGCCGCTGCCTTCGGGCCGGCCCGCCTCGAGCTCCTGCGACCACTCGGCGCGGGCCTCGCCACCCTCGGCATCGCCGGGCTCCTTCTCGCGACGCTGCCGTCCATCCAGCTGCCCATGGGGTCCGCAAG